>JAMNYG010000167.1 GCA_023622945.1 Bacillota bacterium | reverse complement strand
TATTTCTACGGACTCATATTCAGGAGCATGATCTGGGCGTCAGGAAAAGAGCCTGAATATGAAATAAAGTCTGTAGTCAGGAATGGCTTTTCTCTGGATGTTGAGGTCACGGACAGGACAGCTCCGGCTTGCGAAGGAAATTGCGGATGCAGGAAAGGCAATGAACCGGGGAAGGATTTAAGCCTGTACATGAGGATAAATGATTCCCATGACAACGTAGTATTCGAAGAAAGCAGCACTTCCAATACCATTGAATTGCCGGAGTGGCTTGGACTGGGAGGACAATACAGGGCGGATGTGTTTTTGAAGAACCGTGAAGGTGTCCTTGACTGGCAGACAGTTGTATTGGATTTTCCCCTTCAGGCAGGAGTAAGCAATATCTCCCTTTCATGTGATGTGACACAGCCAGGTGATTTGCTTGCAGCTTACATAGATGTTTTTGGCAGGGATGGAGAACTTGAGATACAGGTACTGGACGACTATGGGAATATATGGCACGCCGAAAAGCATGCCATTAAGGAAAACGGTACAGTAAAGTTTGAATATACCGTGGAAAGAGTAAGATCCCTGCATATAAAGATACGTGCCGTTGTATGGGTAAACGGCCGGATTGTGCAGAGAAAGGATTCCCGTACCGTCATAGTGACACCCCAGGAGAGAAGCCTTAATGACTTTGAAGTCTTCATGAATGCTCAAAACAGGGGACAGGGAGACATGTGGGCTCTTCAGCGGGAGCTGGACCTGGAGCTTGGAGTAACGGGTGCGTTTCCCGGAAGCGACAGGGCTCTTGCAATGTCGGGAGCGGAAGGTCTTGGGGTATACTGGTATCACAGGCACCCGTATACCGAAAGGAAGGAAAAATATCTCACCACAAAGGATAAGAAATACCTTTGCAGGGTACCGTGCCTGAATGACCCGGAATTCATAAAAGAAAATGAAAGAAAGGTTAGAGAAGGAGTAACCAATAACAAGAAATTCGGACCCGTATCCTATTATGCCAATGATGAGGGTTCCCTCACATGCTATTCAGACGAGCTGGATCTGTGCTTCTGCCCTCATTGCATGAGCAAGATGAGGGAATGGCTTAAGGAGCAGTATAAAGACCTGGATGAGCTGAACAGGGAATGGGGTACAAACTTTGAAAACTGGGATCAGGTGGTTCCCTATACGGCTGAGGAAGCCATAGATACCAGGCAGTTTGCTTCATGGGGAGACCACAGGCGGTTTATGGAGCTTACTTTCGCCAATACTTACAAGAACCTGAGGGACTATATCAAAAGGATAGACCCCAAGGGTGTCATACGGATGTCGGGCTGCCAGGCATCAACCGCATATACGGGCTATGATTACTACCTGCTGCACCAGTATATAGGCTATTTTGAAGCCTACGGAGTGGGAAATCAGTTTGAATTTCACAGATCATTTGCTCTGCCCGGCACCATAATAGGCGGATGGTACGGATACGGAGCAAGGGGCAAGAGCATCAAGAACAGGATATGGAATGCCCTCTACCATGGCCTGACCCTCATAAGCATTTTCTGTGAATACAGTTGCCTCAATCCCGACTTTACATATTTTGAGGGAGCACTTGATATGGCCGAGGTATTTAAGGAGATCAGGAGGGAAGGAATCGGCAAGCTTCTCCTGCATACGGCCAGGAGGGACCATCTTGGAATTGCCATTCATTACTCCATGCCTTCGATACATGGAACCTATATACTGGGCGAAAGGGTTCGCTTTGAGAACAACAGACAGGGCTGGATCGATCTCATGGAAGATCTCGGCTACCAGTACAATTTTGTTGCAACGCAGCAAATAGAGGCCGGGGAGCTGATAAGCAAGGGATATAAGCTTCTCATACTGCCTTATTCAATTGCCTTAAGCCAAAAGGAAGCAGATGAAATAAGAAGGTTTGTGGAAAACGGAGGTACGGTAATCGGAGATATGCAGACCGGCCTTATGGATGAGCACTGTAAACTTTATAAAACAGGAAGGCTGGATGATGTTTTCGGAATAAAGAGGCTGGATAATTCCGCCAGATTGTTCTACGGAAGCAGAGAGATAATACCGAAAAGTGATTTTCCGTATCCTCAGCTTCAGTTCAGAACAAGGGAGCAGGAACTTGGATTCAGGATTGCCGAACCGGGAATCAGGGCTGACAGCGGAAAAGCTGCTTATGTGGATGACTTCTCAAGGAGGATCGGAGTACTGGTTGTAAATGAATACGGCAATGGAAAGGGCATATATCTGAATTTTGCTGCCGACAATTATCCTTCAATGCGGAAGAACAGGAATTCTGCCGGTGTTTTGAAAGAATTCATTAAGCGAATTTTCAGGCTTGGGGGAATCGAAAAACCGGCAGAACTGAAGGATGATGAAGGAAGGCCGGTTGAAAGCGGGCATGAGTCATACTACTACAGCGACAACACCGCCAGGTATGTATGTGTGCTCAGAGAGCTGGACGGCGACATAAAGATTAATTATGACGGCCTTGAACGGCTGGGGGATGAACAGAGAAGAGAGACTCTCAATTCAATAACGGTTGAATTCAAGGACAAAGGACATGTGTACGATATAAGAGCCCGCAAATATCTTGGCTATACAGATAAGGTAAATGCCCGGATAGCATCAGGAGACACATTGCAATTGTCACTGCTTCCATATGAGGTTCGGAATGTTGAAGTCAGCGGTCAGGACATTGCAGCAAGGGGCTCGGTATACAGGGCTGAAATAAGGATAGATTCTGAGAAGCCCCATGGTGAGTACGCCAATGTCCTCAGCATAAATGTTTACGATCCCGAAGGCAAGTACCAGTGGATGTATTCGGAAAACGTAAAGGTTGATGGGCTGAGCTTCGTAAAGGAGTTTAAGCTTCCCTACAATGCAAAGACGGGCAAATGGAAAATTGTTGCAAAGGATGTGGCTTCAGGAGTTTTGGCAGAGAAAGAATTTGAAGTATGTTAAGCATGGGGACGGTTCCTTGTCCCCATACTTTGACTCAATGATATTTCTTTTGGTTATTCGGAAAAGAATGCACAGTTAATCACACAAGAAAACCCATTCACTTAGGAAAAGAAAACTCTCAGGGAGGGAAAAGAGTTGAACCGGGATTTTCTATACATACTTCGCTTCACCATACAACCTGGTTGCTGCGATGAGGAGCGTATTGAACAGCTGATATCGTTTTGCAGGCAGGCCAGGATAGATGATGTAATGTTTTTTATTGACTGTGAAGAGCTTAACACCGGATTTATTACAAAGGAAGAAGCCAGGCCATGGCTTGACGTTATCTCCCGTGCCAAAGAAAGACTGGAGCCTCTTGGCATTACCACTTCCATTAATCCATGGGTAACACTTGTCCATGCAGACAGGGGCAGGTCTTTAAGAGAAGGACAGAATTTCAACCGTATGGTGGATGTTGAGGGTAACATGGCAAAGGTCCAGGCATGCCCATTGTGTGAGGAGTGGAGGAAGTACATAACAGAACTGTATGCGTATTATGCCACCATCAAACCTAACATGATATGGGTGGAAGATGACTTCAGGTTTCATAATCATTCTCCGCTGGTATGGGGAGGCTGTTTCTGCGAAAAACATATGGAAGAATACTCCAGGAGAGCCGGCAAGAAGCTTACCCGGGAAGAATTTGTTGAAGGCATTCTGAAGCCCGGTAAGCCTCATCCCTACAGGAAAATATGGCTTGATACCTGCAGGGAGACCCTGGTGGATATCGCTGAAGCCATCGGCAAAGCAGTCCATGAAGTTTCGCCTTCAACAAGGGTAGGGCTTATGAGCTCGGTTCCTGCAGTACACTGCGCTGAAGGACGGGACTGGAACGGCATACTGAAAGGCCTTGCACGCAACACGCCGCCGGTTAACAGGCCGCACCTGCCGGCTTACAGCGAAACAACGCCTCAGGAGTATCTCTGGGATTTCAACAAGGTTTCAAGAATGACAAGAGAGATTTTACCCGACAATACTGAAGTATATCCTGAAATGGATAATTTCCCGTTTTCCAGGTTCTCATCTTCCAGGTCTTTCACCCGCTTCCAGGTAGAGACCTCTGCATTTCTGGATGCCGAGGGGATAACCCTGAGCCTGTTTAACATGATGGGAACAGGGGTCATAATGTCTGAAGGGTATCAGAAGGAGCTGGCTGAAAGCAAGGATTTTCTTAATTCAATAAAGGCTCTTGGACTTAAGCAGAAATTCCAGCAAGGAGTAAAGGTGCTGTATAGTCCTGAATCTTCATACACTCTGCATACCTTTGAAGGAAAGAGCATGACTGAGCTTTATCCCGATGAGACCTTCTGGGCTTCACTGCTGTCCTGTTACGGAATTGCAAACACATTCTCAGACAGCAAAGAACACAGCGGAAGTACGGTTGCAGTATCGGGGCAGTATTTCAGAAACCTTTCAGCCCATGAGATAGAAAAACTTTTTGAAAGCAACTTCGTAATATTAAACGGAGATGCTGCATACACCCTTGCAGATATGGGGTTGGGCCACCTTGCAGGAATTTCAGATGTAGCATGGCATGGTGCCGACAGCGGTTTTCAGGCTTATGAACAGGTGTGCAACGGCAAGAGTTATTGCGGTGTTCCTCTTGCCCGCTCAACAGCCCAGTTTGATTTGGGAAGCTTTCTTGAAATAAAGTATCTGGAAAACCCTGAACTGATAACCGAAGTAAGAAATCCATACGGAAAAGTCGTATGTCCCGGAATTACCATATACAAGGACAGGGTACTGATCCTGCCATACGGACGCATAAGTACAAGACATCTTGCCCACCTCAATCCCATTAAGCAGGCAATTTTCCAGGATGTTCTGAAAAATGCCAAAGGAGGACCCAGGATATTTGTGGAAGGTGTTCCCTATGTGCTGCCCTGCATTTATGATATGGGCTGTGTATCGGTCCTGCTTCTGGGGAATTTCTCCAATGACGGCCATGATGAGATCAGGCTGTATGCCCCTGATATCCCGGAAAGGTTTGTTACTGAAATCAACAGGAAACAGCCTGGGGGAGTAAGGGCGGACATGGTCAGGGACGGTGAATACATCATCCTGAGAAGCGGACTAAGAAGGCTTGAAACCAAGGCATTTGTTTGGGAAAACAGATATGCTTTGAAATAAAACCGGACATGGATTATAATGGGGCATGGATTATAACGGGTTATGACTGAAATGGTATATGAACTAAAGCAGGATATGAACTAATTAGAGCATGAGCTATAATAGGATACAGACTGAAACCGAACGTGAGTTAAAATGAAATATCAATAAACACGCAATATGAATTAAACGTAGCATGAATAAAACAGGAAGAGTTTGAAAAACAAAAGAAAAATTTTCCAAGGCAATAAGGGAAATTTGTAAAGAACAATAAAAAAACTTTAAGAACAATAAAAATCTTTAAGAGCATTAAAAACTTTGAGGACAAATATAATTTTACGTTTTAGAGAGGAATGACCCGTGAACATATCACCTGAAAAGATAATTATCGTGTGCATTTTAATATTTGTTTCGGGATTTGTGGATTCCATTGCAGGCGGAGGAGGATTGATCTCTCTTCCCGCATATTTTTTGACGGGAATTCCGGTACACAACGCCCTGGCCACAAACAAGTTTTCAGCCAGCCTGGGGACCTTTATTGCAACCGTAAGGTTTATACGAAGCGGTAAGATTCACTTCAAATCAGCGCTTATTTCTGCTGCAGGCGCCCTTGTAGGATCTTTCCTGGGAGCCAGGCTTGCCCTTGCGATAGATGAAAAGTATCTTAAGTATATATTGGTTATACTGCTTCCCATTATTGCGGTCTTCATACTGACCAGGAAAGATTTCGGCGAAAAGGACAAGGCCTACCTGCTTTCAAACGTGAAGATCTATGCTCTGTCCGCAGCGGCAGGATTCGTCATAGGGGCGTACGACGGCTTTTTCGGTCCCGGAACGGGAACCTTTCTCATACTTGTGTTTACAGGGCTGATAGGTTTTAACCTTCCTACGGCTTCGGGGAATACGAAAATTGTGAATCTTGCATCAAACGTCTCAGCCCTTGTTACGTTCATAATCAGCGGAAAGGTTTTGTTCTCACTTGGGATCTTTACGGCAATCTGCGGAATTCTGGGTAACTGGGTAGGTTCCGGCCTTGCGGTTACCAAGGGCGGCAGGATAATAAAACCGATGATGGTTTGTGTACTGTGCATGCTGATGGCAAAGATAGGGTATGATTTGTTGGTTTGAGGAGCTGTTGGCTCCTTTATCTTTTGTGAATAAATTCAGAGGGGCTGCCTTTGAGGTTAAAAACCTTGTAAGTCAGCCCCTTTAGTTTTGTAACTCAGCCCCTTTAGTTTTTATAAAGTCCCTTTAGCTTGATCTTACCGTTTATGCCTTGTTTTCGATTTTGCAGTTTATATCTTGTTTCCGATTATTTTCCGGATTCTTCGTACTTCTAATTCTTTTACAGATCCTTCATGGCTATATCTGCCAGCTTCAGGCCGTTATTTCTCTCTTCGGCCCATTTTATGGACCATTCGTTCTCGAAAAGAAGCACATACCGGTTTTCCTCATCAACCACAATCATGGTTGAACTTGTAAGGTTAAGATTTCTGGGGTCCATTTTGCCGTCTGAGATTATCCAGCGCGCATGTTTGTAGGGAAGATGCTGTATCTTTATGGATACACCGTACTCATTTTTCAGCCTGTATTCCAGTACTTCAAACTGAAGTATGCCTACGGCTCCTATCACCAGTTCTTCTATACCTATATCTATCTGTTTGAAAACCTGTATTGCACCTTCTTCAGAAAGCTGGGTTATACCCTTGATGAATTGTTTTCTCTTCATGGAATCCGCTGCTGAAATCCTTGCAAAATGTTCCGCAGGAAACAGAGGTATGCCTTCAAACTTAAGCTGTTTATCTGCTTCGCTTAGGGTGTCACCGATATTGAATATTCCGGGATCAAAAACACCTATGATGTCTCCGGGATAAGCTTCCTCTATTATTTCCCTTTCCTGGGCCATAAACTGCTGAGGATATGACAGCTTAACCTTTTTGCCCTGGCGGACATGAAAGACTTCCATTCCCCTTGCGAATTTTCCGGAGCATATTCTAAGAAATGCAATTCTGTCCCTGTGGGCAGGATTCATATTGGCCTGAATCTTGAAAACAAAGCCTGTGAATCTTTCATCGGCAGGATCTACTTCACCGACACTGGACATCCTTGCTCCGGGAGGTGGAGCAAGCTCCAGGAATTCTTCCAGGAAAGGTTTCACTCCGAAGTTTGTCATGGCGCTTCCGAAGAAGATGGGAGTCAGTTCCCCTCTCAAAACCTGTTCCCTGTCAAATTGATCGCCTGCCATATCAAGCAGTTCTATCTCATCGCAGAGCCTTTTATGGTAATCTTCCCCCAGAAGTTGTGCAAAGGTGGGGTCGTTAACGTCGCCCGCGATGGTCTGAACCTCTGAGATCCCATGGTTTCCGCCCCGGAAAAGTTCGATACGTGAGTACTTTCTGTTGTATACTCCCTTGAAATCACCTTCAGTACCTATGGGCCAGTTCATGGGGTATGAACGGATTCCCAGCACCCGTTCTATTTCTTCCATCAGTTCAAAAGGATCCTTGCTGGCCCTGTCCATCTTGTTGATGAAGGTGAATATTGGTATACCCCGCATTTTGCATACGTGAAACAGTTTTATGGTCTGAGCTTCCACACCTTTTGCCCCGTCTATGAGCATGACAGCACTGTCGGCCGCCATAAGGGTCCTGTAAGTGTCCTCGCTGAAGTCCTGGTGGCCGGGTGTGTCAAGAATGTTTATACAATAGTTGTTGTATTCAAACTGCAGTACGCTTGAGGTTACCGAAATCCCTCTTTGTTTCTCGATTTCCATCCAGTCGGAAACCGCATACTTATTTGCTTTTCTTGCCTTAACCGAACCTGCAAGCCTTATAGCCCCGCCATAAAGCAGCAGCTTTTCGGTCAAGGTCGTCTTTCCCGCGTCCGGGTGTGAAATAATGGCAAAAGTCCTTCTCCTGTTTACTTCCTTAATCAATACTTCCTTTAAATTCTGCATCTGATGTCCCTTCTTTGGCTTCTGACCGTTGTGAATACAGTTTCAACAGCTATTTTTTGCAAAACAAACTTCAACAGATGTCTTTGCAGATACAGCTTCAGTAGCGGTCTGAAATTTCAACAAAAACCATTCTACATTATTGACACATTCCCTGTCAATGAGTCAAAGAAGGGAAGGTACTTCTACCAAATGCCCATCTTGCGCAGGTTCTCCAGGCTTATCTTAAGGCTTTCAAAGGGATCCCTCTGGCAAACGTCCTGCTCTACCACATACCATTCAACTCCTATATCCTTGCACGCCTGAAGAATTGCAGGCCAGTTCAGGTTGCCTTCGCCCACTTCGGCAAATATCTGCCTGGAATTTTCATCAATGGCCATATCCTTTAGGTGAACAACTTTCATATTTCCCCCGACTTTCCTTATCCAGGCTGCCGGATCGGAACCTCCTGCCTGAACCCAATATGTGTCAATTTCAAAATCAACTACGCTGAGGTCAAATTCGTTATAAAGGATTTCAAGACCCGTCATTCCGTCAAACTTTCTGAATTCGAAATTGTGATTGTGATATATAAACCTGAGTCCGTTATCGGCAAGTTTCCTCGCGATTTCCGATGCCTCCCTGGCAAAATCTATGTAGCCCTGCCTGCTGTTGCGGTTTTCGCGTGGCATCCCGCCAATGCCTACATACTTGCAGTTCCAAAGCTTATGGTCTGCGATTACCCTTTCGATGTCTTCCCGCATCTGGTCGAAGGAAATATGGGTGGCACAAATGCGTAGACCTTCCCTGTCGGCTATTTCTTTAAGCTCCTTAGGGTCAATAGGTCCCAGTCCTGAAAGCTGGACTGCATCATAACCCATTTCCTTAACCTTTTTAAAGGTTTTTGCTATGTCTTCGGGTGTTTTGCAAAAATCCCTGAGGGTATAAAGCTGGGCAGCAATAACTGAATTGCTCATAAGAACTACCTCCTTTTCAGACCGTGGGATCTGGATAATAATCTGTAATAATTCCTTGTTGCCGGAAATGGTATCATTAATGTATCGGCAGGAATATTATTAAATTAACGCATTGTGCTGACCGAAGGAAATGATATGCAATACTTGTTATTCCTGCATACTGTTTTCCTGAACATTATGACAGCACAACAGGTTAAATTAACTTTGCTGCGCATCATTTCGATATGCAGCATGTCAGTACAATAAGATAAATCAGGTTATATTTGCATTCAATGGCATTCTACTACAACGTAGAAACAATAACAAGTACATGGAACACGTTTATTATCATTTATTCCAATTTTTGAAGGCTCAATTATTAAAGGAATTTTAATCAGTATGATAGAATATATATCTGAAGATATATACATCTGGCTGTTTTAAGAATACATCAAGGTTAACCCTGCAAGCCTTTTGACAGCGGGGTTTTGATTTAATTGATTCTGAAGTTGGATCTGCTGCAAAAAATGAAATAAAATTGATATACGGGGCTGATGCTATGAACAAGAATTGCAACAATTTAATAAATGTCACATTTAATGACGGGAGCGAGAGACTTGTTCCTGCCGGGACCACTCTTCTTGAGTTAAGCAAGGATTTCAAAGGTAAATACCCATCCACCATAGTAGCGGGCAGAGTGAACAACCATATAAGGGAACTGACTTACAGGCTTGATAAAAGTTGCAACGTTTCATTCATTGATCTGACGGATGAAGACGGTATGAGAATATATAGAAGAAGTCTGCACTTTATACTCATTAAAGCGGTTAAGGACCTGTTTCCCGACAGAAAAGTCATCATAAGCCATTCCATAAGCAAGGGAATGTATTGTGAGATCCAGGGTGAAACAGAGCTCACCGAGAGAGAAACTGTCAGCATAGAAAACAGGATGAGGGAGATTGTAAAAGCCCGCATACCTTTTGTAAGGCAGGTAATACCGGCAGAAGAGGCCAAGGAATTATTCCTCACGATGGGTAGAAAAGACAGGTACAGCATTATTGAACACAGGAAGAAACCACAGGTTACCATATACAGCCTTGGTGATCTGAAGGATTATTTCTACGGCTATATGGTTCCGGATACAGGGTATGTAAGCTTATTTGAACTTAAGTATTATCCTCCGGGATTGATAATAAGGTTTCCTGAGAAAAGCAATCCAAATGTGCTGCCTGAGTTCCGGGAACAAAAGAAGCTGTTTTCCATATTTAAGGAATTCAAAACATGGTTGCGTGTCCTTGGCGTAGAGAATGTGGGAGCTCTTAACGATATTGTAAGTTCAGGCAGGGTCTGTGACCTTATAAGGGTGGCTGAGGCGCTCCAGGAAAAGAAGATAGCCCAGATAGCCGATATGATTGCTTTTAACAAAGAAAAAAAGAAAGTAATACTGATTTCAGGTCCTTCATCTTCAGGAAAGACCACATTCGCTCAGCGCTTATCAATACAGCTCAGGGTAAACGGCTTAAGGCCGGTCACCATATCCCTTGATGACTATTTTGTGGACAGGAACCTTACCCCGAGGGATGAAAACGGAGATTATGATTTTGAGGCGTTGGAGGCTATAGATGTGCCATTGTTCAACAGGCATCTTTCGGACCTGATAAACGGTATTGAGGTTGAAGTGCCTATATTCAGCTTTACAAAAGGTTGCAGGGAGAAAGTAGGAAGGAAACTGAAAATTGATGATGACCAGGTGCTGATCATCGAGGGTATTCATGGGCTCAATGAGAAGCTGACGGCATCAATCCCAAAGGAAAGGAAGTTTAAAATATATATAAGCGCCCTGACATCATTAAACATAGATGACCACAACAGAATACCATCCACCGATACAAGAATGATCAGGAGGATAGTTAGGGATTACCAGTTCAGGGGGACCTCTGCGATAAATACAATAAGGCGCTGGCCTTCGGTAAGGCGCGGAGAGGAGAAAAATATTTTCCCCTTCCAGGAGGAAGCGGATGTAATGTTCAACTCTTCTCTTGTATATGAGCTTGGAGTGTTAAAAACCCTGGCAGAGCCCCTGCTTGCCGAGATAGACGACAGCAATCCTGAGTATACGGAAGCAAAGAGGCTGATAAAATTCCTCAGCTATTTTCTTCCTATAGATTCAAAAGAGATACCGGCAAACTCAATTATAAGAGAATTTATCGGGGGAAGCTGCTTTTATTGATAAGCGGTAGAATCAATTGGTAAATTGGATTCACTTAGTAAGAGGTAGATTCGTTTAGTAGGTGGCAGAATCAACTAGTAACTGGTAGAGTCACCATCGCTTTGTAATGAAAAAGTGTACGTCATTCTATAAAAAGATTGTGCGTCAGTTTATAAAAAGAGTATATGTCAATTTATAAAAGTAGTGTACATCATTTTATAAAAAGAGTTTACATCATTCTGTAAGAAGAAGTACGTCAGTTCATAATGAGAGAGTTTCAAAAAAAAAGTATTGAAAAAGGGTGAGGTCCATGAGCAGTTTTGGGTCTGAAAACAACGGAAATTTTCTTCATCAGAATCTTTGTCAGCTGGAGCAGGATATCTACCTGTTCAGGGATTCCTGCAACGTTTATATAATAAAAGACGGAAACAGGGCTGTTTTGGTGGATTTCGGCACGGGCAGGGTGCTAAATGTTCTTGATGAATTAGGTATAACGGATATTGATGCTGTAATCCATACCAACCATCACCGCGACGTCTGCGGAGGGGATGAACTTCTGGGTGATGATGTAAAGATATATGTTCCCAGGGATGAAGAGCACTTGTTCGGCAAGGTTGAAGAATTCTGGCAGAATAAGAAAGTGTTCATGGACTACTCCCTCGATTCGGTTTTCTTTTCGAGAACAAGGAATATAAAGTGTACAGGCATCTCTGATGGTGAAACCATCCAATGGCAGGGATGTGTTTTTAAAATAATATCCACTCCCGGTGACTCGAAGGGGGCCATATCCGTAATCCTTGACAAAGGCGGAAAAAGATTCGTGTTCTGCGGAGATCTTATATCGGAGCCCGGGAAAGTTCACAATATATACGATTTTCAATGGCATTATCTCCCTCATCCAATGGTGATATTTTCAGATTGGGTAAAATCCCTGGAAAAGGTGGACAGTTTGTGCCCGGATCTTCTCTGCCCATCCCATGGAAACCCCATGGAAGATGCCCATGAGGCCATAAGGCTCCTAATATCCCGCATAAACCGGCTTCAGAGAATAATGCAGCCGGAAAGGAAGGCTCGGGCCACTCTTCCTTTCAGCCGCGTACTTCCTCATCTGATATATGTCTGCGATACCACTTACCTTATATTGTCCGGGAGCGGGAAGGGCATGATAATAGATTATGGTTATCTGGACAAAAGCCACATCGACAGGCTCAGCAGTGAGTTCGGGCTGAAAGCCGTTGACTTGATCACGGTAACTCACTATCATGACGACCATACTGCAAGGGTGCCGGAGCTGCAGTATTACCAGGCTGCAGACCGCTTTTACCCCTTCAGTGAAGTAAAGGTTTGTACGATAGAGGAACTTGCCGATGTACTGGAGAATCCGGGAGCATACAGGCTGCCATGCCTTCCTGCTGTTCCCATTCATCCGCAAATGGTCCTGAAACCGGGAAATTCAATGAAATGGGAGGAATATGAACTTTATTTTTATCATCTTCCCGGACAGACCCATTATGCAATGGGCCTGTTCCTGGAAATAGACGGTCACAGGGTGCTGTTTACGGGAGACAATATATGGCCTACAGTTGAAGGCGGTCTGGTAACGCCAATATTGTTCAAGAATATCGTTTATCCCCAGAAAATAGTTGAGGCAGCCTGCCTTATGAAAAAGCTTAATCCCGACATCCTGGCCACAGGACATTACGGAGCTTTTGGTGTAAACCCTGAAATGCTTTCAGGTTATGTATCCTGGTCAGTTGAAATGAGAGATGGATTGTATGAAATTGTAAGCCAGGATCCACTTCTAAACGGCATAGATCCGGCATGGGCATCTTTTTACCCCTACACCGTCTACGTTCATAGCCCTGGGGATTTTACGGTATGGCTTAGGCTGATTAACCATTCCAAAAACAGGACTTGTTACAGCATAGCTCTTAAACTGCCTGACGGTTTTGAAAGCTCGGATCCCTCAGCATGCATTGAAGTCGCGGGAGGGGAATGTGTCTATGTCAGGTTTGACGTAAAAGCCCCTGCAGGAATTGCTCCGGGAAGAAGGCTTGCAGCCACGGCCGAAATCACCGGTGACGGGCGTATATACGGTGAAATCGCCGAGTTTGTCATTGAGATCAAGCATCCCGCCGCGAGAAACTGAAATTGCCGAGTTTATTATCAAGGTAGAGCATCAGGCCGCCAGGAGCATAGGTTTTAAGTAAGGTATGTACGTTGGGACTCTTTCTCGGAATATATGTAATTTTAACAGCACTGTCTATATTTTTGGCATAATGTGACAGTTCAATCTATGAGGTTGGCTTAACCTGTTGCGCTATCCTGTCATTTTCCTTGTTTCTATGCTGGCACAACACATTGGTTATAATATTTCAGTTCATGGTACTCAAATTTTCAAATTAAAGGTGTATTAAAAACGTATGATATTTCACTCTGTACTTTCCGATAATCCGTTATACTGGTATAATATAAAACAGGTATTAGGGTTTGAGGAAATAATAGTTTTATATAAAGAAATGATGGCATTATACAGGTGTTGAGCCTGTACCATTGCAGTTCTGAAAAATATTGCAGATATACCGATATATGGCTTCATATTGATTTCGGATATTACAGACGTATTTGCTTTTCAGATTCAGATGAAATCATTCCCGGGTTTTCTAGCATAAGGTATTGAATGGAGGGATAAGGATGGCATATTTGCTGGGTATTGACATAGGAACTTCCGGTACAAAGACAGTGCTTTTTGATGAGATGGGCAATACGGTAGCCAGCGCTCTGGGAGAATATCCATTGTATCAGCCCAACATAGGCTGGGCGGAGCAGGACCCAGAAGATTGGTGGAATGCGGTATGCCTGACGGTAAGAGAGGTACTCTCGAAAAGCGGGATAAATGCGGCGGAAGTGAAGGGTATAGGGCTTTCGGGCCAGATGCATGGTGCTGTTCTTCTGGACAGGGAGTACAAGGTTCTTAGAAAAGCAATCATATGGTGTGATCAGCGGAGTGCAGCCGAATGCGAGCAGATAACTTCCCTGATAGGAAAGGAACGCTTGATAGAGATTACTGCCAATCCTGCCCTCACCGGATTTACGGCTTCAAAGGTAATGTGGGTGAAAAACAACGAGCCGGAAATTTTTGAAAAAATATATAAGATCCTTCTTCCAAAAGACTATATAAGATTTAAGCTGACCGGGGAGTTTGCCACCGAAGTATCTGATGCCAGCGGTATGCAGTTTATGGATATACCCGGAAGAAAGTGGAGCGATGAGGTGCTGGAAAAGCTGGGTATAGAAAAGAGCATGTTGGGCAAACTGTACGAATCCCAGGAGATAAGCGGGAAGGTTCATAGGCAGGCAGCCGAAGCTACAGGGCTAAAAGAAGGCACTCCGGTTGTAGGTGGAGCAGGTGACCAGGCTGCCGGTGCGGTAGGAAATGGAATTGTAAAACCCGGCATTATTTCATCAACTATAGGAACTTCGGGAGTGGTATTTGCCTATTCAGACAATGTGAGCATAGATCCTTTGGGAAGAGTGCACACTTTCTGCCATGCAGTGCCTGGCGCCTGGCATATAATGGGTGTAACCCAGGGAGCAGGCCTGTCCCTGAAATGGTTCAGGGATAATTTCTGTATAGAGGAAAAAAGGACTGCAGAACTAATGGGAATAGATCCTTATGTCCTTATGGATCAGGAAGCAGAAAAGGTTGAGCCTGGTTGCAACGGCCTTGTCTATCTGCCGTATTTGATGGGAGAGAGGACTCCCCATCTTGACCCTAATGCAAGGGGTGTTTTCTTCGGCCTTTCCGCAAAACATGAAAAGCCCGATATGATCAGAGCTATAATGGAAGGTGTTGTGTACAGCCTTAAAGATTGTTTGGAAATCATCAAAGAGATGGGCGTAGATGTATCTGAGGTCAGGGCATCGGGAGGAGGCGGCAGGAGCAGGCTGTGGAGACAGATGCAGGCAGATGTGTTTGGAACCGATATAACAACGGTTAATTCAAGCGAAGGACCTGCATTGGGAGTGGCCTTGCTGGCGGGCGTAGGCACCGGAGTGTATTCCAGTGTTGGTGAAGCCTGCGATGCAGTAATAAAGGTGGAAAACACACAAAGGGCAAACAAAGCTTTAGCCGACAGGTATTCAAAAATGTACCGGATTTACAGGCAACTTTACAAGTCCCTGAAGCAGGATTTTGCTGACCTTGCGGCCATTCAATGAGCTTTTTGGTGACATTACCGTACGTTTAATCACATAACCAGGATTGACAACCATGAATGAAAGCATTGATTAAAGTAATGATTTATAACAATTATTTAACGCATTAATTGAAAGTAACAACTTAAAGCAATTATTTTAAGCAGTAATTTATAGCAATAATTTGTGGCCATGCATCACAACCCGGTTGTTGGAATAATTAATTAATGGTGGCAAATATTGATATTTGTGAAAAAATTGACCAAGTTCGGAACAAAATTTTGTCGAAATGCAGGAAATGCAGGGAGCAATGTTTAATAATACAATGTCCGATTATATTATGGAGAAAGTTGATACCAAGGTCTGAAAGAGGACACATACAATATGTACAGAGGTGCAGCAATGAAATTAAGAGATGTTGTTAGTATTCTGGATGCTGAGATTCTTGCCGGAAGTGAAAATCTTGACCTGGAAATAACTTCGGCATGCGGTTCCGACCTTATGAGCGATGTTATGGCATATGTGAAAGAAAACGTGCTTTTGCTGACCGGATTGGTAAATCCCCAGGTCATACGTACTGCAGAGATGATGGATATTAAGGTTGTCGTCTTTGTAAGAGGCAAGGTGCCCGGGAAAAACATTGTTGACCTGGCAGCAGAGAAAGGTATATCAGTGCTTACAACCAGGGAGCCCATGTTTGTCGCCTGCGGCAAACTATATAGCGCGGGGCTGACCGGAAGAGGTGCATAAGGTTGGGCGACAATGTTATAAAGCTTGATTACGTTATACCCGGAGATGATTTTTCAGTAGCAGGTGAAGCATCAAGCAACGTAAAAAAAGTCCTCAATCAGCTGGGTATTCCGCCTTTTATTGTTAAAAAAGCGACAATAAGCATGTATGAAGCTGAAATCAATTCGGTAATACATGCAGGCGGAGGAAACGCCCATGTGGAGATAGATAACGAGAAAATCGTTGTGGAAATAACCGATCAGGGTCCAGGAATACCTGATATTGAGCTTGCAATGCAGGAAGGGTATTCTACGGCTCCGGATGAAATAAGGGAGCTGGGATTTGGAGCCGGCATGGGGCTGCCCAACATAAAAAGATATTCAGACGAACTTGAAATTAATACGGAGGTAGGCAAGGGGACAACTGTCAGGATTACTATCAGGCTGAAGGCATAAGTCTGAGGATGAAGGTTTATGCACCTGATTCAGGACGGTAAGGTTTAGGAAAAAGCGCTCGGAAGTGGTGATTCAATGCAAAACTATTTTCATTCGGTTACCTTGGATGAGAAGAGATGTAAAGGATGCACAAACTGCATAAAAAGATGTCCGACTGAAGCCATAAGGGTCAGGAAAAGCAAAGCGAGGATAATTGCAGAAAGATGCATTGACTGCGGGGAATGTATCCGTGTCTGTCCTCAGCACGCCAAAAAGGCCATTACCGATCCTATAGAGACCATAAACTCTTTTAAATACAAAGTTGCCATTCCTGCACCTTCCCTTTACGGACAGTTTGAGTCAAAATATTCAAGAAATCAGATACTGAATGCATTAAGGCGTATAGGCTTTGACATGGTTTATGAAGTGGCAAAGGCAGCTGAAATAGTGTCAAGCGCTACAAGAAAGCTTATTTCGGAGAAGAATTTCAAAAAACCGTTGATTTCTTCTGCATGTCCTGCTGTTGTAAGGCTGATACAGGTAAGGTTTCCAAATCTTCTGGACAATATTCTCAAGCTGGAGTCTCCCATGGAAGTGGCAGCCAGAATAGTCAAGAGCGAAGCTGCAGAGAAATACAAATTGGCTGCGGATGAAATAGGGGTATTTTTCATTTCTCCCTGTGCTGCAAAAGTTACCAGCGTAAAAGCGCCTTATGAAAAGGAAAAGTCTGCCGTAGACGGTGTGATATCAATAAACGATGTGTATGTCAAGATACTTTTAACGATGGGGAAAGTCAAAAATGGGGAAGAACTTGATCTGGCAGGCAATGAAGGAATAAGCTGGGCCAAACCGGGTGGC
The DNA here is from genome assembly GCA_023622945.1 of Bacillota bacterium. Taxonomy (GTDB): domain Bacteria; phylum Bacillota; class Clostridia; order Acetivibrionales; family JAMNYG01; genus JAMNYG01. The sequence continues at coordinate 16,529 of JAMNYG010000167.1, read as the reverse complement.
GAGAGCATCGCTCTCGGTTCAGACAAGTTTCTCGCTGTGGACGGAATACACAACGTAATATCCATACTGGAGGAAATTGAAAACGATAAACTGAATGATATGGAATTTGTTGAGGCTCTGGCCTGTACAGGAGGTTGCCTTGGAGGACCCCTTACCGTTGTCAATCCGTATATAGCAAGAACAAGGCTGAAAAAACATATTGAAGAAGCCAGAAAAAAATCAAAACCCGATACCGGAGAGAAAGAGTACATCCAGGACCTGGTGTGGACCGGCAATGTTGAATATAAGCCGGTAATGAAGCTTGATGAGGATTTTCAAAAGGCCCTTAAGAAACTGGAGGCTCTAAATCAAATAAACAAGGAACTTCCGGGGCTTGACTGTGGTGCATGCGGAGCACCGAGCTGCAGGGCTCTTGCCGAAGATATCGTTCGGGGCATTGCCAATGAAACGGATTGTATCTTTAAGCTGCGTGAAAAGGTCAGGAGCCTGGCCATACAGATGATGGAGCTGGAGAAAAAAATGCCACCGGTGTTGGACAAGGATACTAACGGCCATGGAGATGAGGACAATAATGAAAGTCGCTGAATTTGCTTCCAAACTTAACATGAGAATCTTAACGGGTGAGACAGGTTTAGACAGAGAAATCAGGGGAGTTTACACCTGTGATCTGTTAAGCTGGGTAATATCCCATGCCCGGAAAGATGATGCGTGGATAACGGTTCATACAAACCTGAACATTGTTGCCGTTGCATTGCTGGCTGAGATTTCGTGTATAATTATTCCTGAAGACATCAGCGTGGAAGAAGCCACGCTCAAGAGAGCCTGTCAGGAAGGAATACCCATATTGAGCACAGGCATGAATGCATTTGAAATTTGCTGCAGGGCCGGAGAACTGCTGAAAAGCACAGGTTCAAACCTCGCTCTGTGATCAAGTACAGAAATGTGGTGCAAAGAATGAAAGCGGCCGTTGACCTTCATATACATACAGCTCTTTCACCCTGCGCTGAAGATGACATGACCCCCAACAACATCGTAAACATGGCTCTTCTTAAAGGTCTGGATGCCATCGCAATTACCGATCACAATTCTGCGGAAAACTGCCGTGCGGTCTGCAAATGTGCAGAGGGAAAGGATATCATCGTAGTCCCGGGAATGGAAGTTGAGACGAGGGAAGAGGTACATGTGCTGTGCTATTTTCCCGATGTGGATGCTGCTCTCAGAATGCAGCAGTTTGTATATGATGCCCTTCCTCCCATTGAAAACAGGGCAGACATATTCGGGCAGCAGATAATAATGGATGAAAATGACAGATTAAAGGGACATGTGAAGCAGTTGCTTGTTACAGCTGCCGATATTGGAATTGAAGAGGTTTTCAGTTTGGTAAGAAGCCTTGGAGGAGCAGCGGTGCCGGCCCATATTGACAGAGAGTCATACAGCATAATTTCAAACCTGGGAATTATCCCTGACGAGTTAGGTATCAGGACGCTGGAGATAACACCTTTCTGCAGTACCGAAAGCCTTACTGCCAGAAACATAAACGTAACAAAATACAAATTTGTCAGATCCTCAGACGCCCATGCTCTGGGCAGTATTCTGGAGAGAGAGTCTTTTCTTGACATCGGGAGCTTAAGCATTGAGGGCATTATAAAGGCTCTTGGATAAAACCATTTCACAGTAAAACCATTCCTGTTTTCCAGTATTGATTAAATTTATATTATATTGCTATAATGGTTAAAGTTAATTGTTGTTTCTATGTTAGAAAGTGATATGCAGGAATGACAACCGCTTCACCAGGGTTACGTTATTCTGCAACATATTATTCCCTGTAAGCTTGGACGATAAGATGGAGCTGTGCATTGCATAATGTACGGACAATCATTATGTCAAAGGAGAAATGAAAATGAGCTTGTATCAACAGTGGAGGGAACTGGCTCAAAGCCAAACTACCCGGAAGGATTATGAAAAATTTTGGAAGGATTATCTTGAAAAAGAGAAGAAATGCTATGAATACCTTTTAGAGAATAAAGACCAGGTTGTAAGCGGAAAGCTGAGTGAGATCGCATCCATTTTCGGGATGGATGTGGTTACGGCAGCAGGCTTTCTGGACGGTATCAATACCAGCCTTGTTAGCCCCCTGGATTTGGACAGCATAGAGGAGAATACGGAAATAAGGCTGGAAATTGATTTTGAGAAGCTCTATTACAACATGCTGGACGCAAAAGCTCACTGGCTTTACACTCTTCCTCAATGGGACAATGTCCTGTCGGAGGAGACAAGAAAAAGAATAACAAAGGAATACAGGAGGGCGAATATTGCCGTTAGCAATAAAGTAGGCAGAAATGATCCCTGCCCCTGCGGGAGCGGAAAGAAATACAAGAAATGCTGCGGAGCATAAGCAGGAATAAACTTAATAACTGAAATAATTGAACGGGAAAAAGCTCAATGTTTTAAGGTGGTACGGATATGAGCAGGATAGGGCAGAAAATACGGGAAATCAGAACATTTAAAGGGATGTCCCAAAAACAGCTTGCAAAAGCCCTGGGAGTTACCGAAAAGTTTGTGGCAGAGATTGAATCGGGTAAAAGGATTTTAAATGATCAGTTGATACGGCAATTTTCCAAGGTGTTGCAGTATAACCTTGATGAAATTTCCATTTACCTCGAAACGGGGCATGATAAAGAAGAAAAGACCCTGACAAAGGCTACTGCTGTAAAGAATGAGATACAGGAGACGTGGACCGAAGCCTTCAGCTCGGTTCTAAAGGCTGTTCCGATTTACGGGTATTCAATGGACAAGGCTCTCGGTGTCAGACAGATGCCTGTAATATCCAACAAGGTGGATGGGCATCCTAAGGACAAGGTGCTGTTTTTGGAAATACAGGACAATGATATGCTGGGATTTAGAATGCTGAAAGGGGATATAGTTTTCGGATATATATCCGGTGAAATTGAAAATAATGCATTCTACCTTGTGGAGTACGGCGGGCGAAGGATGATAAGACAGATCAAGAAATTGGATGACAAAAGGCTGCTTTTGGTAAGCAACGGAGGAAGGCTTGCCACCGAGACAGTATCCGTAAATGATGTAAAGGTACTTGTAAGGCTGGAGAAACTTGAGATAAAGCTGTAAGTTTCTCATTCTAAAGTTGATTTATATTTGGCAATAGTGGTAAAATTATATAAAAAGTTGAGAAAACCCGATGTATTGTTATCGGGTGAATATCGGTAAGGAGGAGTATCATGATACTTGATTGCCATATACACATAGACGAAGAAGCAAAAGTGAACAAACCCGATCTTGATGAAAAAATGAAGAAAGCAGGCGTGGACGGAGGTATTCTTATTTCCATTTCCCCTAACAGTTTTGCTCCTTTCAGGAAAAGACAGTACACCTTTGAAGAGAGGCTTGACAATTTGTTCCAATGGGTTGGAGAAAGCAGCAACCTTTACCCGTTTTTCTGGATAGATCCTGTAGAGAAAGATGCGCTGGACCAGGTAAACGAGGCATGTGACAGAGGAGTAGCCGGATTCAAGGTAATATGCGGCCACCATTATCCGGGCGATGAGCGTGCCATGATAGTGTACAGGGCAATAGCCAAAAAAGGGAAACCTATACTCTTTCATTCGGGAATACTGTGGGACGGAAAGCCTTCAGCAAAATTTAACCGTCCCGGGGAGTTTGAATGCCTCCTGGAGATTGAGGGTTTGAAATTTGCCCTTGCACACATTTCATGGCCATGGTGCGATGAAAACATCGCAGTTTATGGGAAATTCCTCAATGCATATACTCTGCGTCCGGATCTTTCGGTGGAAATGTTCATAGATGTCACTCCAGGAACTCCTCCTATCTTCCGTGAGGATGCGCTTACCAAGCTGTTTACTGTAGGATATGACGTAAAGAACAATGTAATATTCGGTACCGACTGCAATACTGGAGACTATAATTCAGAGTGGGCAAAGGAATGGATTGACCGTGACAGTGGTATATACAAGAAATTGGGCCTTGGAAGCGACGTGATGAACAATATTTTCAGTGAAAACCTGAAACGTTTCCTCGGAATATCTCAGACCAAGGTACAGCACGGTAAACTTGAGCCTGCAAAGTGATAAAAGGTATGAACTGAAAAGGTATAAAAAGTGTGACGGGACAGTATTTCCTGTCACACTTTTTTTAGGAATTTTAACTTAAATGCATAAATCTTAAGACATTTCTCATCAAATTCCGTATTATATGTTGCAAGGATGATGGTTAAATAAAATTTCCAGGATGAGGAGATAAGATTCCATGAAAAGATTGTACCGTTCAAGGACAAACAGGGTTATTAGCGGCGTTTGCGGAGGAATAGCTGAATATCTCGGAATGGATCCCGTGCTTGTAAGAATTCTTTGGATTGCTATAAGCTGTACTTACGGTGCAGGGATTATTATTTATATAATTGCTTCAATTGTCATCCCCGAGAACAGGGAAGATTTTTCAAATCCTTATAATACCTCGGATGGTTATTCAGATTTCGGAAGATACCAGGGTCAGCAAGGATCTGACCGGGCTGAGGGAAGCAATCCATTCGAGATGGGGAACCAGGCCTCCGACAGCGGTTTCGGTAAAGGAACATACGGAGAAAGCTATGATTTTGATGCGGGAAGTTTCGAAAGTCAAAGGAATGAATGGAAAGATTTCTCAAAGTATGACTCCGGAAAATCCCGAGTGCTTTTTGGATTCATACTGGTGTGCGTAGGTGCTTTGTTTCTTGTGAGAGAGTTTTTCGGCTGGCTGAATTTCAAGCTACTCTGGCCGCTGGTAATCATAGGGCTTGGTGTAATGTTATTGCTAAGGGGAAGCAGAAATACGTTTACCGATTAAAAACGTATTTTTGATGCTTTCCCAAGTAAAAGTTTACTCTATGAAAACTGCCGAGTACCAGTTCTGGACCTGGCCTTTTTCTTTTAAAGTCTCAATGGGTAAGCCGAACTTTCTTACGGTTTTGAAGACATCAATCCCTACGCTGTGAAAAGCCGGGCGGGCTTTCCTAGGATTTATGCATTCCTTTCCCTTATGTCCGGAACATTGTTCGCATATTGCACAGTCGCTGAGTGAAAAAGCGAAATAGTACCCGTCAATAAAGGCTTGCCTTTCAATCTCAAAGGATACTTCCTGCGATGTTTTCTTATCGGTTGAGTGGATTATGATACCCCATGAGTATTTTCTGAATATCTTTTCGTATTCCCAGGGCATGAGGGAGCCGGGCCTTGAGGGACAGGTATGGCCTTTTCCCCAGTCACTGCAACCGTACATGCATTTAAGAATGGTTCTTGAATCGAATACTATGTCATCTATCTTGAAAACAACGGCATGGTCGGCACCCAGCCTTAATGCCATGTCTGCATAATATTCAGGTTTCATTGTAAGACCCCCGTTTCAGTAATTCAGTAATATGGTAACACAGGGTTGTGTCACGTGTTGCGTGACACAACCCCCGTCCCCCTGTCACACCTCCAATAAACTAGACTTAATCAGCAGATTCCTTACATGGCAGCTTATGAAAGATGCAAATGATACTTTAATTATGTCAAGAGGGAGATACCATCCTATTCCCGCAATCAACGCTTTTCCAGGACTCAGCTTAAGTACCGCTCCAAGCCATGCCGTACCAATGGCGTAGCATGCTGTAAGTCCTGCCAGCATTGCAACCAGCATCATACCTACAGTAGTCTGTTTTCTTCTTTCAATTATGCTTCCAATGACAAAAGCTGCTATGGGGAAACTTACAAGATAGCCTCCGGTAGGACCGAGGACGTATCCCGGGCCCGCGTTGAAGCCGGAAAATACCGGTACACCAAAAAGTCCAAGGAGCAAATATATAACTTGTGAAGCGGTACCACATTTGCTTCCCAGTATGGCTCCACTCAGGCATACAGCAAGTATCTGTCCGGTAATGGGCACAGGTGAAAAGGGAATCTTAACGGTTAACTGGGCCATGATTGCGGTTAGGGAAGTGAAAAGTCCTACCAAAACCAATTCCTTTGAAGTATATTTCATGCGTGGACAGAACCTCCTTGATTGTAAACCAAAAGTTTAATAATAGTTGACAATTAACAGAATACTGTTTATTGTCATTCTTGTCAAGGAAAAAGTGGTATAAAGATTGTTATACTTGCCAGGGAAAAGTGGTATATAAGTAGAGTAGAGACAGCATTGGTTTATTTGGCATATATGTAGATAATTAGAATATTATTGGAGATGGGTTCCCTTTATACCAAATAAAAATAATTGAAATCAAATTATGTAAAGGTTATAATGAATAGAAACAAAATGACACTCCAGCCTCAGATCTCTTGAACGTCCTACTTGTTTCAGACTGTAAAAATTATTGTTATATTTAGTGAGGGGATGGTCAAATGTCCGAAGCAAAAAAAATAATTAAAAAACAGATACTGCCGCTGCTACCCCTGAGAGGTCTAACGGTGTTCCCTAACAATCGTATGCATTTTGATGTGGGCAGGATTAAATCCATAAAGGCGCTGGAAGAGGCTATGATAAATAACCAGCTGATATTTCTTGTTACCCAAAAAGATGCAAAGAACGATTCTCCGAGCGAGGACGATATCTATAGAGTGGGCACAATTTCAAAGGTAACCCAATTGTTAAAGCTTCCGGGTGATGCCATAAGGGTTCTTGTGGAAGGTTTAAGAAGAGCTGAAATCAGTGAGTTTACCCAGACGGAACCATTCTTTATGGCTGAAGTTACAGAGAAAATATATGTACTGGAAAATGTAGACAAGACTGAACAGGAAGCCCTGATAAGAAACGTGGTATCAAATTTTGAAGAATACGCCAAACTCAGCAACAAGGTTGCTCCTGAAGTTGTGTTTGCAGTAATGTCAATGGATGATATAGAGCAGATTTCGGATACCATAGCATTTAACATGGTTCTGAAAGTGGAGCAAAAGCAGGAGATACTGAATGAATTCCATCCGGTTGCAAGGCTTGAAAAAATACTTGAACTGCTTGTAAAAGAGATAGAGATACTTGAGGTGGAAAAAAGAATAAGCGCCAAGGTTCGCAAGCAAATAGACAAAACCCAGAAGGAATATTATCTGAGAGAACAACTAAAAGCCATACAGAGTGAACTTGGCGACAAGGACGGCGTAATGGGGGAAATTGAAGAGTACAGGGAAAAGCTCAATAATGCCGATTTTCCTGAAGAAGTTGAAAAGAAGGTACTTTCAGAGCTTGATCGCCTGATGAAAATGCCGCCGGGTTCTGCAGAGGGTTCCGTAATAAGGACATACCTGGACTGGATCTTTGACCTTCCATGGAATAAGACCACGGAAGAAGTAATAGACCTGAAAAAGGCAGAAGAGATACTGAATGCAGATCATTACGGTTTGGAAAAAGTCAAGGAGAGAATTCTAGAATATCTTGCAGTAAGGAAGTTCAAGAATTCACTGAAAGGACCGATATTGTGCCTTGTAGGACCTCCGGGTGTCGGGAAAACTTCTATTGCAAAATCAATAGCAAAAGCCCTGAACAGAAATTATGTAAGAATGTCTCTTGGCGGAGTGAGAGATGAGGCTGAAATCAGAGGCCACAGGCGCACTTACGTTGGCGCAATGCCAGGCAGGATAATTTCGGCTCTTAAGCAGGCGGGTTCCAAGAATCCCCTGATACTCCTGGATGAAATAGACAAGATGAGCAGCGATTTCAGAGGGGATCCGGCATCAGCCCTTCTGGAAGTTCTTGACGGAGAACAGAATTTCGCATTCAGGGATCACTATCTGGAACTGCCATTTGATCTTTCACAGGTATTGTTCCTGACAACCGCCAATACTCTTGACACCATACCCAGGCCTTTGCTTGACAGGATGGAAGTGATATCCATTTCTAGCTATACAGAAGAGGAAAAGGTCAATATCGCCATGAAGTACCTGTTGCCCAAGCAGATACAGGCCCACGGGCTGAAAAACAGCAGCATAAAGATGGACGAGCAAACGGTGAGGGACATAATAAATTATTATACAAGGGAAGCCGGGGTCAGAAACCTGGAAAGAGAGATAGCCACAATCTGCAGAAAAGCCGTAAGACATCTGCTTACGACAGGGAAGAAGTCCATGAAGGTGACTCCGGGCACTTTGGAAAAGCTCCTTGGTCCAAAAAAATACAGATACGAAAAAGCAAATGAAAAGAATGAAGTAGGAGTGGCCACAGGACTTGCGTGGACACCTGTCGGCGGGGATACGTTATCCATAGAGGTAACAATTATGAACGGAAGCGGAAAACTTGAACTGACAGGGCAGCTGGGAGATGTAATGAAGGAGTCGGCCAAAGCAGCCATGAGCTATATACGTTCAAGAGCGGAAGAGCTGGGCATCGATAAAGATTTTTACAAAAAATATGATATACACATTCATGTTCCCGAAGGAGCGGTGCCCAAGGATGGCCCGTCTGCGGGAATAACTCTGGCCACCGCAATGGTTTCTGCGCTGAGTGGGCTGCCTGTTAAGAAAAACGTGGCAATGACCGGAGAAATAACTCTCAGGGGAAGAGTACTTCCCATAGGAGGTCTTAAGGAAAAGGTGCTGGCGGCAAACAGGGCGGGAATTGATACCGTCATAATTCCTGTTGACAACATGAAGGATGTTGAGGATATACCTAAAAGTGTCAGAAACAAGATGAAAATTAAACCTGTAGACAACATGAATGCCGTCCTCGCAATAGCTCTTGAAAGACAAAAGCCCAGACCTTTCATGGGGGAAAAACTTAAGGAAGAGGATATTTCTGCCATTATTCCGGAGAAACAGGCCGTCATAGGCGGAACGGAACATGACAAGCCACTTCTGGAGCAATAAATCCTGAGCTGTAAAAAGCAGAAGAAAAAGGGCATTTCCCGAAACAAGGCAAGGGGACACTTCTCACACTGTGAAGGAATTCTTCCAGGCAAGAGAAGTGTCCCAATTTTATTCTCCCACATTTTACGAAAGTAATTGCCAATATATCCATACCAATGATAAAATATAATGAACATAAGATTTAACATTATATCAATTCCATGTCAACTAAATAAAGAGATACAAATGAGGTCAATGAGCTATTGGTGAGGTCATTGCATAGAAAGATTTTTGAACTGAACAGTAACAACAAGTATCATTTTATATTTGTCCTGGTATCCTTAGCATGTCTGATTATGTTAAAACTTGCGTATCTTGCGCAGGGATTGTTTGACCGCATTATGAGTGTTTCATCTTTCCTTGCGTGGCACACCATGTTTGAGTTTTTTAATTTGCTGGTTGCTTCTGCCATTTTCCTGATATCGTATTATACATATGACCAGACTCATAATCTCAGATCCATTGTTTTCGGCAGTACTTACGCGACTGTAGGGATGATAGGGCTGTTCCATACCCTTAGCTATAAGGGGATGCCCATGTTTTTTGTGGAGAATGTTTGCGCCAACAGGGCTACCACTTACTGGATACTGTACAGCATTATAACCGCTGTCGGATACCTGACTGCAAGCCATATACCTGCAGATCTGAAATGTAAGTATAATAAGCTGCCTTTTATTGTTGTACCACTTGCCATAAGTCTGATCTCGTTTTACACGGTTACTTATTTTCCCGGGGTGCTTCCTGCAATGTACATAGAAGGGCAGGGGCTGACTCCGCTTAAAATAATACTGGAATATGTTGTTATAGGCATTTTTGTATTGGCCGTTGTCAGATACCTTGCAGAGTACAGAAGAACAAAAGACCACATGGTGATACTTCTGTGCATGGCCATGGTTATATCTGTATTTTCCAGGCTTGCGTTTACCTTGTACGGAAGTGTTTACGATATCTACAACTATCTTGGACATATCTTCTTAATAATATCAAACTATATTGTTTTTAAGGTTATATTTATCACCGGAGTTCAGAAACCATACATGGAGTTGTCCAAGGCTCAGAGCGAACTGAAACGCTATGCAGAAAATCTTGATCAGTTGGTAACTGAAAGGACAAGCGAGCTTGAGCGAATAAATCAAAAACTTATGGATGATCTTGAATATGCAAGAGATATCCAGAAGGCCATGCTTCCTACATCGCTTCCGGAAATTAACGGTGTTTCATTTGCTGCGGCTTATTTTCCTGCAGAAAGGCTTAGCGGAGATTTTTACAATGTATTTAAGCTTGATGAGCATAGCGTGGCAATATGCATAGGAGATGTCTCCGGACACGGTGTGCCTGCCGCCATGCTCACGGTATTTGTAAATGAATCCATAGAAGGCTTTAAAAAAAGCAACGGAGATTCTTCAAATCTGAAAAGCCCTTCCGAAGTGCTCAACAGCATCTACGTTTCATTTAACAGAACCAATTTTAAGGAGGAAGTTTACGTAGTGCTGTTGTTCGGTATATATGACACCCGCACAAGGGTTCTGAAGTATTCTTCAGGAGGGATGAATGTTCCACCCCTCATTGTCAGGGAGTCGGGAGAGGTATCGGAGCTGCCGGTTCAGGGTTTTCCCATATGCAAGTTTCTGGAGTTTTATCCCGTGAATTATACCGATTATGAAATAAAACTTAACAAAGGCGATAAAGTTTTATTCTATACCGACGGTCTGACCGAAGCGGAAAACCTTAAAGGAGAATATTTTTCCGGAGAACGCCTGAAGAAGGTATTATCACAGTCCAAAGACAAGACTGCGTCCATGACGGTTGATTCAATATCGGGAGCAGTGTTTGAGTTTATAGGAAACAAGGAATTAAAAGATGATATCACATGCCTTGTTATGGATGTTACATAGGTTTAAAAGAATTTGTTTATAACTTCTATTGCATTTGAATCAATCAGTTTGGATCCGTATTCGTTTAAATAGCCCTCAAAAAACCTTGCATTGGACACCTTGTTTCCATACTCGCTTATAATTGTTTCCAGGTTCTTTATATCCGAAAGGGTCATGCGGCTTTTCACGAGTACGAGATAGTACGCAGTTCCTAATTTATAAAGTGTGCTCTGACCTGAGAAAACAGGATGGAGTACATGGCTCAGCTGGCATAAATCATCAAAGCTGCTGAAGGAATAAACCATAAAAGCAGTATAAATCTTCCTGTTTCTTCTCTTGACCTTTGTGTCTGATAACTTGTATTTATTCTTTATATATTTATGAATGGACTCAAAGTCCCCGTCCTCGTCTATCTTTGTTATTGTCACAACAAAATCGTCATCGGAATTCTGGGATGCCTCAAAAATCAACTGTGACTCGGATGCACTAAAGCCAAACAGTGTCTCAGCCTGTTCCATCATATCCCAGAATAATTCCTGGGCAGCAGGTGAATTATAAGTCAGCGAATTAAGGTCAATGTTTCTTTCTTCAAGGTCTTTCAATGATATGGTGACTCTGATGATGTTTTCGCTTATCTTTTCCATTTTCATATGATGTCACCTCATTTCTTTACAAGAGTTAGTTTAACTTACCTATATTATACTTCCTAATGCAAAAAAAGAGAAGTATGAAATAATAGGTATATTAGTTTCAGATGATTTTTCGAATAATACTACTGGAATGGTTAAGCTTTTAAAATATAAGTAAAGAAGGTGGAAAAAATGGATCAGGAAATTGAAGTCACCGAACAGAATCAGGAGATTAAAACCCCGGACGTTACTTACAATCGCGAAAAGGATTTTTATGAAGGATTATCCGGAGAGTTAAGGTTTAAGGCGGAGGGACTGTTCAAGAAAGCAAGGGAAAAGGGAATATCCCTTGAAGATATAGATATTGAAATGCTGGAGAAAAAAGAGGTGGAGTTTCCCGGAATCGGAGTGGTGGAACTGCCGGCATTCATTGTGAAGATTCGGGGAAAACACCTTCAAAGCGGTCAGATGATGGTGGATGGGAAGCAGATGGACTACTACAACAGGTATCAGAAATATGTGGCTGACATGATAGAAGAAAAAAACCTGATCAGGGATGAGAGGGGAAAACCCGTTAAAGAAAGAGGAAAGGTAAAGGTCAGAGATGACCTGGATTTTGTTTTGGACGACTGGGAAAAATTTCGGATAGGAAAAGCAATTATTGAAGATAAGGAATTCGGCCTTGAAAAAACCATTACAGGTGCCTGTGACAGGGTTATAAGAAAGCTTATGGGGGAAAATGACTGGCTTTACCCCGAAGAAGCAAAGATGCTGGAAGAGGAATTCAACACGGTGCAGAGCATCATAGCAAATGAGAGGGAGAAGCGGGCCGGTACAAGACAAACCATGGCAAGAAAGGCCACTGAACGTCAGATAAATTATCTTAAAGCAAAGATAAGAAATGCCGGAATAGATCCTGATCATGAAGCGGTCATGCGTGAAGTGCTCAGACAAATGGGGATAAACGTCTCTGATGTTTCGGAGCTCACCACAAGTGAAGCAAGCAAGGTGATTGACGGAATAGGCAGTGTTCTGCCTAAAGTGAAGGAGATCCTTGCAAGGCAGGGCAGTATGTTTTTTCTGGACCCGAAAGAGTTAAAAGAAAAAGAGAATTCCATCAAACAGTAGGCATATTCTGGCATTGTCGAATTGCAGCCAAAAATTACTAATTATGTTGAAAACTTTTTAATGTATGGATATAATTAATTGTGTTGTACAAAATTACACCGAAAAGTGAAGTTTTAATGCCGAAATGTTTTAATAATGCAGGGGGACGGACTTGATGCATGAACTGATTCTGGCGTCCTCATCTCCCAGAAGAAGAGAACTTCTTTCCGGGGTTGGAGTGTCTTTTAAAATTATTCCCAGCAACATGGATGAGGACATCAATGCCCTTGAAGGAAGCCCGGAGGAAAAGGCCGAAAAGCTTGCGCTGGGTAAAGCCCTTGATGTTGCAGAAAGGATTGACTCCGGGCTGGTTCTTGGTGCTGATACGATTGTTGTTCTTAACGGAAGGATATTCGGAAAACCCCGGGACAGACAAGATGCTTTTGAAATGCTTAGCAACCTGAACGGCCAGGTTCATCAGGTAATCACAGGGGTTGCCCTTGTAGATGCAAAAACAGGAAAGCACAGGGTTTCCCATGAGACCACGACAGTCATATTCAGAAAGCTTTCAGATGACAAAATAATCAGGTACCTTGATACAGGTGAATACCAGGGAAAAGCCGGTGCATATGCAATACAGGGAACAGGAGCTCTTCTGGTGGAGAGGATAAACGGATGCTACTCCAATGTGGTAGGTCTTCCGTTAAGCTTATTGGATAAGCTTCTGGAGGAGTTTGGACAAAGATTGCTTTAGTTATGATATGATTAAGTTCATTAATAACGGCAATTCATGGGTGAAAAAATGAGTGGTGAGAATTCAAGGCTGAAGATAAAAGATTTGCCATTGAGCGAAAGGCCTTATGAAAAACTGGAGAAGTTTGGTGCGGAAATGCTTTCGGACTCAGAATTGCTGGCAATAATCATCAGGACAGGCACCAACGATGAAACTTCAGTATCACTTGCTCAAAAAATCCTTAAGCAGGATGACGGAGGATTAGGTCTGGCCTTTCTGCACGATGTTTCCCTGGAACAGCTTATGCAGATTAAAGGGATAGGGAGAGTCAAGGCTATACAAATAAAGGCCGTTATGGAACTTTCCAAGAGGGTGGCTTCGTCTTACAGAACCAGGGACAAGTATGTTATAAGCTCTCCCCAGGATGTAAGCAACATGTTTATGGAAGAGATGAGACATCTGAAAAAAGAAACATTTAAAGTGATACTTCTCAATACCAAAAATCATGTCATGAAGGTTGTGGATGTCTCGGTGGGAAGCCTGACCGCTTCAATAGTGCATCCAAGGGAAGTCTTTACGGAAGCTGTAAAAGCAGGTTGCTGCAGCGTTATTTTTGTGCATAATCACCCAAGCGGAGATCCCGAGCCAAGTACCGAAGATATAAATACTACCGCCAGACTTGTGAGCGCCGGAGATATTTTAGGTATAAGGGTTTTGGATCATATAATCATAGGAGATGGAAAGTATATAAGTTTTAAAGAGAAGGGTTTAATTTAGGAGGAGAATGACGATGGGTTTATTTGCAAAGGACATAGGAATAGATCTTGGAACAGCCAATACATTGGTTCATGTAAAGGGTAAGGGAATTGTTGTCAGAGAACCGTCTGTGGTTGCAATAAACAAGAAAACCAAAGACATACTTGCAGTAGGTGATGCGGCAAAAAGCATGATAGGAAGGACACCGGGCAACATTGTGGCTATAAGGCCTATGAAGGACGGTGTTATTGCGGATTTTGACATAACTCAGAGCATGCTCAAATACTTCATCAAGAGAGCCATGTCCAAAGGAGTGTTTTCAAAGCCGAGAGTTGTTATCTGCGTTCCTTCGGGCGTAACCGAAGTTGAAAAAAGGGCAGTGGAAGAAGCGACGCTTCAGGCAGGAGCAAAGGAAGCATATCTTATTGAAGAACCCATGGCAGCCGCCATAGGAGCTGACCTGCCTGTTGAAGAGCCTTCAGGCAGCATGGTGGTGGATATAGGAGGCGGAACAAGCGAAGTTGCCGTTATATCTCTTGGGGGAATAGTCACCAGCAGATCTCTCAGGATTGCAGGAGATGAACTTGATGAAGCTATTGTTAACTATGTAAAAAAAGAATATAATCTTATGATAGGAGAAAGAACGGCAGAAGAAATCAAGGTTAAAATAGGCGCCGCCTATCCCAAGCCCAAGGAGGAATCAATCGTAGTAAGAGGAAGGGATTTGATTACCGGACTTCCGAAAAATTTGACCATTACATCCACCGAGATTACCGAGGCAATAAAAGAGCCTATCAACGCTATAGTTGATGCTATAAAATTCACTCTTGAAAAGACGCCTCCTGAGCTTGCAGCTGATATCATGGACAAGGGTATAATGCTGACCGGAGGAGGGGCGCTTTTGAGCGGCCTTGACAAGCTAATTATGGAAGAAACAGGTATGCCGGTATCTATTGCAGAAAATCCTCTTGATTGTGTAGCAAAGGGAGCCGGAAAAGTACTGGAAGAAATAGAAACCTTGAAAAAGGTGTTAATTTCTCCTAAGAGATTAAGATAGAGGGGGGTCAACCCTTGTTTCGCATCTTCAAAAGCAAGCTGTTCCTGCTTATACTTGCTACGGTTATAATTCTCATAGGTATTGGCATATCGGCAGGCAGGGGAGGCAGGAACGGATGGGCCGGCAGCTTAATCAATACTGCTTTTTCGCCTTTTCAGAAGTTTTTTACTTTTGCCGGGCAAAGAATAGAATCAGGCTTGACTTTTCTAAAGGACATAAAAGCTGTTAAGGAAGAGAATGAAAGACTCAGAAAACAGGTAGAGCAACTTACAAAGGAAAATGCAACTCTCAAGAGTTATGAGGACAAAATTCAGGAGTTAAGAAAAGCTCTTAACCTTAAAGATAGATTCAGTGACTATGACGCAATCGGCGCAAATATCATAGCTACGGATATGGGTAACTGGTTTAATGTATTTATCATAGACAGGGGGAGCAGAGACGGAATTCGGGTAAACTACCCGGTGATTTCCGGCAACGGACTTGTAGGATATGTAGTAAGCGCAGATCCGTTTACATCAAAGATAGTAGCCATTACAGATATGGACAGTACTGTATACGGCAGGATTATAAAGACGGGAGATCTGGTCAGGGTCAGAGGGGATCTTTCACTGAAGGATCAGGGTCTATGTGTGATGGATCATATAGATACCAATGTGGATGTGGCATACGGGGATATAATTGAAACCTCAGGCCTTGGAGGAATATATCCCAAGGGTATAGTCATAGGCAAGGTCAGACAGGTTGTACAGTCTGAGAATGATTTGTACAGGTATGCCATCATAGAGCCTGCCGTTGACTTTAAGAAGCTTGAGGAGGTAGTCGTCCTGATAAAGAAGTCAGATGCCGAAATGGGTAGTGTGGACTGAGAGGTAACGTTGAAGGAGCTGTAGCAGGTTTTTCTGCAGGTCTTGTTCAGGACATTGTATCAGGGAAGATTATGGGTTTTTATTCCCTTCTGGGGCTGTATCTGGGGGTTGTTGTAGGTTCGCTGAACAAGAGGCTGTACAGGGAAAACATTCTTGTTGCATTGTTTTTTACTTTTACCTCTACTGTTGTTTATGAATTTCTTGTATATTTTTTCGCTGTTTTCCTTCCGGGAGACAGGAACATATTATTTGCGTTAAAGGGCAAGATACTGCCTGAAGCTGTTTACAACAGCGTAATATCAGGTTTGATATTTCTGATTGTTTTAAAGATGCACAGAAAAATGGAGGAAGCCGAAAAGGCAGCCAGGAGATATTAAATAAACGGAATCAATACGTTTTCGGAGGTCGTATGATGAGCCGGTGCAGTGTGACATTTAAAGGAACCGTCAACGGTCTCACGATCATAATGCGTGAGAGCGATAGCTTTAAGGATATACTTGAAAATATAGAAAAAAAGATCTCATCTGCCGGACAATTTTTTAAAGGGTCTTCTCTGAGCGTAAAATATCGGGGCAAGAAACTTTCTCCCCAGGAAGAGAAACAGATTTTAGACCTTTTGATT
>JAMNYG010000162.1 GCA_023622945.1 Bacillota bacterium | reverse complement strand
TGATATAATATTGTTACCGGTCCCATTCAGAATTTGTTTCTTTTTTTAAATCCGGCAGAAACAAATTATTCGTGCCGAAGCACGAAAAGGAGAATGTTTATGAGAGAATTTAAAGATCTTTCGTATGGTCCTCATGGAGAGCGTAACCTTCTCGACCTGTATCTTCCGGACCAGTCCAATTCCCCGGTTCCGCTTGTGGTACTTATTCATGGTGGTGGATGGCGCAAAGGAAATAAGTCTTCGTATGAAGGAGCGGCCAAATCACTGGTCGAAGAAGGATTTGCAGCCGCATCAATAAATTACAGGTTTTGGCCGGAATGGGTTTTCCCCGCTGCCGTTGAGGACGCTTACAAGGCCGTTCAGTGGCTTGTAAGTAAAGCCGCTGATTTTGGTTTGGATCCTGAAAGAATAGGCTTAATGGGAGGATCAGCCGGTGCCCATCTGTCTTCATTCCTGGCACTGAATACTGCCCACTCAAACAATGATAACAGGCTTGGCACTTTTAGGATTAACGCCCGGTGTGTGGTTGATTGCTACGGGCCGGTGGACTTTGTCTGGATGATGCAGTCAGCATCAGCCGAAATTGTTGAAGGATTTATGGGCAAGCCATTGCGGGCAGATACGGTTATGGACTATCTGAGTGCTTCTCCTGCTGCCATGTGGCGTCAGAACCCTCCTCCCTTTTTAATACTGCATGGGACGCTCGACGTAGGAGTGAAGATTGGAGAAGTACCAATTGGCATTTCTGAACAGTTTGCCAAAAATTTAAGGGCAATGGGTGGCGAAGCTGAATTTATTGCTGTTGAAGGCGCACCCCATGGATTCATGTGCTATTTCGAACATCCATTTGCAAAGCAGTACTGGCCTTTAGTTTTGAAGTTTTTTCATAAATATCTGGATGGTTAGACTTCCTGTAGCTTTTTTGGGCTTTAGCAGTATCTTCAGAATAACCAAAACCCTTCAGCATCAATCGGTACACATTCCGCTTAACATGCTATGCCAAAAGAAAAAGCCCTTTTCTGCTCGGGTAGAATCCTTCTTGTATTTCTAAAAATAGTATTAGAATACTTCTTGTATTCCTTCAACAGCATTCTACCAACACAGTAAAAAAGGGCATCGACTTATGATTTCAAGCCGGTTATTGACCATATGCCTTTACAGTTTCAATCCATACAGCTCTATTGCATTATCCCAGAACCA
This sequence comes from Bacillota bacterium, assembly GCA_023622945.1. Lineage (GTDB taxonomy): Bacteria > Bacillota > Clostridia > Acetivibrionales > JAMNYG01 > JAMNYG01. The sequence goes on along the minus strand of JAMNYG010000162.1, from coordinate 3,785 downwards.
TTTTTTAGCCAGGTCCAGCGCCTGGGATTCGGTCATTCTTCCTTCCACTATCCTCTTTGCCAGAACTTCAGCCATATCTTCCCTGGCCATGACAAGATGCCCATATATCTTTTCAACCGGAATGCGGTAATCTCCGCCAAAGGCCAGAATCTTATTGGCCGGAATCAGATCTATTGCTTCATCCATTCCGTCTATTGCGAATTTCTGAGAAATGATATGGGTCCAGCAGAGATTCAGCCACACATTCGGGAAGCCCTTCCCCAGCATGAGGGCATCCCTCACCCATGGATATCCTAAGTGATAAATGTCAAACTTCGCATTCGGGTGCCTTTGAATTAACGGAATCATATGCAGGGGATGAAGCTTCCTGAAATCGCCCCAATATCCGGTATGCACGCATATTACAAGTCCTTCTTTTGCAGCAAATTTTATGGTTTCGTCTACAACATAATCCCTGAGGGGGTTAAATTCAGGAAGAGTTGATACGCTTCCGCTTCGTAACGAATCAAAAGCCCTGATGGCTTCAGCACGGTCAGGATGGCCGAATGGATTCGATCTCATCTTAAGCCCCACTACCCCTTCAGACTTAACCCGAAGGATATACCTGCGCACTGCATCCAGATAATCGTCAAGGGACTGGATTGTCGCATTCGGTTCAAAAGGCGGATGCGATAATGCTTCCCATGTATACATCTCATACATCAACGGCATTACCGGTATAAGAAGAGGTGAGCCAAGATCAGTCATACCGCACTGATTGATTGCAATCCTGATCTTGCACGCATCCTTCAGTACGCGTTCATAGAGCCCGGCATTGTTGTTATTTTGTATTGCAATGGAAATACCTTCATAAGTATTACGGTTAAGATCTTCAAACCCATAAAACCTTTGTATTGCCAAAAGCACAGCCCGTGAATACGAGGTCCACCGGATGCGTTCCCAGTAAGGTTCAAATATCTCCCAGCGCCTTTCCAGGGGTATGTTATGGTTATAAAGGCTCTGATATTCGCTCTCAGACATACCGGATACTATAAGGTCGTTATGGGTGTAATGCGTAAAGAAAGTGAACACGTCTACCGCTGTTTCAAGCCGGTTTTTCTCAGGCAACATATGTTCATGGCAGTCTATAACTTCAAATTCCTCCATGGCTTTTATCAATTCTTTTTTAACGGTACTGCAATCCATTTTAATCTCCTCCTGACCGGGAAAACATGCAAAGTCACAGTATTATTTATATAACAACTGCAGGTATTCTTATATTAAAACTACGGCATTATTTATGTAAAACCTCTATATTACTTATACATAAAGCCCTGATATTACTTTATATATAAAACCACAATATTACTTGGCAAAAGCCCAAGTAATATTGTGGTTTTTAGAAAACTAGCCTACTTTTGTAATATCCAGAGACTTGATTGTTTCAGCACTTTGGAAACATTATTCACCGACTATACCCAGCTTCTGAGCCTCGGCATTGAATTCATCAATCCAGGCCTGCCCACCTTTCTGTAGCTGATCCTGAACCCACTGCTTGAAGGCTTCTGCTGCCGGCTTATCCCCCATGATTATGTTGGTCCAGTCGGTAGTGGTATCGAGTTTATAAGTTTCCTGTGCCTGTGTTTGTATTACAGTAGTTCTGAAGTCAGGTACGTATTTATACTTCTTCCATATTTCTATGTTCTGAAGTGTTATTTCTTTTGCCCTTCTGTCTATGCCAGGGGTTGGCCAGTTCATGTCAATGTTCAGGTCAAATCCCCAGGATGACAGTTGATACAGTGTAGCTGCCGGATAAATCTTCCATACCTCATATGGCTGCCCGGTTTCTGGGTCATTCATTGTTACAATTCTTCCCTGCTCATCGAACTTCCAGTGCTTATTCTCGAATCCAAGCCTCATTAAGCGGATACCTTCATCTGACAGCAGCCATTCATGGAATTCAAGGTATCTTTCAAGCTTTTCATCATCCATGGTCTTGGCATTGAATTCTATGAACTGATGAGGTGCATTGGCTTCTCTCTTAGGTGTTTTACCTTCTACCAGAAGTGCAGGAATGGTTCCTACAAGCTCATACGGATCACCTGCATCGGGATTAGCTCCTCCGAATTCCTGCAGAATTGTCCTGTTAACCCAGTGGACGTCTGCATTTCTTACGAGGGTACCGGATATATTGCTGGCAAACCTCTGTATTGCCTGCAAAGCACCAAGCATTGAGAATTCGGGATCAAGTATTCCTTCTTTATAGATCTTCTGGTACCATTCAAGCAGCGGGATGTATTCATCACTGAAGTCGGCTCTGGTCCACTTACCGCTTTCCTTATCCCATACCCAGCCACCGGCAATGCCGAAATAGCCGCCAAAGAACCAGTTCAAAGTTCCGAGTCCGGGAGCGGTGATGCCGTAGGTGTCATTCTTTCCGTTCCTGTCCGGGTCTTCATGGGCGAATTTCTTGATCATTTCATAGAATTCGTCCAGGGTTTCGGGTACCTTGGTAATACCAACATTGTTCATCCAGTCTTTCCTGTAGTAAATGGCAACCCAGTCGGTCTCGTAAATGTTCTTTGACTGGTTGGGTTTCGGTATACCATACAGTTGACCCTTAAGTTTCCTGACCACGTCTGCATAGACATAGCTGTCGGTCATTTCCTTAATTCTCGGGAACTTGTTTATCATTTCATCCGGAACCGGTCTGATATAACCGCTGTCAATAAATTCCTGCCAGCGGCGCACGCCCCACCAATGCAGGTTACCTTCCAGAACATCTGGCAGGCTGTCGCTGGCAGCCCACAACATAACCTGTTGCTGCTCCTGGCCTACTTCAGTGGGCTGAGGTATGAATTTGATCTTGAAGGTTTCATAGATGTATTTTGCTATTTCGTCTTTTGTTTCATCAAATTCAACGAAGTCAGATGTTGTCGTCTTAAGCTCTATCACCTCTCTTTCTTTTACCGAAGGTTGTTCCCCGGTTTGCTGTGAAGTCTGGGCCGGCTGAGTGGTTGTTTGTTCAGTTGTTGTCGGTTCCTGCTTCTTGCCGCAACCGGCTGCCGAGAACATGGTTACGAGCATAACTACTGCAAGCATCAGCGCAACAATTGAACGCTTTTTCATTAAAACACACCTCCGCTTTATTTTTATATTTCATTCGAAAACCTGTGATGCTTTCGAATGTTATATATTTTAGGCTAAGCATATTCTGCTTTGCCTTTAATACACCTTATGGATTTCAATGGTTTTTCCCGTTTTGTCTAACCTTTGATGGAGCCTATCATAACTCCTTTTGCGAAATACTTCTGAAGCCAAGGATATACCACAAGTATAGGAACCGTTGCTATAATAATCCCTGCAGCATTTACCCCTTCATAAAAGATGTGTGTCTGACCTAAGGTTCCGGCAGATCTTACGCGGTGTATTTCAGCAGGCAGGGAACTGCTTACCACCATTTGACGCAATACTAATGCAAGAGGCCATTTATTGTAGTCTGACACGTATAACAGGGCCGAATACCACGAGTTCCAATAACCCACTCCGAAAAACAACGCAAACGTCGCAAGAAGGGGCTTTGAAAGAGGAAGTATGATCCTGTAAAATATCAGCAGATCGCTGGCACCGTCAAGCTTTGCAGACTCTTCCAGCTCCTGAGGCAGCTGGCTGAAAAAGGCTCTCATGACTGCGAAATTCCATACACCTACTCCTGATGGTATGAACATGACCCACAAGGTATTCATCAGCCCAAGCTGTTTAATCCACAAATAAGTAGGTATCAGTCCTCCGCCGAAAAACATTGT
>JAMNYG010000058.1 GCA_023622945.1 Bacillota bacterium | reverse complement strand
CCTAGCATTTATTTCCCTCCGATTTTTCTGTTATTAACCAGAGGGATAATTCGTTAGGGGGTGGGTCATTTCCTTTTCGTTGCTCCTGGGTCAATTATATACCGATGGTGACAGACATAATATTTATATAGTGTGAATTAACCTAATTATGAAATTACATCTTTACTACATTGTTTATATATATACAAAGAGACAAGCCTTTAAATATAAGGCTTGTCTCTTTTTAAGTTTAGATAACATCAGCCTTCCTTGTTCGCATAAAAAATAAAGAAAAAGAAGAAGTGTCTCTTCATCTTCTTTTGTGATAAGTGTGAAAAGTGAAAAACTGTCCCCCATTTTATTTCTCCCAGAACTCCCATGAAAACTGAGAAAAAAGAAGAACTGTCCCCCCTCCTTTTAAGAAATTCTTAAGAAATATGTACATTGTTTTGTAAGTTGTTTTGTTTATATTGTGTACAGGGCTGATTGAGGGTTTAATCGATATGCTATAATAAAGGAAGGAAGGTAGGGGTATGATTTGGGAAAACCGTGTATTCTTGTGGTGGATGACGACAAGGAAATTGTACAAGCCATTGCAATTAATCTACAAAAGGAAGGTTACGATGTAAGGAAGGCATACGACGGCCTTCAGGCATTGGATATTATAAGCACTCAAAGCATTCAGCTGGTCATTCTGGATATCATGATGCCGAACCTGGACGGTCTGTCTGCAGTCTTGAAAATCCGGCAGGAAAAGAACATTCCCATTATAATTCTGTCTGCTAAGTCGGAAGATTCGGATAAAATACTGGGTCTGTCCATGGGAGCGGATGACTACGTAACCAAACCCTTTAATCCCATGGAACTTATGGCCAGGGTAAAATCCCAAATCCGCAGGTACATGACGCTAGGTGATATGAACACAGCGGATAAGCCTAACATATTGAAAACCGGCGGCCTGTGGTTCAACCCGGACACTTGCGAAGTAACGGTAGACGGAGAACCTGTAAAGCTTACAGCGACGGAAATGAGAATCCTTGAGCTCCTTATGAGAAACCCGGGAAGGGTTTTCCCTGCTGAAGAGATTTATGAAAGGGTATGGAATGAGCCTGCATATAACGTAGAGAATACCGTAATGGTACATATCAGACGCATACGGGAAAAAATTGAGATAAACCCTAAAGAGCCCAAATATCTTAAGGTGGTGTGGGGAATTGGGTATAAAATCGAAAAAATATAAACCTATTACAATATGGATAAGTTTTGTAGCCGGATTAAGCATATTTATTTTTGTGCTTGCAATGGCATTATGTCTGGTAACCGATGAAAACTTTTATTCTGATGACTTAAAAGATCTTTTTAAGATGGATATAAAGGAAACAAAGGAATTTCAAAACTCAATATCCTACTTGTTCAGTGCATTATGCGACAGCAGCTATAGTGACGTTACTTATTTACCACGGCTGAGAGCTGAGGGAGAAAACATAATTTATTATGCATACAATTCCAAGGATGAAAAGCTTTTTACCAATATAACCCAGCATGAAAGCATCTGGAATGATGGGAATATATCTCTTCCTGAGGGGTATGACTATTATCTTTGCTTTGATGATGGGTATTTCACAGGAGCAAATGACGGAGAAGCTTTTGATGTATATGAGGAAGATAACGCATATTGGATTAAGTATCGGTACGGAATAAATCGGGGCAGTAATTACTACTATGCACTAAAACTCGAGTATATAGATGCTTTTATTGCCGTGAAGGAAAATATTGTGAAGAATCCTTATGCAGTCAGTGTACTGTATAAACTTCAGAAAAGCCATAGGCTGCGCCAATGGATGCTGGCCGGTATTGGGATTGCCTTCCTGCTGAGCGTTGCTGGTCTTGTTTTTTCAGCCTTGAATTTTAAAACAAAGTACCCTGTTGATCGGAAAGCAGCTGATTTCATGAGCCATTTAAGGCTGGAGTTTAAGTCTTTGGTGATTTTATTGCTTCTGCTGATTCCTATTATAGTGTATAAAAAATACCTCCTCTACAAGGCATTGATAGTGCGATCCCTTCCTGTAGCAATAGCAGCTTTTCTGCTTACCTGGTGGGTCTACCTGATCATAACGGATATGGTCCATAATAAGAGAGGATTTCTTTCCAATAGTTATATAAGCTTGCTTGCAAGAAGGTACAGTTCATATGAAAAAGGCTTAAGTTTACAAAAAACCATGCTGATTCGCACTTCCATATTTCTGGCTGCAGAGATGGTGCTATTTTCCCTCATGTTTGTAATTATCCCAAGAATAAAGACTTCTAAATCTTCATTACTCCTTTTGGTGTTCATGTTAGCGCTGGTAGTATACCTTTCATATTGGTATATAAAGAGGCTTGTATCCATATTCCGGGATGTGGATAGCATAATCAGCCATATGAAAACCATACGCAATGGAAACTTTTCAGAGAAGTTGTCATTAGCACCAAACGCTGATTTATATGAAATGTCCGAACTTCTGAACGGAATTCAGGAGGGAATGGATAAAGCGGTGCAAAAGATGATGAGAAGTGAACGCATGAAAATCGAACTTGTTACCAATATATCCCATGATTTGAAGACACCGCTTACCTCCATTATCAGCTATCTGGACTTATTATCAAAAGAGCAGGGTCTCACAGATGTTGCATCGGATTATGTAAAGATCCTTCTGCAAAAGTCAGAACAGCTGAAAAAGCTGATTCAGGATCTGTTTGATCTGTCCAAAGCATCCTCCGGCGAGATGAAAGTAGAAAAAGAAAAGCTGGATTTTGCCAAACTGATTCAGCAAACCCTTGCCGACATGGAAGATGAGGTGTCAGGCTCCCAGCTTAACTTTCGGTTGAATCTTCCGCAGGAACCGGTGTACATATTCAGCGACGGAAAAAGGCTTTACAGGGTATTGATGAACCTTTTCGACAATGTACTTAAGTATTCAATGAAAGGAACGCGGGTATATGTTGACCTGAACACGGCAGGCAATAAGGCCGTTCTGGAAATAAAGAACATTTCCAATTATGAGATGAATTTCAGTGAAGAAGAGATACTTGAGAGATTTGTAAGGGGTGATAAGTCCCGTACTACCGAGGGCTCAGGTCTTGGGCTGGCAATTGCGGACAGCTTTATGAAGCTGTGCGGCGGCACTCTGAACATTAAACTTGACGGAGATCTGTTCAAAGCCATCGTCACTTTACCGGCCATGTCAGCCGAGTAAAACAACCATAGCAGTAAAGTTAAAGTATATTAAAAATCATTATACAGGTGTTAAAAATCATTACACAGGTATTGTGAATCAGGTACCATATGCTTAATTACCATAATCTACAGTTAATTCAATGCTACATGCTGATTCTCTAAATACTGTAAGCTAACTATCTCATAATTTACCTTCCCATATGCAGAAATAGATGCAAAGGGTCTTTTGCATCTATTTCTTTGCGTGTACGTGTTTTCTTTCCCTGCGTTTATGTGCTTTCAGCTTATTTCTTTACGCATATGTGCTTTCAGCTTACCTCGTACGTATATTTTTTTCATCTTACTTCAATGGGTTCATCGGAATACCATTCAGCCTGTGAATTGTACATGGTCCTGTACAATTCGCACTTCTCCATCAGTTCATCATGGGTGCCTATGCCAACAATTCTGCCTTTGTCCATTACAACCACCCTGTCGGCTATTTTCGTCGACCCAAGCCTGTGGGTGACTATAATGGCTGTCTTGCCCCTTGATATTTCCGTGAATTTCTTATATATCCGGCTTTCCTCCAGGGGATCGATTGCTGCGGTGGGCTCGTCCAATACCACGGTGTTATGTACTCGATAAAGCCCTCTTGCAATGGCAATGCGCTGCCACTGGCCGCCGGACAGGTCAACTCCGTCAAACTCCCTTGACAGCATTGTGTCATATCCGTCGGGAAAACTTCCGCAACTTATGTCCACGCCTGCTTTTTCAATCACATCATCTATACTCTCAGAGTTAGTCATGTCGCTTATCCTGACATTCTCGCCAAGGGTCATCTGGTACCGCTGGAATCTCTGGAATACGCCCGAGACATTTCTGAACAAGGATTGGCTGTTGATCTTAGATGTATCCAGCCCGTTTATCCTGACTGTACCCTCAGTAGGCTTGTAAAGCCCTGTCAACAGGCGCACAAGAGTAGTCTTCCCCGCTCCGTTTTCACCTACTATTGCAATGGTTTCCCCTGCCCTTATATGCAGGGTAACACCGTCCACGCTTTTTTGCTTTGCATTGGGATAAATAAAGCTTATGTTTTCAGCAACAATACCCTTGTTAAAATCGGGAGTGCCTTCCTCCCCTCCCCGTTCGGGCAGCTCCATGAAACGTATGAAGTTATGAGCCTTCCCGAGGTTGGATGCCATGTTGCCGATATGCCTTGTAATCACTTCCTCCATAATAACAAACAGCATACGGATAGAACCGAATACCGCAGCAAAGGCACCTACTGAAATTTCCCCTGCTAAAAGCGCCTTGACCAGCATGTAAAGGATCCCGCCATACCCGGCAACGGTAAAAGACCGCATACCCAGTTCGATCAAGTTTGTTTTCCTGCTGGCGGTCCATTCAGCCTTACTGAGCCTTTCAAGGGATTCCATGAATCGGGTAAGGAAAAAACCATATGCTCCCAGAACACGGGTTTCCTTGTAATACTCCCTGTCAACAATGGTCTTCTCAAAGTACTCATTTTCACGCCTTATCGGGGCTGCCTTGTCCTCGAATTTTGATATTATCTTTGTCCTCATAAGCTGTCCCACAAGCACGGGAATGAACACCATCACAATTGCCATGACGAACTGGGGTTTCAAATAGTAGAAGTAGATGCCCATGAACAAAAAATATGGCAGATAAAAGGTAAAAATTGTAATCCCCATAGTCAAAGTCCAGTAAACGGTGCTTGCTCCTTCCTGGGCTTTGTTTATATCGTCATGAAGCTTTGTATCCTCCAGGCAGACCGGATCGAGGCGGTCCATTTTCT
>JAMNYG010000211.1 GCA_023622945.1 Bacillota bacterium | reverse complement strand
TGGCAGCCCATATGCTGATGATACCTGATTTGCTCAATTATTTTCTTACGGGCATCAAGTCAAGTGAATATACGATAGCCAGCACAACACAGATGTACGACCCGAATGAAAAGTGTTGGGCTGTGCCGTTACTGGAAAAACTTGGACTGCCCGAAAGAATTCTCCCTGATATAATAAATCCATGTACGGTCCTTGGACACATCAGCCCTACTCTGCAGGATGAGCTTAATGTCGGGGAAATACCGGTTGTCGCGGTGGCAGGACATGATACCGCAAGTGCAGTGGCTGCCGTTCCTGCAAAAGAGGACAGGTTTGTGTACATAAGCAGCGGCACCTGGTCCCTTTTGGGAGTGGAACTGCCTCATCCCGTTATAAATGATAAGACTCTTCTGCTAAATTACACCAATGAAGCAGGAATCAACAGGACCACCCGTCTTCTCAAGAATATCATGGGCTTGTGGATACTGCAGGAATGCAGGAGAGAATGGGACATGGAAGGCAATAATTTAACATTTGAACAGATAGAAGAGCTGGCTTCCCAATCAAAACCGTTTTCATCTTTTATCGATCCTGACGATGACCTGTTCTATGGGCCTGGGAACATGCCCGGGAAAGTCAGGAGGTTTTGCCTGGAAACAGGCCAGAAGGCGCCTGAGACAATAGGAGAAATATGCAGATGCGTCATGGAGAGCCTGGCACTTAAATATCGTTTGACCATAGAGGGGCTGGAGGATATTCTGGGTTATGAGCTTCCCGTGATCCATATAGTAGGGGGAGGCTCCCAAAACAAAATGCTGTGCAGGTTTACGGCTGATGCCTCTGGCAAGCCGGTTGTAGCAGGCCCTTCGGAAGCAACGGCTGCAGGCAATCTGTCCGCTCAGCTGATGGCTCTTGAAGAAATAAAGGATCTCGCCGAAGTAAGGGATATCATAGCCAAATCCTGTAAGACCGTTCAATACACGCCTTATGACAAATGCAGATGGGATGATGCATACGGAGATTTTCTGTCTGTCATAAGAAGAAGGAAAGAAAGCCTGGAAAAGGAACAGGCGTAAAATCAGGAAACATTCAGGTCTGTATATTTTATAATCATCGTATTGTTAAGATAAGATAAGGAGGGGAGAAAAATGGACGAATACAGACTGTGGGAGAAAAGACAAAAGGATAAGGGTACAGATATCGAGTGGGTAAAGAGCAAGCTGCATAGCTTTACGGTGGAAACACCTTCATGGGGTTATGGGGATTCAGGCACAAGATTCAATGTTTTCAGGCAACAGGGCATGCCGAGGAATATTTTCGAAAAACTTGAAGATGCAGCGCAGGTCAACAAATTCACGGGTATGTGCCCCTCTGTGGCAATACACATACCGTGGGACAAAACCGATGACTATGATAAGGTCAGAAGATTTGCATCTGACCTTGGTCTTAAGATAGGCTCGGTAAATCCAAACCTTTTTCAGGAGGATGAATACAGGCTTGGCAGTGTGTGCAATGCCGATCCTGCTGTCAGAAGAAAAGCCATCGACCATCTGACGGAATGCGTTCATATAGCCAGGGCAACCGGTTCAAAGACAATAAGCCTTTGGATTCCGGACGGAACAAATTACCCCGGACAGGGGGATTTCCGAAAGAGAAAGGAATGGCTTCTGGAAGCCTTGTCAGAGCTGAATTCTGCCATGGACGATGATATGAGAATGCTGATAGAGTATAAAACCTTCGAACCGGCATTTTATCATACCGATGTGGCTGACTGGGGCATGGCATACGCGTTTGCGGTAAAAACCGGAAAAAAGGCTCAGGTGCTTGTAGATCTGGGTCATCATCCCCAGGGAGTAAATATCGAGCATATAGTGGCATTTCTGCTGGATGAAGGCAAAATGGGAGGATTCCATTTCAATAACAGGAAATATGCCGATGACGACCTGATAGTAGGATCCATAAATCCTTATGAACTTTTCCTGATTTTTAATGAGCTTATATCAGGAGAGCTTGATCCCAGGACCCGAAATACGGCGGAAAACATCGCATACATGATTGACCAGAGCCATTGTATTGAGCCCAAAATACCCGCAATGATAAGGTCGGTGCTCAATGTACAGACGGCATATGCCAAGGCATTGCTGGTCAACAGGCAGATGCTTGAAGAATGCAGGAACAGGGGAGACGTTCTGGGAGCTGAAGCAGTTATAAGAGAAGCCTTTGAAACGGATGTAAGACCTTTGCTCCAGGTTGTCCGCCAGGAGGCAGGTTTGGATCCCGACCCGATGAAAGCTTACCTCCAAAGCGGTTATGAAGAAAAGAAACTGGAAAGGGACAAATAAAAAAACAAATGAACCAGAAATCAAGCTTAGACAAAAAAGGCTGATTTTCTTACAAAAAAGCTGTAGATGATGATGGCTTGTGAATGTATAATAATCCATGAGAATGTATAATAATCGGGGTGTTATTTGCCGTTCCAGAAGCGGACTTTAAGCTACTACACGACTTTCGGAGGTATTATGAAATGACTTTTAAGGAATTTAATTACGCCAGTCTTGAAGATCTCATGCAAGAAGCTCGGGCACTGGGACTTGAACTTGATTTTTCCGATAACCTTGATTTGTTTGGCCGAAAGGTGAAAATAAACGGATTAACCATTCCCAATTCCCTTGCGTTCCATCCGATGGAGGGATGCGACGGTAAAAGTGACGGCAGTCCTGATGCACTTACAATAAGGAGATATGAAAGATTTGCAAGAGGCGGAGCCGGGCTGATATGGTTTGAGGCTGTCGCTGTTGTGCCTGAAGGAAGGGCAAACCCGAGGCAGTTATGGATCAGAAGGGAAAACGTCAATGCTTTTAAAGAGCTTTTTGATCTTATAATGAAAACCGCTCATGAAGAGTATGGAAATGATTTCACTCCCGTTTGCATAATGCAGCTTACCCATTCAGGCAGATTCAGCAAACCTCACGGAAAGCCTGAACCTATAATTGCCTGTCACAATCCGTACCTGGACAAGCATCAGGGTATTGACGAAAATCTTCCTGTAATCAGTGACGATGAGCTTGAAAGGCTGGAAGATATATTTGTTGATGCAGCAGTTATGGCAAAGGAAGCCGGTTTCCATGGAGTGGATGTAAAATGCTGCCACAGGTACCTCAACTCCGAGCTTCTTTCTGCCTTTACCAGAACCGGAAAATACGGCGAAACATTTGAAGGAAGAACCCGTTTTCTTACCAATGTAATAGGGAAAATAAAGGCAAAGCTGGGCAACGATTTTATTGTGACCACGCGACTGAACGTATACGACGGTATTCCGTATCCTTATGGCTGGGGTGTGGATAAGGATGATTATATGAAGCTTGACCTGACCGAACCCATAAAGCTCGTCAAAAAACTCTACGATATGGGTGTAAGGATAATAAACATCACAATGGGCACCCCGTACTATAATCCTCATGTAAACAGACCTTATGACAAGGGAGGATACATTCCTCCTGAGAATCCACTTATAGGTGTAGCACGCCTGATTTCAGGAACGGGTGAGATTCAGAAAGCCGTGCCGGATATGGCAGTGGTGGGTACCGGATACAGCTGGCTCAGGCAGTTCTCTCCTTACATTGCTGCAGGTGCACTGGAAAAAGGCAAGGCTACGTTGATAGGTTACGGAAGACAAAGCTTTGCATATCCTGACTTTGCCAGGGACATATTGAAAAACGGAGCCCTTAAAAAAGAAAAATGCTGCATTGCATGCGGAAAATGTGTCGAGATCATGCGAGCAGGGGGTACGCCGGGGTGCGTTATCCGCGATGTCAAGGTATATGGTCCCATTTACAGGGAGTATTGTATGAATAAATAAAAAGTATTAAAACCAAAATTGCAATAGAAAGCAAAAACTTCAGTATGAAATGAAACCCGGAATGTAAGGCAAAACTGCCGTGATAAGAGCAGGCAGTATTTTAGAAGAAAATTGCCGTGTTACAAAAGCAAGTTGCCGTGCTATAGATTAAGCGTGAAACAATGGTTCATATTTTTGAATTGAGGAGGTAATATGCATGATCGACAAAAGAGTTGCATTGGTTACCGGAGCCGCAAGGGGAATAGGCAACGGCATTGCCTACCAGCTGGCAAAAGACGGGTTTGCCATCGCCATAATGGATGTACTGGATGAGGAAAAGGTTGGTGAAAATATCCAAAGGATAAAAGATACCGGAATGCCGGTGTTGTACTTTAAAGCTGACATAACTTCGGATGCTGCACGCAGGGAAGTAGTAGACGCCATAATGTCAGAGTTTGGAAGGATCGACGTGCTTGTCAACAATGCAGGTGTTGCTCCGAAGGTAAGAAGGGACATCCTTGAGACTACTGAAGAAAGCTTTGACTTTGTGCTTGGAATAAACCTTAAGGGATCCTTCTTCCTTACCCAGCTGGTTGCAAATGTCATGGTAAAAGAGGTAAAGGAAATTGAAGGCATACAGCCGATAATAATCAACATTTCATCAATGTCAGCCTATACTTCTTCACCGTCAAGGGGTGAATACTGCATATCCAAGGCAGGCGTAAGCATGATTACAACTCTTTTTGCCGATAGGTTGGCTGAATACGGAATTAACGTATACGAGATCAGACCCGGAATTATAATGACAGACATGACCGCAGTGGTAAAGGAAAAATATGATAAGCTCATAGCAGAAGGGCTTACTCCCATAAAGAGATGGGGATATCCTGAAGACATAGCCAATGCCGTATCTGTGCTTTGCAGCGGTAAACTGAGGTATTCTACCGGTGAAGTTATCAATGTGGACGGAGGATTCCATATAAGGAGGTTGTAATATGCACAAGCAGACAGTCAATATAAAGGGTTTGGATATTGATGTATACAGCATGAACACCGTAATTGTAGGAACGGGTGCTGCGGGATTTAACGCTGCTGACAGTCTGTATAACCTTGGCCAGAGGGACATAGCCATTGTTACTGAAGGAATCAATATGGGTACTTCCAGAAACACCGGCTCGGATAAACAGACCTATTACAAGCTGACACTTGCAGGGGATGCTCCCGACTCGGTTATGGAGATGACCAAAACATATTTTGCAGGCGGTTGTATGCACGGAGATATCGCTCTGGTGGAAGCAGCCCTATCAGCAAGATCCTTTTTCAAGCTGGTGGATATTGGCGTACCGTTCCCTCACAACAAATACGGGGAGTACATGGGATACAAGACCGATCATGACCCGAGGCAAAGAGCCACTTCCGCAGGGCCTCTTACATCAAAGTACATGACCGAGAAACTGGAAGCACAGGTAAAGCAAAAGGGCATTAAGATATTTGACGGATACCTTGTGGTAGGCATTCTTACCGATAAGGATAAAAACGGCCAAACCAGGGCAATTGGGCTTCTGGCCATTAATATCAATGAAACCGACAAACCAAACATGGGATTTACATTGTTTAACTGTACCAATATAGTATATGCCACCGGTGGTCCTGCAGGCATGTATCTTACTTCGGTCTATCCCGAAAGCCAGACGGGAGCAAGCGGCATTGCCTTTGAAGCAGGCGCAAAGGGTATCAACCTTACAGAGTCCCAGTATGGCATAGCATCGGTTAAATTCCGCTGGAATCTTTCGGGTACCTATCAGCAGGTAATACCCAGGTATGTATCTACGAATCAGGACGGCAGCGATGAAAGGGAATTCCTTGATGAGTACTTTGAAGATCCGGGTAAAATGATGGATGCCATATTCCTGAAAGGTTATCAGTGGCCTTTTGACCCCAGAAAAATTGCAAACTTCGGATCTTCCATCATTGACATACTCGTGTACAATGAAACGCAGGTTAAGGGCAGAAGGGTGTTCCTGGACTTCATGCATAATCCTTCCCGGGGAGTTAAAAACGGTGAGCTGGATTTTTCGTTGCTGGGAGAAGAAGCCTACACTTATCTTAAAAATTCAGGGGCCCTTTTCGGAACGCCGATACAGAGACTTGCCAAGATGAACCAGCCTGCCATAGATCTGTATAAGAACAACGGCATAGATCTGACAAAAGAATACCTTGAGATTGCCGTTTGCGCCCAGCATAACAACGGAGGACTTCTGGGAAATATCTGGTACGAAAGCAATGTTCGACATCTGTTCCCTGTGGGCGAGGTCAACGGCGTTTTCGGCATATACAGACCGGGCGGCAGCGCATTGAATTCTACGCAGGTAGGATCTCTGAGGGCGGCACAGTATATCAGTGCCAACTATAAAGATGATCCTATGAGCATTGATGAGTTTGTGTCCAGGGTTTCAGAGCAGGTGGACAGGAAGGCTGAACTTGCACTCAACATTATGAAGAACATGGCTGAAGAGTCCAATATAGCTTGCCAGAGAAGGACCATGAGGCAGAGAATGACCAGGGCAGGCGCTCATATAAGATCCCTGGAGGCTGTAAATCAGGCTATCGAAGAATGCAGAAAAGATTTAAAGAATTTTGTTTCCGATACAAGGATTTCCAGACACCACGAACTTCCGGACGTCTTCAGAAACAGGGACATACTGATAACCCAGTTTGTGTATCTCAATGCAATAAAGGAATATATAGAGAAGGGCGGAAAAAGCAGAGGTTCGTATCTTGTTTATGACAAGGAAGGACAACTGCCCCTGGAAGGTCTGCCTGAAATGTTCAGGTTCTCTCTGGACAACGGTCAGTTATCATCCCTTACATGTGAGATTGAACTTAAGGAACAGGATGGCGAATATCACTGCGTAACCGAGTGGAAACCGGTAAGGCCTATACCCACGGAGGACAACTGGTTTGAAAACGTTTGGAATGAATATATGAAGGGAAATATAATTAAGTAACCGACTGACCTGTTAATATGCATCTTAAATAATTTTGAAGACAATGGTTTCATACGATGTACCGTAATGTCATGGAAAATATAATGTACGGTCATGTAATGGAGGGAAATGATATGCATGAGATGAAAGTTGCAGCATATCATTTCCCGTATAATGACTCAATTGATTAATTTACCTGTTAAATTAAGGGAAAGGAAGATGACCATGATTGAAAAAGAAAAAATCCTGTCAAAAATCAAAGAGAGCGGTTTGGTAGCGGTGGTAAGGGCAGAATCAGCAGAACAGGCCGAAAAAATTACTGAAGCCTGTATAGCCGGCGGAGTTGCTGCAGTCGAAATAACTTTTACAGTGCCCGGTGCCCAGGATGTAATAAAGGAACTGGCAAAAAAATACAAGTCCGGTGAGATTATAATCGGAGCAGGCACAGTAATGGATGCCGAGACCGCAAGAACAGCCATACTTGCCGGAGCACAGTATATCGTAAGCCCATATCTGAACGTTGACATGGTCAAACTCTGCAACAGATACCAGGTAGCCTGCATGCCGGGTGCCATGACAATAAAAGAGGTTGTGGAGTGCATGGAAGCAGGAGCGGACATTGTAAAAATATTCCCCGGTGAATTGTTCGGGCCGTCAATAATAAAGGCGATAAAAGGACCCATTCCCTATGCCCAGATGATGCCTACAGGTGGAGTGAATCTTGAAAACGTAGGGGAATGGATAAAGGCCGGAGCCGTTGCCGTAGGAGTCGGCGGAAGCCTTACGGCCGGAGCAAAGAAAGGTGATTATGCTTCCATTACCAGTGTTGCAAAGCAGTTTATTGAAAAAATCAGGGAAGCAAGGAAATAGGAGGTTTACATATGTCAAAGGTAGTGTGTTTCGGAGAGATTATGTTAAGGTTGTCCCCTCCGGGGAACCTTAGATTTATACAGGCTAATTCCTTTGATGTGGTGTACGGTGGCGGTGAAGCCAATGTAAGCGTGTCACTGGCAAATTTCGGAGTACATGCGGTATATGTAACAAAGGTACCTGACAATCCCATAGGCCAGGCAGCCGTAAATGAGTTAAGGAAATACGGCGTGGATACCGGTTTTATTGCAAGAGGCGGAGAAAGGCTTGGAATTTACTTTTTGGAAACAGGTGCTTCACAGAGACCTTCAAAGGTAGTATATGACAGAAAATATTCATCCATATCCCAGGCACAGCCGGGTGATTTTGACTGGAATGCCATATTTGAAGGAGCCTCATGGTTCCACTTTACCGGTATTACTCCGGCTCTTGGAGACAACGTGGCAGAGATTACAGCCGAAGCCTGCAAGGTGGCAAAAGAGAAAGGTCTGACGGTAAGCTGCGACCTGAACTTCAGAAAGAACCTCTGGACATCCGAAAAGGCCGGTAAGGTAATGGGCGGCCTTATGAAGTATGTGGATGTATGCATAGCAAATGAAGAGGATGCAGAAAAGGTGTTCGGCATAAAGGCTGAGGATACTGATATCAGCACCGGTAAACTCAGCCATGAAGGTTATAAAAAGGTTGCCAGGGAACTGATGCAAAGATTTGGCTTCAAAAAGGTTGCCATAACATTAAGAGGCAGCATTTCGGCTTCTGACAACAATTGGGCAGCAATGCTTTATGACGGCAACGAGTATTATTTCTCAAGGAACTACGCCATCCATATAGTGGACAGGGTCGGAGGAGGAGATTCCTTCGCAGCAGGGCTTATATATTCCTTCCTTAACAACTATAGCCCGAAGGATGCCGTTGATTTTGCAGTTGCCGCATCCTGCCTGAAGCATTCCATATTCGGAGATTTCAACCATGTATCGGTAAGCGAGGTCAAGGCTCTGATGCAAGGGGATGGTTCAGGGAGAGTACAAAGGTAAAGAAAACATATGTTTATTTAACAGTTCAGAAAACCATGCAGGAGGACCAATATGAATTCTTTTGAAAGGTTTAACGCCATACTGGACGGTAAAAAGCCTGACAGAATGCCGTTCTTTTTCCCGACCATCGCATGTTCGGTTGCTTCCGAAATCCTTGGACGGGAGGCTCATACCGGTGGAGACAGCCTCCATTTCAAGGAGGAAAAATCGTGGCTGTACGGTGAGCAGGCTCATGCCGAGTTTGTCCAAAAGTATCAGGAAGACTCTTTGGAACTGCATAAAAGGCTGGGTGCGGACATTATCCGTGAAACCTGGAGATGCAGGGCAAAGCCCACAAAAATGCTGGATGAATACACTTTGCTTTTTGGGGATGAAAACGGTCCTCACACCATAAAAAGATTTTATCCCGAAACCCAGTCATATGGGGTGGTAAAAAAGGTAGGAGAGCCCCAGGATGGGGAGGAACTTATAGAACGGCTGAAAAAGTCCATGAAGCATGACTATGACCTGACGGATGATATTTTGGAAGAACGTTTTAAGGATCAGCTGCGCATGAAAAAAATGGCTGAACCATATTTCCCGATGATTGCAACCGGCCTTGGAATAGGGTTTCCCATGGACAGCGTTGCGTGGCTGGAAGCTTCAGCCATCGATCCCCTGTTTTTAAGGGATTACTTCCTATTTCATGCCGAGAAGGAAGTAAAAATAGTGAAATTCCTGGTTAATAAGGGCTTCAGGTTTATCAGCGGAGGTGCAGACATTGCCACAGCAAAGGGACCGGTGATGTCTCCCAAAAACTTCAGGACCATTTTCGAGCCGACGCTGAAGCTTTTTGCAGATGAGTGCAGAAAGTACGGAGCGGTTTTCTGTTACAGGACCGATGGGGATATATGGGAAATTGCTGACTGCCTGTTTAAAGATGCAGGAGTACAGGCATATGGTGAAGTGGACAGGGCTGCATCCATGACCGTGGGTAAGCTGAGGGAGAAGTATCCTGACTTAATAATCCTTGGCAATATTTCTTCGGCAACCCTGGTTGAGGGAACAACCGAGGACGTAAGGCGTGAAACCCGTGCCACCCTCGAAGAATCAGGCGGATACCGTTATATTCCAGGACCGTCAAATGCAATAGTACATGGAACACCGGTTGAAAATGTATACGCCATGATAGATGAGATAAAAAATTATAAACCATGATAATGTCTTTTGTTACAGGGAGACAACAGCTACGGAAGGAGGATGAAGCTGCCGGATGCGCAAAATAGTGTTTACAAAAACCATTGATAAAGAATATATCGAAAAAATCACCGAGATTGCTCCGGGATGGGAAATTATACACGGAAATGACAGCTCAGAATGGCTTTCTCATCTTAAAGATGCAGAAATTGTTGCCGGAAGCTGGAACCGGCATGTAGCCGGGGAATGCCTAAAGGAAGGAGCTTCATTGAAGTGGTTTCATACCTGGGCTGCAGGTGTAAATAACCTGCCTCTGGAGGAGTTTAAGAGGAGAGGCATAATACTGACAAATTCCAGCGGCGTACATGCAAACCCCATTTCGGAAACAATACTGGCAATGATGCTGGCATTTGCCCGAGGCCTCAATAAATACATTAAGGCACAGACTGAAAAAAAGTGGATACATACATCACCTCTTTCTGAGATTCATGGCACTACCGTGGGAATACTTGGTGTGGGGGCTATCGGAGAAGAAACCGCCCGCCTTGCAAAAGCTTTTAACATGAAGGTTCTTGGGATGAGGCGCTCGGGAGAACCTTCTCCGTATGTGGATGTCATGTATGACCAGTCAGGGATAAACGAGCTTTTAAGACTCAGCGACTTTGTGGTAAATGCCTTGCCCCTTACGGATCAAACCCGACACCTGATAGGTAAGGAACAATTCTCGGTTATGAAGCCAACTGCGTACTTTATAAACATAGGAAGGGGCCAGACGGTGGATACCGGGGCTCTCATTGAGGCTTTGAAGAAGAATAGAATTGCCGGTGCCGGCCTTGATGTATTCGAGGAAGAGCCTCTTCCTCCGGAAAGTCCTCTGTGGGATATGGACAATGTAATAATCACACCCCATTCATCCGGTACCACAGTCTATTACGATCAGAGGGTTATGGATATTCTCATTCCCAATTTAAAAAGCTATGTAAACGGCGGTTTGCCGGAAATCAACATGGTGGACTTTGAAAGGCAGTATTGATAATTTCTGCAGGCATATTTTTCTGATATCTTTTACAAGCATTTAATTTTCCACAGGCATATTTTTTTCACAGGCGACACAATAGAACTTTAAAATTTGATGCACTTCATATTTCGGATTTATGAGAACAATTTCATATTAAGAATCAAATTAATAATCTGAATGTATAAAAAGAGATTCTGGTGTTAATAATTATAAATGCCTCACAAATACATTTGACCCCCTAAAAACATCCTGACCCGGTTTTCGGGCAGGATGTTTTTTGTACTTGTCCGGACATGAGTTTGTTCGCGATATTCCCGAACATAAGGCTTTTTACTTTATTCCGGTCGCAACCCATGCAGCTGTACTTTTGATTATCTTGTTTCCATCCGGCTGATTCCTTGTCTGATAAAGATATATATGTAACACTGTATTTTCAGTTACATATTTACATTTTTCGTTGGTTATTTATATTTTCATTATCAATTCGGGCAGCTAAAATCTAATTGAAGATAAAACCAGAAATCTAATTAAAAATAAACCAGATACTGCAAGGAGATTCATATGAGCAATACGGTTATTGTTTCCCGGCAAAAGCAGGTGCAACCTGCAAGAGAGTTAGCTAAAAAAGTCATTAAGTACAGAAATATGTATCTTTTCCTGTTGCCGGCATTGGTGCTTGTATATCTTTTCAGGTACCGGCCGATGATTGGAGTGGTGATTGCATTCCAGGATTTTGACATAATTAAGGGCTATGCCAGCAGCCCCTTTGTCGGACTTAAACATTTCAAAGCATTTTTACAATCACCTGATTTTTACAGGGCACTGAAAAACACCTTGGGCATAAATTGTTTAAGCCTTGTTTTTGGATTTCCTCTTCCCATCATCTTTGCTCTCCTGGTAAATGAAATTAAAAATGCAAAGTTTAAGAGAATTACTCAGACCATTACATATCTTCCTCACTTTATTTCATGGATAGTAATTTCAAGCATGGTATACAAGATGCTGGACCAGAACACGGGCGTTGTAAACGACATTATTGAATTTTTCGGCGGCGAAAGAATTGGTTTCATGAGAGAATCCAGGTATTTCTGGGGTATTTTTGTTTCGGTGTCCATATGGAAGGAGTTGGGGTGGAACTCTATTATCTACTTGGCGGCAATGGCCGGCATAGACCCGGAACTGTATGAAGCTGCGATGGTGGATGGCGCTTCGCGTTTTAAAAGGGTTATCTATATAACAATTCCCTGCATCGCTCCCACAATTGGTCTTATGCTCATCCTGGCCATGGGACATATTGTAAGCGGAGGTGGTTTCAGTGCCATATACAACATGCAGAATCCCATGGTGGCTGATGTAGCCGAAATTCTTGAAACATATTCCATGAAGGAAGGGGTATTCTGGGGGAAATACTCCTATGCAACGGCTATAGGACTTACGCAGTCGGTGGTTTCATTTATCCTGGTGTTTCTTGCGAACAGCATAAGCAGAAGGCTTTCAGGATATGGTGCTTTTTAGGAAGGAATGAAAATATTCGTGAGAGGAGTTTCAAATGCTTAAATCGGGCAATTTGTTGGATAAAATAGCAGATACAATAATTATACTTATCATGGTTATATTTTGCTTTATAACAATCTATCCTTTTTTATACTGTCTGGCTTATTCTCTCAGCGACAGTATAATGATACTTATAAAAAAGGTCACCATATTTCCTGTAGGTTTTACGCTTAACAATTACAGGGTAGTATTCCGGGACGGAAGGATATTCAATGCATTTCTTGTATCAGTGGCACGCACGGTGGCAGGCAGCATTTTCACCATTATTGTAACGGGAATAGCTGCATATGCCATAACAAAAAGAGACATGCCCGGAAACAGGATTTTAGCCTTGATACTTATAATACCCATGTATATCAGTGGTGGAATGATTCCGGAGTATGTCAACATATACCGGCTTGGCCTTTTTAACACCTTTTTGGTATACATACTCCCCCAGGGATTTTCCGCTTATTACATGCTTATAATGAGGACCTACTTCAACTCTTTACCTCCAAGCATTGAGGAATCTGCAAGGCTTGACGGTGCAGGGGACATCAGGATTTTTGCCCAGATTGTGGTCCCACTTTCAGCGCCCATAATCGCAACAATCGGTCTTTTTGCCGGAGTAGCCCAATGGAATTCCTGGTATGATGCCCTGGTTTATGTGTCCAATCGCAGGCTCCATCCCCTGCAGCTAATATTGCAGCAAATACTTCAGCAGCATGCGGTTTCGAGCATGAGGGAAGCTGCGGAACTTGCCAACGTTGTAAGAGAAACCAGTCCCGAGTCCATACAGATGGCCACGCTGATAATTTCAACCGTTCCCATAGTATGTGTGTATCCCTTTTTGCAGAAGTATTTCGTAAAAGGCATACTGATCGGCGGGGTAAAGGCCTGATAAGGAATGACGGTCCTTAGCATCAATGACATAAATATTTCAAGAAGGAGGAATGATGAATGAAAACAGGATTAAAAAGACGACTGGCGCTTCTGATGGTTTTTGTGCTGATGATTTCACTTGCTGCAGGGTGCGGCTCAAGTTCAAAGGAAAAAGGTCAGGATACTCCGGCAACATCTACGACGACAGGCACTGAAGCAACTGCCGAAACAACCGGTGAAGATCTTCCGTGGATAGAATTCACGGTACTTCCTCTGGGCCAGCAGGAATACGAGCTGATGACAAGAGAAGTTCCAAATGATGTAGTTACACCTTATATCGAAGAAAAATTCCACATAAGGCTTAAAGAGATATATCCGAGAGTATCAGGACAAACACTTCAGCAGATTCTTACCCAATATATTGCTGCAAACAATCTTCCCGACATCGTATGCATGCCTTCGGAAGAACCATACTGGGTGAGCACCGGCAAGTTTGCCGATCTTACGGATTATATCAAGAAAATGCCACACTACCTGGAGTATTATCCTGAAAAGTTTTGGCCAAGATCAAATATAGACGGAAGACAGTATTCCATTCAGTCAATCGCGCACAAATTCCCCATAACCCAATATGAGAGCGATCCATACTATTCCGGTTCGGGAGGTCATTGCATATGGATAAGGGAAGATATCCTGGCCATGTGTGGGTATAAATTTACCCCCTCAGCAGAGCTTGAGGAGAAATTCACTTCCCAGGGGAAGAAGCCTACTTTGGAGGATGTAAAGATTGAACCGGAAATAAAAACCCCGGAGGATTTTTACCAGCTTCTTAAGAAAATTAAGGACTTAAACATTGAAGTTGGCGGGCAACCTTTAATTCCTATGAGCATTATGGGATGGAGCCAGTTCCATCTTGGAAATATCTTTGATTTCGGACACTGGAGAATAGATGAAAACGGAGAAGTTGACGGATGGTTTGCTCTGCCGGGAGCAAAAGAATATTACAAGTTCCTCAATAAGCTGTATAACGAAGGTTTAATAGACCCGGATTTCATCATCCAGAAACCGGAGCAGCTGCAGGAAAAAGTTGCTTCCGGACGTGTGGCGGTAGGAATACAGCTCAATGATATCAATGCAGCACAGCAAGCCCTGCTTCAGATAAATCCCGAGGCGAGGATACGTTATTTCCCATGGCCTAAAAAAGAACCTGGCAAAGGATTTTTTGATGTCCGGGTTCCCGAAGGATTTTACAGGATGATGATAAGTAAAGATTTTGAAGGTATAGAAAGGTTTACCCAATATGTTGACTGGCTTTACTCGGAGGAAGGTCAGGACCTTATTGCATGGGGACCTGAAAGCGCCGGATTATGGGAAATAAGAAACGGTGTGAAGGTATTTAAGGATGAACAGGTAAAGAATGATGTTCTAAACAATGTAAGGAACGGTAAAGGCAGGGACTATTACGGCCTTGCTTGGCCGGGAGGAACAGTAATAAGCTTCAGCCCGATAGTTGCCGTAGTACCGAGAGTTATGCCTATGTTCAAAGGTCCGGAAAGAAGTTATCCGCCTAAACTTGACCTTTTACCCGTAATGAGGAGCTTATGCGGAGTCGGAGGTCTGAACTTTGATCTCTCAGCTTCATACGGAGATAACACTGAGCTTACAGAAGCAGTAAGCAATTATTTCTGGGTTGAATTTGCGGAAAACAAGGTGGCAAAGATACTGAGAGCAAAGACAGACAGCGAGTTTGAAGCTGCATGGGAAGAGATATATAATGAATTCCTGGAAGTGACTAAATATGAAGAAGCAAGGAAGGCTATGGAAACATGGTTTGAAAAGTTTCCTCCTATGAAGTGATAAATATGAATGGAATGAAAAGAGATGGTGGGAAATACACCATCTCTTTTCATTGCAGGGAAAAAATGAGAATGGTATTATGTAAATAACACAGCTTACATGAAGGCGAGGGGTCTGTATTGTATAAGGTTATGATAGTGGATGATTTTACTGCCGACAGGGAAAACCTTAAGGATATTCTAAATTCAATTTCAGATGCTGATATATGCATTGTATCTGAATGTGAGAACGGTCTTCAGGCACTTGAGTCAATACAGAACTGCCAGCCCGATATTATAATAAGCGACATTGAAATGCCATTTTTAGACGGCATTGGCCTTGCAAGAGCGGTAAAAAGGGATTATCCGAATATAAAAATCATATTCTGCACCCTTTATGATGAATTTGAATATGCAAGAGAAGCATTGTATCTTGACAGCTACGGGTATGTGCTTAAGCCGATAAATCCCGAAGAACTCAGGGAATGTATTGTGAAAGTGTCAGAAAGCATATACAGCGAATTTCAAAATGCCAGGGCGCATGAAGAGTTAAAAAAACTCCTGTATGAAAGCATTCCGGTGCTTGCAGAGGACTTTGTCAGAAGCCTTGTATACGGACTTATAAAAGACGAGAAACAGATTTGGGAAAAGGCGGAATTTCTCAGACTGGATATCATGAATAAAGCTTATGTACTTGCTTTAATTGAAATAGACGATTATGATGAAATAGCGGTAGGACTGACTTTGGAAGAAAAACAGATTCTTACGTTAAAAGTTTACGAAAAAATCAAGAAGGAAATAGGTTCGGATACCGGAGTGCTTACGGCAAAACTGGACGAATCTCATTTCGTGATACTGTTCAGCTGCTTGCGCGGCAGCAATGATGAAGAATACACTAAAAAGGCATCGGATACATGCAATAACGTGCTCATGAGATTCAACAGATCAGACGTTACCATTACCATAGCCATCAGTGGTCATAGCTACAACATCCAGGATATAAAAAACCTTTTCGAGCAATGCAGCTATGCAATCAGGCACAAATATTTCCTTGGAAAAGGCAAAATCATTTTTGACAGGGATGTACCATCAGCCACTAAGGTTCCTGATATAGACATTAACCAGATGCAAAAGGAAATCAGGTTTCTTTTAAATGCCGGGAGAAAAGAAGAGATCAGCAGATATGTGAACAAGCTGTTTGACCAGGTGCCTCATGGAGTTGCACAGTCGTATTACAAAAATCTGTGTTTTTCTATAGTCATTTGCATGCAGGTTGTGCTAAATGAAAATAACTGCGGGTTTGAGGAGATGTTTGAAGGGAAGAACCTGATATGGGAAAAGCTCCTTAAATTCGAAACCATCCTGGATGCAAGAAACTGGATAACCAATGTGTTTGTTGGAGCCAATGCCTTGTTAGGCAGCAAAACTGCCTCTAAAAATATGATTGTTGTAGATGAGGTTAAGAAATATGTAGGAAGCAATTATGACAAAAACCTTACCCTTGAGTCTGTTGCATCAGCGCTCCATTACAGCCCCAATCACCTTAATTATATTTTTAAGAAAGAGACAGGTGAAACCATATTTGAATATGTGTGTAGATTTAAGATGGAAAAAGCAAAGGAGATGCTGGCAGACCCCAGGATAAAACTGTATGAAATAGCTGACACCCTGGGATACAGCCACAGCGCTTATTTCAGCAGCGTATTCAAGAAGTTTACGGGACTTACGCCGAAGGAATACAGGGAGAGATGCTTTGCATTATGAGCACCTTCAGAAAAAACATAAAAAGAGTATTTGAGTGGATATACTACGACTGGAAATTAAAATACAAGCTGATAGTGTTCTTTTTGCTCATCACCATGATCCCCATACTGTCTGTAGGTCTGTTTTCACACGTTATTTCTCAGAAATACCTGGAGGACGCAGAGAAAAAGTCTCTAAACAATAGCATTGTCC
The DNA here is from genome assembly GCA_023622945.1 of Bacillota bacterium. Taxonomy (GTDB): domain Bacteria; phylum Bacillota; class Clostridia; order Acetivibrionales; family JAMNYG01; genus JAMNYG01. Next base: position 6,168 of record JAMNYG010000211.1, on the reverse strand, counting down.
AGCTTAACAATGCGATTGATGATTTCTATGAGCTTTATATGCATAAATGCATAATGATTTACAGCAATACCGAAATCCAGGATATTTTAACCCGCCTTAACAGGGATATAGTGGAGCAGACAGAAACCAACAGGAGCATCCAAAGTATTTTGGGCGATCTGGTTATGGACATAAGGTATCCCTTTATGAAAAGTTTCAATTATTACGGGGGAAAGATGAGGGCCGAGCTTTATGTACAGAACAGCACCATAGTGCCCAATGGTATTGACATATTTAGTTTTGGTTGTATAGAGGATCAGAATTGGTGCAAGGAACTTTTCGAATCTCAGAGGTATTTTAACTGGTTACCCAATGTAATGGATGCCGACGGACGGGAGTATGTGGTATTGAACCAGCGGCTGGTGAATTTTTCGACCGCAAAGGACATTGCCATTTTGAGGTTGTACATACCTGTTGACAGGATAGTAAACCTTATAGAGAAAAACCTCCATAGCAGTGCTGTAAGCCTGTTGTATGTAGACAGTGACTTTAACAGCATTCTGACATTTGGAGATGTATCAAACAGTACCGAATACATAAATACGGTTAGACAGCATAACCCTATTGAAGGTGTAACCGATATCAGGATAGGAAAAGAAAGAATGCTGCTTGGTGTGGCCAATTCCAGAATAACGGGATGGAAGCTGATATATCTTGTTCCCACCAGCCTTATAAGTGATAAGACACGATATATAACCTATATCACGCTGGTAGCCACCGCTGCATCCGTTTTTCTGTGTGTTGGAGTGGCTTCCCTGTTGTCCTCCGTTATTACAAAAAGGATAAGAATACTTGTGGACAAAACAAACCGTATAAGCGGGGAAAACTTGTCGGTTGATCAAAGGCTGAAGGGAAACGACGAGATAGGACAGCTGGACAAGAACTTTAACGACATGATAGACAGGATCAACAACCTCATAGAAAGCCAGTATAAGTCAAAAATTATCATAAACCAGACAAAGTTTGAACAGCTTCAGGAACAAATAAATCCTCATATGCTGTACAACACCCTTTCAATGATAGGTTTAACTGCGAAACAGGCAAAACAGCAGGGAATACTTGAAGTTACCAATAATCTGATAAGCTTTTACAGGGGAATACTGAACAGGGGCAGGATCATTTCAAGCCTTCGGGCTGAGGTTGAAATGGTGAAAAGATACCTTGATATAATGAGGTTTGTATATGATTTGGATATCAATGCGGTTTTCGATATAGATGACAGCATACTGGATTACTATTCGATAAAACTCTTCCTCCAGCCCATAGTGGAAAATTCCATAATACACGGGATCAGGCCTAAAAAAGAAGGCAACCTGATTATCACGGCAGAAGAATATGAAGACGGTATTATGTTTGTTGTGTCAGATGACGGAGTGGGGATGGATGAGGAAACCGTCAAACGCCTGGTACGTACTCCCGATGAAAAAGGCTATGGGGTAAGCAATGTAATAAAGAGGATTGATTTGTTTTTCGGAAGCAGGTACGGTGTGAAGATAGCAAGCACTCCAGGTGCAGGCACGGAGGTAACCATTACAATACCCAAGCTTACCGAGGAACAAATCCAGGGTATGCTGAAAGACAGGTACATGTTATAAGTTATGGAAAATTCTACAGATGATTACCGTCAATAATGCTTAACTGTGTATTTTCAGCAGGGACCACGTAACTTTTCACCTCCCTGTCCCTGATGATCTCATCTCCGCTGAGAGATCCATACAATAAAGGAGAGTCAGGGTCGTGCTGCAAGTAATTTTTGGTAACGGTGCTTTTGCTGAAGTTTGCGTAACAATACAGGCAATTATGGAGGCACGTGTTGTACATTCCAATGTCAATGCTTTTTACGCAACCGCAGGCATCTCTCTGGTTTGGATCTTTATCAACTGAAATTTTTCTGCCGATGATTTTTGAAATAAGCCTGTTGTCAATACACTTACCATGGCTTATTCCGAACTTTGAGAAATCTGCTTTTTCCGAACAGGTTTCAATTATAAGACCATACTTTTTTGCTGTTTCTGAAAAATTCTGTGCAATTTCCATCATGTCTTCCTCGCAAAAAGGTATGATACCAAGAGATTTCATATTTCTTTCGGTTTTATAATACATATCCAAAAAGCTAATAACGCACCTTTGAGTATATGGGTGAAGTATTTGGGCCAGCCTTTCGAAACTTCTGAAGTGATATTCCTTGTTAAATCTGGGGGTCAGCAATATGGGATCATACCTCCAGATCACCCTGCTGCTTCCGATTATGCGAGAAAGCTCTGTAAAGGTGTTTATGATGGTCTCCTTATCAGGTACATTCACTTCAATGGTGTTATCGTAAGGATTCAGGGTAAACTGGAAATAGTAATTGTAGTCTTTAAGCTTGTCAAGGTCTTTCATAAATTCTTTAGGATTTTTTGTCCAAAAGACTATGCAGTCAATCAGTTCCGGATTCAGCAGAATCCTGCTCACCTGTTTTGCGTTCATAGGATTTCTTACAAGGACATATCCATCTTCTATTCTTTTGTAAAACCATTTGCCGTAAAAGGCCGTTATATCCGTTCTTCTGCTGACGCTCAGTATCATTTTTTCCTCCCGGTGACAAAACTTGTCATTGCATTACCGTATCAAATATCAAGTCATTATCGAATCAACTACTATAGTATAACAGTATCAAACATCTGTTCTTATATCAAGAGCTCAGGAAATAATTAAGCAGACCCGAAATTACAGGATGAACGCATCTATTACCGGATCAGCATCTGGGGGGTCCAAGTCGCAGAGGTAATTACCGGATCTGCAGTAATTATTGCGGTTGTTTCTGTTGCTTTCCGATATCCTATAATAATAACTTTGGGAAGTACCTATTTCAGACAGGATTTTTTCCGCCAGTTCTTCTGTGGCGATCACCTTGTATGTTACCTTGGACAGATCATCTGTTTTATACCTGTGGCTGATTCTGAACTCTCTGTTGGTAAAACAGCTCCTTGTACGGCTTTAGGGTTGATATATTGCACAGAATACCCCCGAATGAGACGTTACATCACATTAATATGGCGAACGCCTTGCAAATATGACTGGCAGGGGATACTGGCAATATTCGGCGAATTGTTATAAAATATATAATTGCAGCAAATAAAATATAATCCGAATATGGCAGGTAAGAAAAGTCATATAGTTATATAGCTGATAGGTTATAACAGTTTGTTTTCCGGAGGAGCTTATGAAAACCATTTTGTTAACAGGTGGAGGTACCGCCGGGCATGTTACTCCCAATATTGCTCTTATTCCCAGACTCAGGGAGCTGGGGTTTGTAATACATTACATAGGTACAAAAAACGGCATAGAAAAGCAGCTTATTGAGCGTGAAAACATACCCTACCACAGCATAAGCGCAGGCAAGCTGAGAAGATATCTGGATGCCAGGAACTTCAGTGACATTTTCAGGATTGTCCACGGGTTTACACAGGCAATTGGCTTAATAAAAAGGATAAAGCCCGACGTGGTATTCAGCAAGGGAGGTTTTGTTTCCTGTCCCGTGGTTTGGGCGGCCTGGCTGCTGCGCATACCCGTGATTATACACGAGTCAGACATGACACCCGGCCTTGCAAACAGGCTTTCGCAGCCTTTTGCAAAGAAAATATGCTATACCTTTCCCGAAACAGAAAAGTACATCCAAAAACATAAAGGCAAATTCACCGGTATTCCCATCCGATCTGAGCTGTTTTCGGGAAATGCCGATACGGGAAGGAAGCTATGTGGTTTTACCGCATCAAAGCCTGTCATCATGGTCATAGGAGGCAGCCTTGGTTCAGGCAGGATTAATGAAGCTGTGAGAACCAGCCTCAATACACTTATTAAACGTTATCAGATTTGTCACATCTGTGGAAAAGGAAATCTGGATAAAACTCTGACCGGAATTAAAGGCTATGTTCAGTTTGAATATGTCAACGAGGAACAGCCCCATTTGTTTGCCATGGCTGATGTGGTGGTTTCCAGGGCCGGAGCTACAACCATACACGAGATACTGGCTTTGAAAAAACCAAATCTCCTGATACCTTATCCTGCCACGTACAGCAGGGGAGACCAAATACAAAATGCCCGGTCTTTTGAAAAACAGGGATTTAGTTGCGTACTTGAAGAAGAAAATCTTAAAACTGAAAGCTTCATTGAAAGCATAAATAAGGTGTTTAACGACAGAAACAAATATATAAGAGCCATGAGCGCAAGGAGCCAGGAGAAGGGTACCGAACGCATAATAAACTTGATTGTAGAATATGCCGGAAAATGAATTTTTCCGGCATTCTTAGTTACAGCTTTTTTGATAAAAATAATCCAAAAGCCTACTGAGGGCTTATCCTGTCGAGTATTTGCCTGGGAATAAACCGTTTGAAGCTTTTTGGCAGAAAATTCAGGTCTTCCTGAGTGATGCCGCCGACAATTATCATTACGGCAAAGTATATTCCGGCGCCGATTGCTATGGTGATAACCGTTGCCGTTACATTTGCAAAATAACTGCGGGCTGACAGCCTAAACAGAGAGGAAAGGTATATGTGGAGGAAAAAGATTGTGGTTCCCATAACTGCCGATGCCACTGCAGGCTTTGTTATATATGACGGATAATCCAGGCTTATTTTCAGGGACTTTTTTAATGCGATTGTGTTGAGCAAGATGGGAATGCAATAGCTTACCACGCTTCCCAGGATTGCCCCTTTTATATTGATCTGAGGTATTGCTACAAAGTAATAGTTGGTGACGATCTTTCCTATAATCCCAAGAAACAGGTGTAAAATTACGGTGTAAAACTTACCGGAACCCTGAAGTATTGAAGTCTGAACTTGTACTACCGCAAGGAGTACCAGGCATATGGAACCATATGTCATAAGATAGGAGCCATATCCATATTTAAGCAGCTGAAAAATGGGTTCGCTCAGCACAGCCAGTCCCATTGCCGAAGGGATGGTTATGATGAAGCATGAGCGGAAGGCAAAATCCACTCTTCTCTTTACCAGTTGCCTGTCTTTTAATGCCACCGCTGCAGATATTGCCGGAAGTATGGTTGACCCAAGCGCCGCTACAACGGCAATGGGAGCGTTTAAGAGCTGCTGGTACTTGTACAGGTAATTATACATTTCTGTGGCTCTTGCATCGGAAAACCCTGCAGCCAGGAGACGTACCTTAATGTTTGCCACGTCCACCAGGTTGCCTGCATACTGCATTCCAATGGAAAGGGTGATTGGAAAACTATAGCGTAAAATCCTGGATGCCAGCTGTTTAAAGGTATACCTTTGAATGTTTTCCTGCTTGTATCCCTTGGGGACGATAAATTTTCTGTTTTTTCTGTAGTACAAAATAAGGAATATGGCAGATGCCAGGGCACCAAGGGCAGTACCTAAAGTTCCACCGGCGCATGCAGCTTCCAGGCCGTATTGCAGGAAAAGGGCTGCGAAAATAAGCGAAAAAGCGATGTGCACGATTTGTTCAATTACCTGGGATACAGCCGTAGGTGTCATATTTCCCCTTCCCTGGAAATATCCCCTGTAAGCCGATGCAACTGATGTAAACAAAAGAGTGGGGGAAAGGGCAAGTATTGATAAGTATGATTTTTCAAAATGTATGGCTTTTGCTATAGGCTTTGCAAGTGCAAACATCAAAATAGAAATAAAAGCACCGAGAAGAAGCAAAATAAACCTGGAAATCTTAAAACTTCTGACAGCATCACGATAATTTTTCAGTGCCACAAGTTCTGCTACATGCTTGGATATGCCTACGGGAATACCTGAATTTGCCAGTACATACGCAAGCACGTATACCTGATACGCGGCGGCGTATATTCCGTTTCCTTCCTCACCTATTATTGCAAGAAGAAAAGGTATGTACAATAATGATAAAATCTTAACAAAAATGCCTGCCAAAGACAAAATGGCAAAACCTTTGGCAACAGATTGATCTCTCATGGGGTTTCTCCTTACGCATTGTGTCTAAAGTGCAAAGAAAAATTGATAATAAGACAGTTCTATTGTATCATACTTATCTGAAAATTGGAGCAGGGAACAGGAAAAATGTTTGATACTGCTTATTAAGATTTTGCTGTGTCAATTTTTGAAACAATTTTATTATACTCTTCGATCAGGGCTTTGATTTTTT
>JAMNYG010000138.1 GCA_023622945.1 Bacillota bacterium | reverse complement strand
GCTTCTTGAATGGCAGAAAGAGATGCGGGATGCCAGGGAGTTCATGGAAACTCTTAAGATAGACCTGTTTACCGACGAAGTATTCGTATTTACCCCTAAGGGAGATGTCATAAATCTTCCGGCTGGTTCTACGCCCATAGATTTTGCATATTCCATTCACAGCGCGGTAGGAAACAAAATGATGGGTGCAAAGGTAAACGGCCGCATCGTTCCTCTTGATTACGAGCTGAAAAACGGCGAAATAGTTGAAATCCTTACATCAGCCAGCGTTCTGGGACCAAGCCTTGACTGGCTTAAGATAGCCAAGAGCAGCACGGCAAGAAACAAGATTAAGCAGTGGTTTAAAAAGGAAAAAAGAGAAGAAAATATACTTCGCGGAAAAGAAATAGTTGAAAAAGAACTGAAAAAGCAGGGATTTACCCAGGCTCAGCTTTTCAGGAGCGAATGGCTGGAACCCATTTTAAAGAAAAATACACTCAATTCCCTGGATGACCTGTTTGCCGGCATAGGTTACGGTGGTATCAGCGCAGCTAAGGTCATATCCAGGCTTAAAGAGGAATATAAAAAGACCCTGAGGCCGGGAGAACTTGAGCAATTCCAGGCAGATAATCCCGTTCAGACCAGGCCTGAAAGAAAAAGCAAGACGCCTCCGGAAAGCGGTGTAGTGGTCAAGGGAATTGACAATTGTCTTGTGAGGCTGTCAAGATGTTGCAATCCCGTACCCGGTGATGAAATCATTGGCTATATAACCCGTGGCAGAGGGGTTTCGGTGCACCAGAAGGATTGCATTAACATAAAGAATTGTGCGGATGCCAAGGAAAGGCTTATTGAGGTAAGCTGGTATTCAGCAGCAAATGTTGCGTACAAAGCCGATATTACCATACTTGCCAACGACAGAAATGCACTGCTTATGGATGTTACCAACACCATAGCTGAAGCCAAGATACCGCTAAAGGCCATAAATGCCCGTACCACCAGGGATCAGGTTGCCATCATTAACATAACGCTGGAAATTACCGATACAGCGCAGCTTGAGAAAATAATCAAAAAGCTGAGAAAGATAGACAGCGTATTTGAAGTGACAAGGCATAAGCAATATAATGTAAACTACGTCAAAAACGGAAAAGCGATGTGACAGAATATAAGGAGTTTGCAAAATGAGAGCAGTGGTACAGAGAGTTTCGGAAGCAAGCGTTTCAGTTGATGGGGAGATAACAGGTGAAATAGGCAAAGGGTTTGTGGTCCTTCTTGGCGTAGGTCAAATGGATACCGAGAAGGATGCTGATTATCTGGCCGACAAGATAGTAAATTTAAGGGTATTCGAGGATGATAACCAAAAGATGAATTTGTCCCTGCTGGACAAGCAGGCGTCCCTTCTTATAGTTTCCCAGTTTACCTTGTACGGGGACTGCAGAAAGGGAAGAAGGCCAAGCTTTGACAAGGCAGCCAGGCCTGAGCAGGCTGAAAGGCTTTACAACTATTTTGTCCAAAAGTGCAGGGATTATGGAATAAATGTACAAACAGGCAAATTTCAGGCTGAGATGACCGTCAAAATATATAATGACGGTCCTGTAACTCTATTGATAGACAGCAGTAAAGAGTTTTAAGGGGTTTGAGAAATGGTATTTAAGCATCTTAACAACGGTATGTTTTCATCCAACTGTTATATATTGGGTCACAACGGAGAAGGGGCAGTTATAGATGCCGGAGCAGAAGCAGGGGACATCATGCAGGAAGCAGAGAAAATGGGAATTAACATTAAATATATTATTTTGACCCATGTACACATAGACCACATATGTTCTGTTGATGAGCTTCGTAGCATGACAGGCGCTAAGGTTTGTGTGCATGAGGATGATGCTTATGCATTACCAGATCCCCTGCATAACGGTTCCAGGCTTTTCGGGGCAAGCAGGTCATTCAAACCTGCCGATATGCTGCTGAAAGACGGGGACATCGTAAAGCTTGGCACGTTGGAACTTGAGGTAATACACACTCCGGGACATACACCCGGAAGCATTTGTATAAAAGCCGAAAATATCATTGTTACAGGCGATACGCTTTTTAGACTGTCAATTGGCAGGACCGACCTGGGCAATGGAGATTTTAATGCCATCATCAGTTCAATCAAAAACAAGTTAATGTCCCTTCCCGATGATACGGTGATTTATCCCGGACACGGAGCCCCAAGCACCATAGGCTACGAAAAGATGTTAAACCCGTACATATGATCTTGGTAAGGATGGTGCGTGCGTCCGGATGATTGCTGTTTTAACCAAAGGTCATGATTTCTTTTATGAAATCCATGACATTGTCAGGCTGTTTTTCTGGAACAAAAAGATAGTCAGAACAGATGAAGAAATTGCCGCAGAAGACGGGGATATTCTTATTATCAGCACGCTTTATGGGGACCACGACGGCTGTGGAGTAAGGACGCGGATAAAAACCGGCAATGCAGATATCACAAAGGAATTACCTGTAAGGATATCCGCTATGAGAATATCTGCAAAGGAAAACAGTGTTCCCGGGCGGGAAACTGAAGAGGAAACGGTCCTTGGGGAAAAAGAACGGCATGAGCTTAAGAAGATCCTGAAAAGTGAAGTAAAAAGGTGCCTGTATACGGCACTGGAAACCTTTACCCAAAGAAGCATGCCGTGGGGCGTTCTGACCGGAGTAAGACCTTCGAAAATAGTACATGAGCTGATGGATGAGGGGAAGGATAAAGAAAGCATCCTCAGGATTCTGCGTGAATACTATCGGATATCTGCTGGTAAAGCTGATCTCCTTTACACCGTTGCAGTAAATGAAAGGGATATTCTTGACAGGACAGAGCGTAATACGGTAAGCATGTACATAGGAATTCCTTTTTGTACAAGCCGGTGCCTGTACTGTTCTTTCACATCCAACCTCATCAGCCGTTACGGTCATTTTGTCGAACGGTATATGGAAAGCCTGAAGAAGGAAATGACCGGAACACTTGAGATTCTGGCAGAGAAAGGTTTCAGGGTGAGCACCGTATATATTGGGGGTGGCACACCAACTGCAATAAGCGAGCAGCATCTGGATGAGCTCCTTAATTTTATAGGAGGGTGCATCAATACCAAAGAACTTGAGGAATATACTCTTGAGGCAGGACGGCCCGATACCATCACCCGGGAAAAGCTTGAAATAATCAGAAAAAACAATGTAAATCGAATAAGCATAAATCCCCAGACGATGAACGACAAAACCCTGGAGCTCATCGGCAGGGGGCACAGGTCAGCCGATATTGTAAGGGCGTTTCATGATGCAAGAAGTGCGGGATTTGAAAATATAAACATGGATGTCATAATAGGACTTCCGGGAGAAAATTTAAAGATCTTCAAGGATACTCTTGACAAACTGGGAGAGCTGGATCCCGAAAGCCTGACGGTGCATACAATGTCTGTTAAAAGGAAGTCTGTGCTCATGAACGAATGGGATAAATACAGGACAGTAATCCCTGAAGAAGCTGAAGAAATGGTGGAGGCGGCAGCAGAACATGCACGCTCCATGGGAATGCATCCCTATTACCTGTACAGGCAGAAAAACATACTGGGCAACCTGGAGAACGTGGGATATTGCAAACCTGGTTTTGAAGGGATATACAACGTACAGATCATGGCCGAAAGACAGACCATAATTGCGCTGGGAGCCGGAGCTGTCACAAAAGCGTTTTTCCCGGATGAGAACAGGATAGAAAGAGCTTTTAACGTAAAAGATCTGGAAGAATATATGCAGCGCATAGATGAAATGATTGAAAGGAAAAGGAACCTGCTTCTGGGATACAAAGGAGCAGGGACTGAAGATTTTAAGGATATGGAGGTATATTAATGCTTACTCAGGCGCCGAAAGGCACAAACGATATACTGCCGTCGGATGTGTATAAGTGGCAGTACATTGAAAGCAAAATCAGAGACATTTGCAGAAGATTTGGATACAAGGAATTGAGAACGCCAGTATTTGAACATACCGAGCTGTTTCAGAGAGGCGTAGGGGATACAACCGATATCGTTCAAAAGGAGATGTACACCTTTCTGGACAAAGGAGGAAGGAGTATAACGCTGAGGCCTGAAGGTACGGCAGGTGCCGTAAGAAGCTACATAGAACACGGAATGGCTTCTCTTCCTCAGCCTGTGAAGATATATTACAACATAACCGCCTACAGGTATGAAAACGTTCAAAAAGGCAGGTACAGGGAATTTCATCAGTTCGGCGTTGAGGTTTTCGGTTCTCCCGGCCCTTCCATAGACGTGGAAGTTATAAGCATCCTCGATATCCTGTTTAAAGAGCTTGGGATAAGCAGCATTGAACTTAATATAAACAGCCTGGGATGCCCAAAGTGCAGGAAAGAGTATAACGATAAGTTAAAGAAATATTTTGAACCCGTGCTGGGTGAACTGTGTGAAAACTGCAGATCAAGGTACGACAGGAATCCTCTCAGGATAATAGACTGTAAGGAGGACAGTTGCAAGAAATATACCAAGGATGCACCGGCCCTGATAGACAACCTGTGCAGCGAGTGCGCAGACCATTTTGAAGGACTGAAAAAAGGCCTTGATAATGTGGGAATAAAGTACAATGTGGATAAAAACATCGTAAGAGGACTTGACTATTATACCAAGACCGTTTTTGAGTTTGTTTCCCAAAACGTTGGAACCCAGGGTACGGTATGCGGCGGAGGAAGGTATGACGGCCTGGTGGAAATATGCGGAGGAAAGCCCACGCCAGGCATAGGATTTGCCATGGGTATTGAGAGGCTTCTCCTGGAAATGGACAGCCAGGGAATAGTCATTCCTGAACCTCCCGGAACGGACATTTTTATAGCATCGGTAGGGGATAAAGCGGATGCATACGCTGAAAAACTGGTCTACATGCTCAGAAAGGAAGGCATCAGTGCCGAGAAGGATTACATGGGAAGAAGCGTAAAGGCACAGATGAAGTACGCAAATAAGCTGGGAGTGAAATATTCCCTGGTTCTGGGAGAAGATGAGATTGCTTCGGGAACTGCAATGCTGAAGA
>JAMNYG010000082.1 GCA_023622945.1 Bacillota bacterium | reverse complement strand
GCTTGTTTCTCCTGAAGGATACTATGAGTATGAAGCTGCACACGGTACTGTTCAGAGGCATTACTACAGATACCTTAAGGGAGAGGAAACCTCCACCAATTCAATGGCCACCATATTTGCATGGACAGGTGCCCTCAGAAAAAGAGGACAGCTTGACGGCATAAAGGAGCTTGAAGACTTTGCAGACAAGCTGGAAGCTGCTTCAATAAGAACCATAGAAGAAGGTGTAATGACCAAAGATCTTCTAAACCTGTCGGAGCTGGAGAAAAAGACACCTGTCAATACGCAAGAATTCCTGAGAGAAATATGATTCTTTGAGAGCGTAAATTAATATTGCATAAGTGTTTTTCGACCATTTTGATTTGTCCGGGCAACCGGACCTGAATACTGGAGGTATGATTATGAAAGTACTGAAAACAGCTGTCATAGGTCTTGGAAGAATAGGCTGGCAGTATCATGTGCCGCAGCTTATGAAACACAGCGGATTTGAGCTTGTAGCCGTAGCCGATCCCATGAAGGAGAGGTTGGATGAGGCAAAAGAACAGTGTTCCCTCAGGGGATACGAAGATTACAGGGAGCTTCTTGAGAAAGAGGAGCTGGATCTGATAGTGATCGCTTCCCCCACTCCTTTTCATCTGGAGCAGGCAGTAACTGCCATGGAAAAAGGTATTGATGTATTTGTCGAAAAGCCTATGGCTCAGTCTTTGGAAGAAGCGGATAAAATGATTGAGGCTTCAAAACGGACCGGAAGAAAACTTATGGTATATCAACCCCACAGGATTGCGCCTGATGTGCAGGTTTTGAAAAGTATTCTTGCAAGGGACCTGATCGGCAGGGTGTACATGATTCAGGGAAGTTTCACCTCGGAATACATGAGAAGAAATGACTGGCAGGCCCTTAAAAAGTATGGAGGGGGAATGCTGAATAACTACGGATCCCATTTTGTGGATGCCCTTTTGTACATAACAGGGTCCACGGCAAAGAAAATATCCTGTTCCCTGCGCTGTATCGCAAGCCTGGGCGATGCCGATGATGTTGTAAAGGCTCTGATTGAGACCGAAAACGGAATAATACTTGATATTGACATAAACAGGGCAGCTGCGGTTCAGATACCCAGGTGGCTGGTATTTGGAAGCAGGGGAGCCATAAGGCATGAATACACCGATAAAGGTGCACAGTTCTATGTTAGGTACTTTAAAGAGGAAGAATTGCCCAAAATGGAGCTGGTAGAGGATATGGCCGCTCCGGGACGCAAATACGATAATACCGGTGCCATACCGTGGCGTGAAGAAATAGTACCCATATCCTGGGAAAAAAGAATAAACTTTTATGATAAGTGCTATGAATTCTATGCTCTTGACAGTGAGCCTTTCGTACCTCTGGAACATAGCCGTGAGGTCATGCGCGTGCTCGAGGAATGCAGGAAAGACGCAGGATGGTAATGTTTAATCACATGAAGGGGGATATTGCAAGCTAAGGCGGGAGCTTTGGGTTGACATAAGATTATGACTGGTATTCTGTTGGGCGACAAGGACTTTTACAAGACACTTTTTCGCCTTTCGCTGCCCATCATGCTGCAGAATTTCATAGCATCCACCTTAAATATGGTGGATACCGTTATGGTTGGGCAATTGGGCGAAGTAGAAATAGCAGCTGTAGGACTTGCCAACAAGTTCTATTTCCTTTTGAGCCTGTTTCTGTTCGGTGTAAGCAGCGGTGCTGCAGTATTTACAGCCCAGTTTTGGGGAGCAGGGGACATACGCAATATCAAAAGAGTGCTGGGACTTGGTCTTTTGCTGGCAGTGGCAATGGCGTCACTTTTTACGTTAACCGCGGTTTTATTTCCGGAAATAATACTTGCCGTTTTTTCAAAAGACTACAGGGTAATCCAGGTTGGAGCTCAGTACCTGAGGATTGCAGCCTTGTGTTATGTCATGATGGCTGTTACCTTCCTGTATTCTTCAGTCCTGCGAAGCACGGGCCATGTTGGAGTACCCATGGCCATAAGCGCTATTGCAATAACCATAAACACCGTTTTGAACTACATAATGATTTTCGGAAAGTATGGATTCCCGGCACTTGGAGTAAAAGGGGCTGCCATAGCAACGGTTATCGCCAGGGCGACGGAAGTTCTGCTGATTACAAGGACAGTATATGTGAGGAAATATCCTGTAGCAGCCAGGATGGGAGAGCTGCTGGATATTTCGTTTATATTCGTTAAAAAATTTATCAGCACGGCGCTGCCAATCATACTGAATGAGACTTTATGGGGGCTGGGTACCCTGCTGTATTCGGTTGCATACGCAAGAATGGGAACAGGGGTGGTGGCTGCAACCAATATCGCCTCCACCGTAGAAAGCGTGGCATTGGTTATTTGCTTCAGCGTAGGCAATGCCTGTGGAGTCATGGTGGGAAACCGAATAGGAGCAGGGGACGAGAAAGGTGCCTTTGAGGATTCGGTAAGGTTGATAATTTTAAATACCTCTTTAGGCATGATTTCCGGAACTGTACTTGCATTAAGCCCAAAAGTTATTCTTTCCGCATTCAATGTATCCCGGGATGTTTACCAGTCTACAGGCAAAATTCTGATTCTGATGGGAATGCTTTTGTTCGTGAGAGTTTTTAACTTTACAATGATAGTGGGGATACTGAGAAGCGGTGGAGATGCAAAGTTTGGTTTGATCATGGATATAGGCGGTGTATGGCTGATTTCGGTCCCTTTGGTGTTTATCAGCGGGCTTTTGTGGAAGCTGCCGGTACATTGGGTTTATCTGCTGGTGTCCATGGAAGAGGTTTTCAAGCTGTTCATAGGATTGGGAAGATTTATCTCAAGAAAGTGGATCAACAACCTTGCAGCAGGCATGCAGGAAGCATAGCGATGATTTGCTTTGCAGGAAGCCGGGATGCACAGAGTATGAAAACATGCGGATTACATTATTCAGAAAACAGGCGGATTATATTATTCATAAAAACTGGCAGGAGTAAGGTGAAGGATTCCTTACTCCTGCCTTTATATATTGCATATGCTGCTTTATTTTATCAGGTATTTTTTATATTTCACCTGGTTCAACCTCAACAACTGACGTGGAGCCGTATTTATTCAATATCTTTCCGTATTTATCCGATATACTTCTTTAATGTAGCCCGAACGGCGCCTACACCTGCAATCATTTCGCGGAAATACCCTTCCACTTTTTCTCCGAGGCCAACTTCATAAAGGTTAACGGCGAAAAGCTGGCTGTTGGAAAGTACGGGCTTCAGTCTTTCTGATACGTTTATATCGCTTCCCAGCTCAATTCCTTCCAAATATGGCCTTAGAGTTTCCAGCATGGGGTCAGGGCTTAACGGCATTTCATTACCGGAGTCATCTATTCCCATCAGGTACCTGCACCAGCCTGCCAGAACAAGGGGTATGTATTTAAGATCAGCAGGATTGAGATCAGGACGATCCCTGTATGCCTTGATGGTTTGACCGAACCTTACCACTATCTTTTGAGAAGTGTCCGTGGCAATCCTTTGAGGAGTATCGGGTATATAGGGATTAGGCAGCCTTACTTCGATAACTTCCCTTGCAAAATCCATGGGATTTATTACACCCGGGTCCACAACCACAGGCATACCTTCCTCATATCCTATCTTTTCAACCAGTTTCTTAAGCTGTTCATCCTTCATTTCTGCAGCAATTGACTCGTAGCCGAGAAGGCATCCGAAAACTGCAAGTGCGGTGTGCAGAGGATTAAGGCAGGTACCTACCTTCATCTTTTCAACCCTGTCAACAGTTTCACGGGTGGTGAATATAACCCCGGCTTCTTCGAGGGGCGGTCTTCCATTGGGGAAACTGTCTTCAACTACAAGGTATTGAGGACCTTCGGCATTTACAAACGGAGCTATAAAGGTTTTCTTTTCTGTTACTATCGGGTCCATGCCTTCGATGCCTCTGTCCATAAGGGCTTTCTTGACGGTTTCAGAAGGCCTGGGAGTTATTTTGTCAATCATGGTCCAGGGGAAAGAAACTTTTTCCGGATTTTTGAGATAATCCACAAATCCCTGCTCAACCAGGCCGTTTGCCGCCCAGCGTTCAGCTATTGCAAGCACTGCCTTCTGGAGTTTGCTGCCGTTTTCAGAGCAGTTGTCCATGCTGACTAGGGCAATGGGAAGCTGTCCGCTCTTGTATCTTTCATATGTCAGCGCGGCAACTTTGGACATTACGTTTTTAACGTTGCCCGGTCCATTGGCCATATCCTGTTGTACTTCAGGCAGGTAGTCTCCTGAAAGCTGATAGAGGTTATAGCCTTTTTCGGTTATTGTAAATGTTGCCATCTGAAGTGAAGGCTTGATGAATATTTTCTTAAGTCTTTCCCAGTCTTCTTTTCTGGATGCATCTCCCACCAGAGACTGGCTGATGCTTGAAACTATCTTGTTGCTGAGAGAACCGTCCGGGTTCATGATCACCAGAAGGCTGAGGTTGTCGTATGGAGCGTAAATCTTGTCTATGATTTCAAAATCGTAGGTTTCAGCTGCAATGATACCCTTATCAGCCTTTCCGGTATTTAAAAGTTCCTGCTGAAGGACGGCTATAAAGCCTCTGAATATGTTTCCGGCTCCAAAGTGCACCCATATGGGGTTTTCATTGGTACTTTCAATCATTGCATCCAAATCGAAAGAAGGAAGTTCTACGCCGGCTTTCTCCCAGGCGCTGCGGTTCTTTAGGGACTCTTTATTCAGCTTAAGCATTCCAAATACTCCTTTTTATGTAAATTGTGATAATAAAATGACTTATCATACATACATATATGATTATATAATAAAGACATGGGAAAAACAACAAAAACAAGGTATGTAAGAATGAATGTGAGAATGAAGATGAAATAACCCGTTTTGTGTTATAATTGTGGTAACCCATAGTTTTAGGGGAGACAAGCATGCAAAGGCTCATTTTTCTGGTGGATATGAATGCATTCTTTATAAGCTGTGAAATGTCAAGGAATATCAGCCTGAAGGGCAAGCCGGCTGCCGTCGCGGGAGACCCGAAAAACCGCTCGGGGATAATCCTTGCCGCAAATTACGATGCCAGGGAATATGGGGTAAAAACAACCATGACGGTGCATGAGGCAAAGAAGTTGTGCCCGGATCTCATACTGGTGCCGCCGGATCATGAGTTCTACAGCAGAAGGTCAAAAGATGTCATGAGTATATTAAGAGAATATACGCCTGTAATTCAGCAAAACAGCATTGACGAAGCATGGCTGGATCTTACCGGCTGCTGCAGGCACCTGAAAGGGACCCCTGTTGAGATTGCCCGGAGGATAATGGGGGATATAATGGATGAACTTGATTTATGGTGTTCCATTGGAATTTCGGAAAACAAATTTCTTGCAAAAATGGCGTCCGAAATGAAAAAACCACTTGGAATAACAGAACTCTGGGTGAAGGATGTACCTGAAAAACTGTGGCCCTTGCCTGTAAGGCAAATGTATGGAGTGGGAAGCCAGACCGAAAAGAAACTGAATGGCCTTGCCATATTCACCATCGGCGATATTGCCAGAGCTGATCAGAACTTACTGAAAAGATATTTCGGGAAATACGGTGAAGAGCTTTACCGGCTTGCCAACGGAATCGACCATTCACCCGTGGAAGTGCACTATAGGCACGAGAGCAAGTCCATCAGCAGATCTACCACATTACCGGAGGATATTTTTGATATTGAAAAGGCAAAATCCGTGCTTTTGCAGCTGGCTGAAGAGGTGGGAGCGGAAGCCAGGAAGTACGGATACAAGGGCAAAACCGTTTCAATAGTGATTAAATACGGGGATTTTC
>JAMNYG010000153.1 GCA_023622945.1 Bacillota bacterium | reverse complement strand
TAAAGATTGTTTTTTGCAAAACAAGAGATAAAACTATATTAACTTACAAAGGGTGGTAAAAATGGCTGCGGATTACAACTCGTTAACAGCAAAGCAAAAAAAGGTTTATAACGCTATTGAAAAATTTATCAATGAGAAGGGAATACCCCCGACAGTAAGAGAAATCGGTGAGATGCTGGGAGAAAAAACACCGGGGGCAGTACAGGGAATTTTGAATCGCCTGGAACAAAAGGGAGTTATCAAAAGAGAAGTTGGCATGGCAAGATCCATTAAACTTGTGGCAGATAAGTCCAACTATGCCCGTGTGCAATATATCCCTGAAATTAAAAAGGTCAGCAACAGAAACGTCGATGACCTTTTCAATATTTACAACGTAAAAATAAATCATCCGGTTTCATCCGATATACTGCAGGTTGATGAAAGCTGTTTCCTCATCAGCTGTCCTGACAACAGCCTGTATGAAAGCGGCATCAGTTATGAGGATTTGCTGATCATTGACATGAAAGCGGATATAAAAGACGGTGATATAGTACTCGTCCTCTATGATAACCATGCACTCCTGAGAAGATATTACAGCACAGATGAACCTGATACCGTACGCCTTGAAGCAGACAGCGACATATTGGGCAAATCCGTATTCAAAAAAGATGAAGCAAGAATAATCGGTAAACTTATATGCAAAATCACCAGGTATTAAGTCAATGTCATACGCGCTGCGCAGCCTGCAATTCCGCACTCCTGATCTGACGGCTTATTTCATTTTCAAGCATATCCATGAGCTTTTCCTTTATCCTTCCGTCATCAGGACTGGTAACGGATGCCATAAACAGGCTGCAGCAGCTGCTTTTGTTCTTTATCATGGCATGTTCCCTAAACAGAAGCTCAATCTTTTTCTTTACGGTTTCTGCACCCTTTTTGTCAGCAAAAGGTAACAGCACGATAAAACTGTTACCTTTATAAACAAAAGCGGTATCCGTATCCCTTAACTTTGTTTTCAGAATCATTACCATTAGATTAGCCAGTTCTGTAAGGTCTATATCCTGCCCGGTATTTGAAAACTGCGGTATGACAGACCCCATCATTATGGAAATGGGGTATTGTCCCCTGCTTGAAGATTTCAGCTCTTTGCTCAATAATTCAC
Organism: Bacillota bacterium; assembly: GCA_023622945.1. GTDB lineage: Bacteria > Bacillota > Clostridia > Acetivibrionales > JAMNYG01 > JAMNYG01. The sequence goes on along the minus strand of JAMNYG010000153.1, from coordinate 9,698 downwards.
TCCAGGAATAAATTATCAGGTCGTCTTCCATGTAGTTTTGCCAGGATTCAATGACAGGTTTTGCGAGTATCCTGCTTATTTTTTCATAAACCGTCAACCTGTCATACGGCTTCGCGATGTATTCCGTTACTCCTAATTTTTTGGCTTTCATTATGTTGTTTATATCCGTGTATTCGGATATAATCACCAGGGGAAGATGCCTGCAAAATTCCTTTGACTTAAGCATCTCCATCCCCTTAAAGCTGTCAGTTACGTCACGGCTAACAACACGCACAAGTATGTCACATTTGAATGATCGGTCTTTCAGGAGGGCTTCCGCTTCACTTTCATCTTTAACATTGACTATTCTAACGTCCAGATCTTTCAGCAATTCCTTAAATTCTTCCTTTATCTGTTCCGTTTCATCAATGCATAAAATGCAATGGCTCATTCATTTACACCGTCCTGTTCTGATTTATGCCCATGCGTGTAAATTCAATTTGATTATAATCCAAATTCTGCATGCGTACAATGATGCTTATGGGCTATATGAACGGTGTCGGAAGCCTCATATGTGTCTTTGCAGTCATCCTGGTCCCTTTCTGATCACACTGATATTGCTCCGGCGTTCAGCCTGATATTGCTTCTCTGATAAGCCTTCCCATCTCCTTTGTTCCGACTATTCTTGTCCCTTCGGATGCTATGTCTGCTGTCCTGTATCCTTTTTCCAGTACTTTTGAAACAGCATCTTCTATTTCTTTTGCCGCATCATCCAAACCAAAGGAATATTTCATCATCATTCCCACTGAGAGTATGGTTGCAATGGGATTTGCCTTATCCTGCCCTGCTATGTCAGGAGCAGAACCGTGGACAGGTTCGTATAGTCCAAAAGTCCCATCCCCCAAGCTTGCTGAAGGAAGCATTCCTATGGAGCCGGTTATCATGGAAGCTTCATCGGAAAGAATGTCTCCAAACATGTTTGAGGTGACTATGACATCAAATTGCTCGGGACATCTTATCAGTTGCATGGCAGCGTTATCCACATACATGTGGTTAAGCTCCACATCCGGATAATCTTTTGCCACAACGGTTACCACTTCACGCCAAAGCCTTGAGCTTTCCAGAACGTTAGCCTTATCCACCGAAGTTACCTTCTTCTTCCTTTTTCTTGCCGCCTCAAAAGCAACCCGGGCAATCCTCCGTATTTCCTGGGTGCTGTATACCTCGGTGTCAAAAGCAGCTGTGCCTTCATTCTCAGTTTCATACCTGCCTTTTTTTCCGAAATACATCCCTCCGGTAAGCTCTCTTACCACCAATATATCAATACCGTCTTTTATTATATCTGACCTTAAGGGGGATGCGTCTTTCAGGGCGGGATATATTACAGCAGGCCTTAAGTTGGCAAATAGCCCCAGACCGGCACGAATACCCAAAAGGCCTGCTTCAGGCCGCATATTGCCGGGAAGGTTATCCCATTTTGCCCCGCCCACAGCGCCTAAAAGCACAGCACTGCTTGACCTGCACAGTTCCAGGGTCTCCGGCGGAAGCGGATGCCCCGTGGCATCTATGGCACAACCACCCAGCAACGCCTTCTTTATCGAAAACTCCAGGCCGAATTTTTTACCCACCGCTTCAAGGACTCCCAAGGCCTCCTCGGTTACCTCCGGTCCTATTCCGTCACCGGGAAGCACGGCTATGTCATATTTCATCACATACCCTCCTGTCATGGTACAAAGTGAGCGATTAACATGGTGAAGTAATTGAATGTAGTGTAGTAATTAAATATAATGCAGTAACTAAATATATTGTTGTAGTTAAATATAGTATAGCTATTAATGGTGCAGTAATTAATGGCACATCAATTAACCTGGTGTAACGCCTAAATCTTTTCTGTTCCCAGCTCTTTTCGTATATACCCTATCAGCCCGTCTGAAGCCATTATCTCCTGCATGAAGGCAGGGAAAGGTTCCGCCTTGTATTCCTTGTTCCTGGTCACATTTACAATACTGCCCTTTTCAAAGTCAATCTCTATTGTATCTCCATCCATAATATCCCCGGAAGCTTCGGGACATTCAATGATTGGAAGACCTATGTTGACGGCATTTCTGTAAAATATCCTGGCAAAAGTCTCGGCTATGACGCACAGTACTCCTGAAGCTTTTATTGCGATGGGTGCATGTTCCCTGGAAGAACCACAGCCAAAATTTTTGCCTGCGACTATTATCGCGCCGTCGCCCACTTTCCTGGCAAAATCCTTGTCTAGATCCTCCATACAGTGTTTTGCAAGTTCCTGGGGGTCGGAAGTATTCAGGTATCTGGCAGGTATGATAACATCGGTATCCACATTGTCCCCATATTTTATGACTTTTCCCTGAACTTTCATCTTCTATCTCCTTTCACTCATACCAGATTTCACCTAGAGCCGTAAGATTTAACTTTGACTCATAAGAAATTTCATTACACATTTCTCAATTTCTCTGCTTAACACATTTTTCAATCATAAATAGTTCTTTTACAGCTCCTCAGGAGAGGCTATCCTGCCTGCCACAGCGGATGCTGCAGCAACCGCCGGGCTTGCCAGATATACTTCGCTCTCAGGATGACCCATTCTTCCCACGAAGTTCCTGTTTGTAGTGGCCACAGCCCTTTCGCCTTTTGCCAGAATGCCCATATGGCCTCCCAGGCAGGGTCCGCAGGTAGGTGTGCTGACTGCTGCTCCTGCGTCTATGAATATATCAAACAGCCCCTCTTTCATGGCCTGTTTCCATACTTTCTGGGTAGCGGGTATTATGATGCACCTCACATCAGGATGAACTTTTCGCCCTTTCAGAACTTCAGCCGCCATCCTCATGTCTTCAATTCTCCCGTTGGTGCAGGATCCTATCACAATCTGGTCGATTTTTACATATCCCACTTCATCAATGGTCCTGGTATTTTCAGGCAGATGCGGAAAAGCAACTGTAAGCTTTATGGCACTTAGGTCTATTTCATATACTTCTGTATATTCGGCATCTTCATCTGCCTTATAGATCTTGTAAGGTTTTGTGGAATGTTCCCTGATGTATTCTATGGTCCTGTCATCCACTTCAAATATTCCGTTTTTGGCTCCGGCTTCAATTGCCATGTTGGCTATTGAAAACCTGTCATCCATGGACAGATGGTGCACCCCTTCCCCGGTAAATTCCATGGATTTGTACAGGGCACCGTCCACTCCTATCATTCCTATTATGTGAAGTATTACATCCTTCCCGGTTACCCATTTGGACGGTTTGCCTTTTAGGACAAACTTCATGGCTTCAGGTACCTTGAACCATGCTTCTCCGGTGGCCATTCCGGCAGCCATGTCGGTGCTTCCGACACCGGTTGAAAAAGCACCGAGGGCGCCATAGGTGCATGTGTGAGAATCTGCTCCTATCACAACATCTCCTGCCGTCACCAACCCTTTTTCGGGAAGAAGGGCATGCTCCACACCCATCTGTCCCACCTCAAAATAGTTGACTATACCCATTTCCCGTGCAAATTCCTTTATGAATTTTACCTGCTCGGCTGACTTGATATCCTTATTCGGTGTAAAATGGTCCGGTACAATGGCGATCTTGTTTACGTCAAATACCCTGTTTACACCAATTTTTCTGAATTCCTTAACCGCTACAGGTGTTGTTATGTCATTTCCCAGCACAGTATTTTTTGCGTCATCGTCATTCCCATATCTGTTACCTCCCTGATTGATTTCTGCGCTCAAACAACGTGTATGGAAAAAAATGCTTACTGAATGTATGTCCGGGTCTGCATCCGGGTCCTTTTTTGCAATGAAAACCTTATTGGCATTGTATATTTTAATTTTTATTAATTCTTCCTGAAATCCATCCTTATTTCTCACAATAATTAATGATTCTTGTCAAACAAATATACCCCAGCTTATTTGTTTTGCCTGCTGGGGTATTCTACTATTCTGTGTCCGCTTGTAATGTTTGAAAGCATCTTCTTTTTATATTGGGTTGGGGTCATTCCGGTATATTTCTTGAATATTTCATTGAAACGCTGCTGATTTGAAAAGCCCACGCTTAACGCTATGTCACTTATTTTGAGGTTTGATTCGACTATCAGTTCCTTTGCCCTTTCAACTCTTACCTTGAGCAGATAATTTATGGGGCTTACGCCGGTCTCTTCCTTAAAAGCCCTTGCAAAGTAGCTGGGGCTCAAAAACACAAACTTTGCTATATCGGCCAGGGAAATGTCCCGCTCAAAGTTATTGTGAATGTATTTAACCGCTATCTGTATAAGTTCTTTTAGTTTGGGACTTTTGTCCTTTATGCTGCTTTCCCACTCCATCTTAAGGGCGCGGGATATCAGCACGAACAGCTCCATCACCAAAAGATGGCTTAAGAAGTCGCTTCCTATATCGTTATTTTCCCTTTCCTTCAGTATCCTGTTAAGAAGCAGGATAATATCATTTTTTTGGCTTACTTTCAGCTTGATGAAAGGACCCGTTTCCTTGTTGCTGACAAAGTTAAGGAAGTCTTCCAGTGAAACTTCTGAAAATTCACCCGTAGACTGGTTTTCAAATTTGAAATTGAGTACTATAAACTCACACCCGTAGACTGGTTTTCAAATTTGAAATTGAGTACTATAAACTCACATCCGGCCTGGGATTTTACAATAAACTTGTGGGGCTGCCTGGGCTTGATTATTATGATATCATTGGGTCCTATGGAAACGGGATGACCGGCTATCTCAAAAACAACATCGCCCTTCTTGATATATACCATCTCAAAGTTTTCATGCCGGTTGGGTTCCATGGACCACGTAGGGTCATGGAATCTCTCTATTGTCTTGACTATAACGGGAAGATAACTGGTGGATTTCAATAAATCCTCCCACGCCTTTGGAAGAACATGGACATCCATAACCTTGTTCACCTTCGTACCAGAATGATTAACTTAATATGAAGCAATACTCTATTGTTTTTTTAAAATGTATGTGCTAAAATTCTTATAATAAGTACATTCGCCAAGTACATTTGTCCGTCAGCTACGAACAAATGGTAAATTATTTTATTATAAAGCATACTATAGAAAATAACAAAAATCAAACGGTCCAGAGGTGGAAATATGAACAAAAAATTAAAAGTAGGTATTATTGGGGGTACCGGAATGGTCGGACAGCGCTTTGTTACGCTGCTTGCAGACCATCCGTGGTTTGAAGTGGTTTCTGTCGCCGCAAGTGAAAGATCTGCCGGCAAAACCTATTATGAGGCCGTAAAGGATCGCTGGTCCCAAAGCACGCCCATTCCTGATAAAATTGGAAACATTGTGGTAAAGAATGCTTCCAACGTTGATGAAATCAGCCGGGAAGTGGATTTTGTCTTCTGCGCCGTAGACATGAGCAAGGATGAAGTTAAGCGGCTTGAAGAAGCTTACGCGAAGGCTGAGACTCCCGTCGTGTCAAACAACTCAGCTCACAGATGGACACCCGATGTGCCTGTGGTGATCCCGGAGATCAATCCGGAACACCTTGAAGCCATAAGTATCCAGAAAAAAAGACTTGGTACGTCACGGGGCTTCATAGTGGCAAAACCCAACTGCTCCATACAGAGCTATGTGCCGGCCATCCATGCACTCATGCAATATAGGCCAAAGCAAATTCTTGCATGTACTTATCAGGCTATATCGGGTGCCGGAAAAACCTTTAAGGACTGGCCGGAAATGGTTGACAACATAATACCTCTGATTAAAGGCGAAGAAGAAAAGAGCGAAAATGAACCTTTGAAAATATGGGGCAAGGTAGCCGAAACCGGCATCGAAAAAGCCCGGGAACCTTTGATCACCACCCAGTGCATAAGGGTTCCTGTCTCCGACGGTCATCTGGCAGCCGTATTCGTAACCTTTGAAAACAAGCCTTCCAAAGAAGAAATTCTGAAGCTCTGGGAAGACTATAAGGGCAAGCCGCAGCTTTTCTCCCTGCCAAGCGCACCTTCTCAATTCCTGAAATACATGGACCAGGAAGACAGACCGCAAACCAGGCTGGACAGGGATTATGAAAACGGCATGGGAATAACGGTTGGCAGGCTTCGTGAAGACAGCCTTTTCGACTACAAGTTCGTGTGTCTTTCACACAATACCCTGCGCGGTGCGGCAGGAGGCGCTGTGCTCATTGCAGAGCTTCTTGCAGCCGAAGGATATATTGAGGCAAAATAGGCAGTAAAGACAGGAATATATAGGAAATACATTATGAATATATTCGAAAGACAAAAATATGATGGTAGAACAAGAATACGACGGTAGAACAATACCAAATTCATTAAATTAATAAGGAGAATTGCATAGGAATGAGAATGGAGAGCCAATGTTTCTCATTCCTTTTTTACATCATTTTTTATTATTTATATGTTTCATCCCTGCCTTCTTTCTATCCTTGCACCGGCAAATCCAACGAATGTGGCATTTCTTCTTTTGAACAGTCCGTCGATTTCATAATCCTTAATTATCACCATATAATAAGGCCTTTTTTGAAATTTCCGGGTATAGGGATTGCCGTTTACGTAAATTACATGGCTGTCCACGGAACTCTCATCCTGCCATTCCCTGATCCTTGAATTGATAGCATCCTCAAGCTGCTCCTCATCATACACCAACTGTTGAGCCATAAGTGATCCTTTTTTAAAATGGCATTCCAGTGCGTCTTCCAGAGGGTTTACAATGACCCTTATCACGTAAGGCTTTATGCTTGTTTCCTCAATTCCCGTATTAAATTGAAATGTGCTGAAAAAAGCGTTGTCTGCATTCTCTTCATTCAGAAAAATCGAGGTGACCGAAGGAATGCCGCTTATCTCGTCATATTCCGTTGACAAGCCTTCCCTGCTTCTTGCAACATCTATCTCCTGAACAGCAGAACACACTGAATAATCAACAGCCCTGGCTATCAGGTTTCTTTTGGCGGAATATAACATGTAGTCGGCAACGTTCAACAGCACCAGCAAGGCAAGAAAAACTACTGCCATGGCAAAAAAGGCAATGCCCATGCCTCCTCCTTTGCTTCCGTGTACTTCCTTTCTGGCTTTGTTTCTTTGTACATCTTTTTTGCTGTCCTGCACTTCTTGTTTGGCTTTGCCTTCGATATATTGCACAAATTGTTTTGCTCTCAGGCATTGCATAATTTTTTTGCTATATCGCGTTTTTTGCTTGGCCTTGCTTCCTTGCATCCCTTCTTTGGTACCCCTCATCAGGTTACAGATATCGTCAATCCCCAGCATACTCCACCCTGCAATGGGCCTTTGCCTGATAGTACAGATTTTCTGAATCATCAAGGCTTATTCCTCCGTTTTGTATGCGCGAAAAGTTGGAAACCTCCGATGACCTTACGAATATGGAAAATGCATCCCCTTTTTCCAGCTGCTCGCCGGGTATATAATCTTCCATATATTCCAGCATGCCGTTCCGGTACTTTCCTTTTTTGAGCACGATACACGCTCTTCCCGGCTTGTCCTCAAAAGCAGCAATGCTGTTCAGCTTCCCTTTCAGCTCATCATAGTCGTCCTGGCTGAAAACCCCGGTTATCTTGACCTTGTAGGCGAAAGAATCAACAAGGTCCTTTATATACCTTTGTTTCGTGTCATATTCATATATAAATACGGCCTTAAACAATAGCATTGCGATCATGGGAATTATGATGATAAAGGCATAGATCTTACTCATGGCCATGTACCTTCTTTTGGATTATTCCTCAACTATATTGTTGCTCAGGGCCTTTACCGAGTTAAAAGACTTCTGCCCTGTATTCTTTATCTCTCCTGCAATGGGGATGACAACGCTGATGATGAGGGCTGCGCATATTGCAAAGAGTATTATTTTTATGACGATTTCCTTCATACAAACCACCTGCTTTATACATCATTATCGCACTGTTCATTAATCCACTTGCCGGCAGTTTCCTTCTTGCTCTTTAATCTGACTGCCGGCAATTTATTTCACACTCATTAACCGGTTTGCTGCTCACTAACCGGTCGATTATTTATTAATTGGTTCGGCAAGTGTACCGATTTGAGTATCAATATCTTGTTGATAGGTGTACGCAGTCTCACCCGTTCCCCTGGCCTTTTCCGCTATGGGGATAATGACGCCCACAAGAAGCGCTATGGAAATGGCAAACATTATGATGGATAATACAACTTTCTTCATATTGATTTCTCCTTTCTTAAGATGATGGTTTTCTTTTTAAAATTAATGGTTTTTCTTTTTGAAAATGATAATTTCTCATTTCCTAAGATGATGGTTTATCTTTTCTGAAAATTCTGATTTCTCATTTTAAAATGATGATTTCTTATATTTAAGAATGACAGTTTTCCCTTTTCTGAATCATATAAATCTGAATGCCTCGTATATGATGTCCAGCATTGGTTTCATGAGAAGGTTGGCCAGCTCGAAGAGAATAGGCACGATGCTTATGAAAGCTGCAATATCAATTATGTCCATATCCTCTTCCACAGTAAGAAATGCTTCCTCCTCTTTTTCCAGCCTGTTGCGCTCCAGTATCTGTACTGCCAGATTCTTGTCGACAAGGGAATATATCCTCATAACATCCACCAGCCTGGAAAACCTGGTGTTGCTCACAGACCTTTTTAAGTCCTCCAAAGCCTGTTCCTTTTCAGTCTTAAAAAGCTCCACTGCCCTTCTCAGGTGTTTCCGGTATACTCCGGGCGCTTCAGACATCTCCTTCAGTATGTCTATTGTCCTGAAACCATTTATGCTGCCAAGGAGCTCGAATATGTTTTCAAGCTTAATAACTTCCCTTCTGTACATGCCTCCCCTCAGCAAATACCTGACCCAGAGAACGGCTTCAGGAAACCAGAAAGCACCAAGTATCACCATAAGGCTTTTCCAGTCCACCAGTTTCAATTTGCTGACTGTATTAAACACGTTGACAAATGAAGCTGCCGTATCCTGCAATACGTATTCATCCTGAGTTTTCATGACATTAGGAAGGACTTTTAATACCGCTTCCATCTTTTTTTCGTCGCTTAGCCTGGTGAGATACCTTTTACCTACACTTTTTAAAATGGAATTATATATCCTGAGACTTTCAGATCCGTAAACAGGACCCTGATCCTGAAACAGCGCCGGGAAATTCTGGGGTCTTGATATTACGGATGCCGTCATAACGCCTATATTGGTATGCCTTATCGAGATAACAACGGCAGATGCAAGGATTAACGAAAAAATTTTCAAAAGAAATACCGCATTAATGCTCATATCGGTCTCGGATTTCTCAAGAGCCTTTCGGGTAATCCTGCATAGCCTGCCATTCCCTCTTTGTACAAAAAGCGATACCAAAGGCCTGATAATCCGTGAATCAGCCAGCATTTCAAGACTGATAACAGGTTTTGACTTAAAAATCTTTCTGTTTTTGGGGTACCTTCCAAGGAACATACCTGCCACAAGAATCACAAAACCAAGAATCCCCAATGCCAAGGACTTTTCCCTTATCAGTTCTTACCTCCTCCTTTTTCACCGTTTATGCTGCCTTTTACTTTGTTTTGCCTCCCCTGTACTTTGTTTTCTCTCCTTTGTATTTTGTTTTCACCCCCTCTTGTTTTGCCTTTCCTCCTCTTGCTTTGAAATTCCTCATTTAGTTTGAATTTCCTCATTTTGCTTGAATTTCCTCATTTTGCTTGAATTCCCTCATTCCTGCTTTGCTTTTTTCCTTTTACCTGGTTTTATCCG
>JAMNYG010000130.1 GCA_023622945.1 Bacillota bacterium | reverse complement strand
CATCAAATAGGCATTGATTGAATAGAATATCCGTTGATTTTATCATCTGAAAGTTGATTTTGAGTCTACCTACAGTTGATATTGTTTCATAAATGGGAAGATGTTGCAATAATATATTTGCCTATATTATTTGCCTGGTTTCATATCACAGGCAATAGTTTTAAAGAGCAGAAGTATAGGCATAAGAAGGCGGCCGAGGAAAAGCTGGAACTGTGGCTCCTGGTTTTCAGGTGAGTATGCTTTCGTTACCCAGTTGTTAATTAGCAGTTTGCTCATACAGCTTTCAATCATAGGAATATCGTAACAGGATTATTGTTCTCATCGCCTTTATAATGGTTTATCCATGCCGAAAGAATGCTTATAATCCTTGCGTCCGACAAATCACTGAACATGTCAGCTATCATGGCGGCATGCTCTTTTTGAGGAAAATTGACTTCGCTCATATCTGCTATTATTGTCATGCCGCCAATCATTGCTGAGAAACCTTCAGGTTCTATATTTACTGCCATTCCCCAGCCTGAATAACCGTTATCAGCCAAGCGGTTGCGTATTTCCCACGGAACATACTCATTCCAACCCTTTGTAGCAACGCCCTCGAAAATTACTCCGGAAAGGTTCCTGGCTAATGTATATAGCTTTTCTTTTGGGACGGAACCTAACAATTGCTTCAAGAATTGATATGTTTCCTCCGGCTGCGGTGCAGGCGGTTGAAAGCCCAGGATAGCATCAATGCTCACGCCAAAATAATCCGCAATGGCAGGCAACAGGGTTATATCGGGATAAGCTGCTCCTGTCTCCCATTTTGATACTGCCTGATAGGATATGCCAAGATGTTGAGCCATTTCTTCCTGGGTTACACCTTTTTCTTTACGTAAACGTGCTATTTGGAGCTGTAATTTAGGTATCTGATTCATATATAAATCTCCCTTCTGTTAATGGACGATATGATTGTTAAGGGATTAATGTAAGCCGGCAATACACCCTGCAGGGATCCCAGATAATTTATTGAATTCATGTTAATTATATTTCTTAAGATGGCAGCATACAATAACTGTATTTTTTAGTATGATTATGGGGGTTCAACCATGAGTTGAGTGAAATGCTCAATCCATAAAAGTATTTGAATTCTAATACAGTATTGATTGCGTTAAAGATAAGCGACCATTAAAATAGTAATTGATCTGAATATGATGGACACAGGTGAACATATGAATAAGGAAGAGGCTAAATTGAGGGAAATACATATTGATGACTATGATGAAATCCATGCTCTGTGGAGCAGGACTCCGGGTGTTGGTCTGAGCAGTGACGACAGCAGGGAAAGTATTCAAAGATTCCTGATTCGCAATAAAGGACTCAGCTTTTGCTGTGAAGTTAACGGCAAAATTATCGGCACTGTTTTGTGCGGCCATGACGGGCGGAGAGGTTATCTCTATCATGTTGCTGTGGATGAGGAGTACAGGGGAAGAGGAATAGGACGACAGCTTGTCGAGAAAAGCCTTCAAAGATTGAAGGAAGAGGGAATTGATAGCTGCCGCTTGTTTGTTCTCAAGGATAATGAAGTTGGGAATGCCTTCTGGAGTGCTACCGGCTGGGAAAAGAAAGACCATATATTTGTATACGGCCGGAATATCTGACCATAGGCATTTGTCAGTTCAATTGTACAAAAATACTTGCAGGTTGCCTTTCATGTCAATCGTGGCAAGAAGGACATCCTTTACCTTTGCATTATATTGGCTCTCCAGGACGTAAGTAACCCATTTTTCATCCACATTGATTTGACTGAGCTCCTTGTGATTAATTATGCCTTCCTTGACAATTATTCTGGGTGGGTCAAAAGGCTCTGTCTGCAGTTTGTAGAATGAGGGGGTAATAGGCTCATACTTCGGGTCAAGGAAAACTGAGAATTTTCCATCAGCTTCCCAAATAGCCAATGCAACCTTCTTGACATCATCCGCTTTTTGTTCCCGCAATTCTTCCAGCAATATATCAATTGATATTCTTGCTTTTTTTAATTGTTTGTAGAGTATTTCTCCGTTCTTCACAACAATAATGGGCGCATTGTCCATAAGCCTTCTAATGGCGGGGAATTTCAAAATGATGTATATACCACAGACGTAGAGGACAACAAGCACAGTTGTTGTTATGATAGCCCCCGTCAATGCAATTTTTTCATCTGATAGAGGCTGGGCGATGATATTACCGATGACCAATGCAATAACAAAATCGATAAGCCTAAGCTGGGAAATGGAACGTTGTCCCAATGCTTTTGCCACCATTATCAAAAATACAAAAGCGACTACAGCGCGAAGAATCCATTCATTCACCGTGAGAGTTTCCTTGCTCTGAAAAAAGTCCATTCAGTGATCACCTGTTTTCAAAAATGTTCACGCAATCAGCGAATGTATTTTATAGATAACGAAAGTATCATTAAGTTAACGCCGGTGTCAGAATGTATAATATGGTTAACACCTGTGTTATTTTGTCCAAGAGTCAATAAAAGAATTACAACATACCTAACTTTTGGCAGTCTTGTATACACTACGATATATTAATCGGAAAGTTTTCATTGAAAATATGTATTGAGCCTGTTTTTTAAATCGTCTATGAAGAATCAGTACGTTGTAACATAAGTCGGTTTTGACGTTAATGATAAATCAGCATGCTATATTGACATGCAATTCTGAGGGAATATATGATTTTATTCAAAAGGGATGGTGCCATATGAAAATAGTAAGAGCCGGTCTGGCCCATGCGGATGATATAGGATATGTGCATGCAGCTTCCTGGCATACAGCATATAAAGGTATTGTTCCGGATGAGTTTTTAAGCAATTTCACGCCTGAGAACCGTTCAGCCGTTTTTAGAAGAGTTATACCAACCAGGCCTGAAGAATTTTATATAGCCTATGTGGATGATAAGCCGGCAGGCATGGTGATACTGGGTGGAAGCAACGGCAGCGATGCAGATGATTTGACAGGCGAAATCGGAGCATTGTATTTTTTGCCCGATTACTGGGGCAAGGGATATGGCAGGCGGTTAATGGACTTTGCAGTAGGAAGGTTAAAGGAATTGGGTTTTGAAAAAGTGAGTCTCTGGGTACTTGAGGATAACTTAAGAGCACGCAGATTTTACGAGAAATACGGGTATACATGGGATGGAACCAAAAAAGAGATAAACCTGGGTAAACCGCTTGTCGAGATGAGATATATATTAAGACTCTGAAGTTACTGAAAGGAGAAAACACAGGATGAACCCTTATTTGTTTTATTATCTGGCCGTTGTAAACTTAATTGCGTTTATCGTTTCAGGATATGACAAGCTTGCTGCCATACACCGTAAACATCGCATACCTGAAAAAATACTTTTTCTGATTGCGGCAACAGGCGGCTCAATGGGACTTTTTCTGTCAATGCTGCTTTTCAGACACAAAACGAGACATTGGTATTTCATGGCAGGCGTACCTTTGATTATGATAATGCAGGCCGCTATACTGCACTATTTTGGACAATTCGGGTAGCCGCAAAAGGCTTGTTATATTCACGCATCCCGTGTAACAAATAACAACCGCTGCATACACTGATGTTAAAAAGCAAAACAGCACGGGAAAACTAGTTTATACAACTAACTGGTTTTATATTTGCTAACAAATACGATGGCAATGTTTTATGAATATAGAAAAGAAAAATATGAAAGGATTGGAGAAATGGGATATGAAAGAAAAAAGACCTGTTGTATTGGTAGTAATGGATGGCATAGGTTTAAATGAAAGTGAATACGGCAATGCCGTAAAGGCTGCATATACTCCTACGCTGGACAGACTTATGAAAACCTGTCCCAATATAGCAATTAAAGCCCATGGCACGGCCGTCGGTCTGCCTACGGATGATGATATGGGCAACAGCGAAGTGGGGCACAATGCACTGGGGTGCGGCCAGATATATGCACAGGGAGCAAGGCTTGTCAATGAATCCATTGAGAGCGGAAGAATGTATGCATCGGAAACATGGAAGGATATCATAAAAAACTGTATTGAAAACAAATCGGTTTTGCATTTCATAGGGCTTTTATCAGACGGAAATGTTCACTCAAATATCTCTCATCTGAAATCCATGCTGAGGAAAGCAAAAGAAGAGGGAGTGGCAAAAGTCCGTATACATATCCTTCTTGACGGACGTGATGTAGAGTCTACTTCAGCCTTAAAATATGTTGATGAGCTGGAATGCCTGCTTTCAGAACTGAATGACTCTGGCTTTGACGCCAGGATTGCATCCGGCGGAGGCAGGATGAAAATCACCATGGACAGGTACGAAGCCAACTGGAACATGGTGAAATTAGGCTGGGAAACCCATGTTTTGGGAATCGGAAGGCAGTTTGAAAGCGCAACTTCAGCCATTGAGACCTACAGGAAGGAATACGGGGTGATAGACCAGGACCTGCCCCCATTTGTGATAGCAAAGGAAGGCAAGCCTGTGGGCACAATCAATGACAATGACAGTGTTATCATGTTCAACTTCAGGGGAGACAGGGCGATAGAGATCAGCAAAGCTTTTGAGTACGAGGATTTTGACAAGTTCGACAGGGTAAGGTACCCCAAAGTCAAATATGCGGGCATGCTTCAGTATGACGGAGATCTTTTGATCCCAAAACACTATCTTGTAAGCCCTCCTGATATAAAGAATACCCTTTCGGAGCTTCTGATTGAGCATGGGATAAAGCAGTATGCCGTCTCTGAGACGCAAAAATACGGTCATGTAACGTATTTCTGGAATGGCAACAGAAGCGGGAAGTTTGATGAAAAGCTGGAGGTTTTTGAAGAAGTGCCGTCGGACAGGGTGCCCTTTGATGAGCGTCCCTGGATGAAGGCTGCAGAGATTACCGATAAGCTGATTGCGGCTATGTGTACAGGGGAGTACGGATTTCTCAGGGCTAATTTCCCAAATGGGGATATGGTAGGGCATACCGGCAACTTCGCTGCAGCAAGAGTTGGAGTTGAAGCTGTTGACTTGTGCCTGAACAGAATAGTCAGGGCTGTCGAGGAAATCGGAGGAATACTGATTGTCACCGCCGACCACGGCAATGCAGATGAAATGTATGAAAAGCCGAAAGGCAATGCTGATGAACCGCCCAAAGCCAAGACCTCCCATACGCTGAACCCGGTCCCGTTCATAATCTATGACAGGCTGGAGAGGCATGAACTGAAGGACGGCCGTTTCGGACTTGCAAACGTGGCACCCACGGTGGCACTGGACAGATTGTCATAAATTCTGGATCTCTTAGGGATGCTCCAGACTCCTGTGCGTAAAATGAGCCTTGGACAGAGAATGCGCTGCGGGATGACGGCATCCCTTTTGATGGATACGGAATTTTTATATGCTGTTGCCTTTGGTCGGAATTGTGCTCATCATACCATGCCTTTTTGCATGGAGGTTCAGCGTAAGGCACCACAGGTGGACCGGGTCATGATAATCGAAAACGCGAAATTTATTGTTGACGGCAGATGTTAATAGTTTTATAATGAAAATAACAATTTGATAATATCATAAGTAGAATAACAGCTTGTAATAGATGGTGCAAATTTAGCTAAGAACAAGTACTGATTAGACTTACATCAGATGGAACGGATTAAGGCTGAAAGCAGTTCTTGGAATGCGTTAAGCATAAGGCAGAGATTGAGACGAAAAGCAGGTTTAGAAAGATAAGGCAGCTGTTTAAACATGAGGACAGCTGCTTAAAATCTGATGACAACTGTTAAAAACCTAACAAAAATTGCCTAAAGAGAATAAAAACCTACAGGTGATAATTATGACTGACGCAAAAATGACTAATAAGGATGGCCTTACGGAGGAGCAATTCCTGGCTGAATATGATCCGAGCAAATACGAAAGGCCGTCGGTATCGGTAGACATACTGATTTTCACCGTCACCGATGAAGAAAAGGAAAGCTACAGGAAACTTCCGGAGAAAGCTTTAAGGATATTGATGATCAAGAGAGCCAATCAT
>JAMNYG010000147.1 GCA_023622945.1 Bacillota bacterium | reverse complement strand
GATTGGGCCAAGAGTACCTGGTTGAAGATTTCCTCCAACAGTTTGGAAAATGCTTCATCCCTGCCATTTGATAAAAAAAGTTGATGCAAAAGTTCCTCGGTTATTGTAATATTATACTGAGCCATGGTTCATCCTCCTCGGTTTGGTATTTGTCGGGTAACTTATATTTTAACCGAGGTATGAGTTATGGCTCAACTCATTTTTACACCATTATATAGACTTAATCCAAAAACGAAATGGATCCTTTTATCATTAAATAAAACCTATTTTGATGTAAGGTCTGATGGATGCCATGCTCAAAATTGCGTTACAATTCAGATAAAGGTCTTTGCCCATTTCCTTTCGTTCCAAATTTCTCAATGAAGGATTGCATTTTTTTATTTGAACATCTTTGTTTTTACTCTCAAAAATAAGTTGATGAGTATATAATAGAATGCAGGCATATCATATTGTCTGATTTTGGAAGTAAGATGCAGTACTTATCGAAGGAGCTTATTTTTTTCAGCTAAGGAGGTTGTCCATCAAAATGGTAAAGGAACTTCCATATTCAAAATTAAAAAAACAGTGGGATCCGGACACTCTGCCTTTTGAATCAACAAAAGAATTGGATTCTTGTCATGGGATTATCGGCCAGGATAGGGCAGTGCGGTCAATGGAATTTGGTGCAAAGATCAATGCAGAAGGATATAATATATATATTAGTGGACCTAGCGGGTCAGGAAGAACCAGTTATGCAAGGGAATATTTGAAATATATCGGAAAAAATCAGAAAAAACCTGACGATTGGTGTTATGTATTTAATTTTCAGGATCCAAGTTCTCCCCTTGCTATTCGGTTACCTAATGGCAGAGGTAGAATGTTTTATGAGGATATGAAAGAACTGCTTGATGTACTACAAGTTGAGATTCCGAAAGCCTTTAGTGGTGAAGAGTATGAAAACGACAAAGCTGCGCTGATAAAGGAGTACCAGGAAAAAAGGAGCGAAATTTTTAACCATTTTACGAATCAGGCACTTGAACAAGGTTTCCAAGTCAGCAGTACAAATTCTGGTATTTATTTCTCACCGATCATTGACGGTAAACCACTCAGCGAAGATGAATATGAGAAGCTTGATGAGAAGAAAAAGGAAGAAATTAATAATGCCCTTACCCAGGTCCAGGTCCAAGGCGTTGAGGTGATGCGACATATAAAGGACCTTGAGAAGGAAATAAAGGAGAAGCTGAAAAACTTGGATAATCGAATAGGATTGTTTGCTGTAGGCATGCACATCGATGACATGAAGGAGAAGTATAGAGATATCCCTAGAATTATACAATATTTAGAAGATTTCCAAGAAGATATACTCCAAAATATCGATGAGTTTAAAGACAACGATTCTGATACCGGAGTAAATCTGATATCACAGCTTCTTCATAAAAATAGAGGAGAAAAACTAACGAAATACAAGGTAAATTTGCTTGTTGACAATAGTGAACTTGAGGGAGCGCCTGTTCTTGTAGAATATAGCCCTACCTATAACGGTTTGTTCGGTTCTCTGGAATATGAGAACAAACTTGGAACGTTAGTAACGGATTTTACTATGATAAAGGCCGGTCTTGTCCATCGCGCCAACGGGGGTTACCTAATCCTCCAGGCCAAGGATATTTTAGGCACTCCCTTCATGTGGGAAGGACTAAAAAGGGTGTTGAAAACCAAAACAATATCCATGGAAAATATTCGCGATCAACTGGGGTTATTGACGGCATCGACCCTAAAGCCTGAACCTATCCCTGTTGAAATAAAGGTCGTGTTGGTGGGCAGTGAATATATTTACCAGATTCTTTGCCATTTGGATGAAGAGTTTGGTAAACTGTTCAAAATTAAAGTCGACTTTGATGAAGAGATGGAAGCCAATCATGGTAACTTGATGTCTTTAGCTTGTTTTATACATGATTACTGCAACAAACATGATTTCAAGCATCTATCGAAAGCTGCTGTGATAAAAGTTGCAGAATACAGTTCTCGGCTGGTAGAAGATCAGAGTAAATTTACTACGCGGTTTAATGATATCATTGAGATCATTGCGGAAGCAAATGCCTGGGCGGCCATCGAGGAAGGGGATATCATAACAGCTGATTTGATTGAAAAAACGATTGAGGAGAAGGAGTATCGTGCCAATAAATATGATCAAAAAATACAGGAGATGCTTAAGGAAGGCACGATCATGGTGGATACGGAAGGAGAAATTGTAGGGCAGATAAATGGATTATCCATTCTAAATACAGGAAATTATGTCTTTGGAAAGCCAACTCGCATAACAGCCACTACATTTATGGGAAGAAGTGGAATCGTAAATATCGAAAGAGAGGTTGATATGAGTGGAACAGTCCATAGCAAGGGAGTGCTTATCTTAAGCGGATACATTGGAGAACAATATGCTCAGGAGATTCCCCTTTCCCTCACAGCCCATATATGTTTTGAACAATTATATAGTGGGATAGATGGTGATAGCGCGTCAAGCGCGGAGTTATATGCCATATTGTCAAGCCTTTCAGGCGTCCCCATCAAACAAGGGATCGCTGTAACTGGTTCGGTAAATCAGAAGGGTGAGATTCAACCTGTCGGAGGGGTGACGAAAAAAATTGAAGGTTTTTTTGCATTATGCAAGTCCAGGGGCTTAAATGGACAGCAAGGTGTTATTATACCAAAACAGAACATCAAAAACCTGGTTCTATCTTGGGAAGTAATTGATGCTGTACGCGAAGGTAAGTTTCACATATATCCAATTCAACACATTAATGAGGGAATTGAGATTCTGATGGGAAAGCCCGCAGGGCAGAAACTCGCAAACGGTGGCTATGAAAAGGGAACTGTTCATGGCTTAGTATATGAGAAGTTGAGAGAATACGCATTGAGTATGGTGGAATTCGGCAAGAATAATGTCAAGATTCCCTAGAGCATGAACACGAGAAAGGAGGAAAATGACAGTTGCCAAAGAACATAATGATTACAATCAACCAAGAAAAAAAGCCCTTTCCCCAAGGAATAACCGTTGAAGAGGTGGTTGACAGAGTATTCCCAGACAGACAGATTCCCATTGTTGGAGCTCGCATATGCAATGAAATACGTGAATTATCCTATAGACTAGAAGAAGACTGTACCATTGATTTCTTGGACTTAACAGATGAGGATGGTATACGGATATATGTGAGAGGATTAAGCTTTATTTTCATTCGAGCCGTCAGGGAGTTGTATCCAGGTGCGAGAGTAACAATTGAACATTCTCTGAGTAAGGGGCTATATTGTGAGATCCATTGGAAAAGGCCTATGACTCCAAGGGATATTGCAGCTGTAGAAAAAAGAATGGAAGCCATTGTTGAAGCCAACGAACCTTTTGTGAAGATGCAGGTGTCAAAAGAAAAAGCCATAGAGATTTTCTCGAAAGATGGACAGGATGACAAGGTGCGACTGTTGAAATACCGTAAGCACGATTTTTTCAATCTTTACAAATGCGGGTGGATGTATGACTATTTCTATGGTTATATGGTTCCTTCAACGGGATATTTGAAACGGTTTAAGCTACATTTCTACTTACCCGGAGTGATTTTACTTTATCCTCAGAAATATAACCCACTACTTCCCTTGAGGTTTTTGGAGCAAAAAAAACTGGCCAGTATTTACCATGAGTCAGAAAAGTGGGGAAAAATTGTTGAAATTTCAAACGTTGCAGATTTAAATTCATTAATTGAGGCAGGGAAAGGTAGAGAGCTCATCAGGATAAACGAAGCTCTTCATGAGAAGAAAATTGCCCAGATAGCTGATGAAATCTCCGCCAATAGGCAAGAGAGGCGAGTCATTTTAATCGCAGGACCATCTTCATCAGGGAAAACGACCTTTGCTCAAAGGTTATTTGTGCAATTAAGGGTAAATGGGATGAAGCCTATATCTATATCTCTGGATAACTACTATAAGGATCGCTCTGAAGCTCCAATAGATGACTATGGAGAAGTGGATTTTGAAGATATCCAGGCCATCGATCTTGAGCTTTTTAATGAACAGCTCTCCAAGTTGCTCCAGGGTGAAGAAGTAGAGATTCCAATCTTTAATTTTCATACAGGTAAGCGGGAATTTCATGGGCATGTTTTGAGGATTACCGAGGATCAAGCCATCATTGTGGAAGGAATTCATGGACTGAACGATGCTTTAACTGAAATGATACCCAAGGAGAATAAATTTAAAATCTATATCAGCGCTTTAACTCAGCTCAATCTAGATGATCATAACCGGATCCCCAGCACTGATACACGCCTTATCAGGAGAATGATCCGGGATTTTAAATACCGTTCCAGTAGTCCGACGGAAACCCTTAGCATGTGGAAATCAGTGCGACGAGGTGAGGAGAAGAATATTTTTCCCTATCAAGAAGAGGCGGATGTTATGTTTAATTCTGCCCTTACGTATGAGTTGGCTGTTCTTAAAAAGTACATCGCACCTCTTTTAGAACAAATTAATAATGAGAATCCATACTACACTGAAGCGAAAAGGCTGCAGAAATTCATGAATTATTTTCTATCCCTGGACGTGGAGGATGAAATACCACCAAATTCAATATTAAGGGAGTTTATAGGAGGATCTTGCTTTTATAAGTAACACCCTTCATTCACAACCTTAGGAAGTTGAAGGGGACTATATTGAATATTTTCCGAAAGCTGTTATCATGCTGTCATTCAGAACGGTTATATCCATCTGATGGCAGTTCTTTTTTTATAATGAAAACCATGATATGATAAAACTGTATAGGTTTTTCTAATGATTAGTTGAGGTTATGATGTGATATCATGAGCTGTAACTGTTTAGTTCTCATGTTCGAAAATATGAAACTTAAAGGAGAACACTTACGATGGAAGAAGTATTATTGGAATGGAAAAGCAAACGTAACCAAAGGAAATATGCGATCAAGAATTATTTCACCGAATATATTCATGAGGTAGAGGGAGGTGAGGGGGAATGGAGAAATGTGTTATACCATGGAAACCTACAATCTGTTATTTTGTCAAATATCAAGGATTTTCAAGGACAGTTTCAAATGATTTATGCAGACCCTCCCTTTTTTACCAAACGTAGATTTACTGTCGGCGATAGAAAGGAAACCGCTTATGATGACCGATGGCCTGGAGGTAGAGAAGAAT
>JAMNYG010000149.1 GCA_023622945.1 Bacillota bacterium | reverse complement strand
GCTCTATATCGGGCAAAAGAAAAGGGAAGAAACACTTATCAGATGTACAGCCCTTCCATGAACGAAGCCGTCTTTAATCGTATGGCACTGGAAAATCAGCTCAGGCATGCATTGGAAAACGAAGAGCTTTGTATATACTATCAGCCTCAGGTAAATGTTACCAACGGGCAGATAGTCGGGCTGGAAGCCCTGGTACGCTGGCATCACCCTCAAAAGGGAATTATTATGCCTTCAGATTTCATCCCCATGGCTGAGGAAACCGGGCTCATAGTCCTGATAGACCAGTGGGTGATGCGCACTGCATGCCGTCAGACCGCACTCTGGAGAGACCTTGGCTTTATGGTCAGAGTATCGGTAAACGTCTCCAACCGTCAGTTTCAGCATACAAATCTGCCTTCTGAAATAAAGAGTATTTTGGAAGAAGAAGACCTCGATCCCTCATATTTCGGAATTGAGCTTACAGAAAGGACCATAATGTATAATGTTGAACATTCTGAAACAGTTTTGGAAAATCTTAAGAACATTGGAATAAATATAGCTCTGGACAACTTTGGCACCGGTTCCTCTTCACTAATTTGCCTGGCACGACTCCCCATTGATACCTTAAAAATTGACAAATCCTTCGTTCGCAATGTGGCTTTGGATGATGACAACAAAACAATAATTGCTGCAACCATAGCCCTGGCCGAAAGCATGAATCGCAAGGTTAACGCTGAAGGCGTTGAAACCTTTGATGAGTTTGCTTTTCTAAGGAAAAACAATTGCAGGGAAATGCAAGGCAACTTCTTCTGCCCTCCACTCCCTGCACATGAAATCCAAAAACTTCTTGAGTCAGGTACATCATTCAAAGTATGAAATAATGCTGAGTTGAAATTATATTGATCATGAAACAATACAAATTTTACTGAGCACCAAACTGTACCAGGCATTTAATTATACAAAGCATGAAACAATACAAAGCACTATTTCATAATGATTTGCCCATACTTATACCAGTTTGTTTAAAGTCTCCTCATCGGGCAGTATTTTATGCACAAACAATTTGTCTGCAAAATCCAGGTACTCTTTTTTGGATCTAAACAAGGGTTTAAATCTCGAGATGATGTCCCTGGCAATATCCGCCTTATCCCACAACAGCTCTGCCGTAACTCTTGCAAGGAGATGTGCTCCTAATACATAGGTTGTTTCGGGATCTACCACCTTGAAATCTTCTCCGTGGGTCCTTCCGGTACATCCTCCCACATAAGGCTGTATTACGGGCATTAAAGTTGACAGATCTCCCATGTCAGTTGAGCCCGTGCCATGTTCCCATGTTTTCATTTCATCTTCACTTACCATATCCGACATGACTTGTTTTGCCAATTCATTAAGATTCTTATCCATATTAAGAGGGAAGTATCCCGGCAAATCCCTGATTTCCACCTGGGCTCCCATGGATATTGCCGCTCCTATCAGAGCCCTGTTAACTTTCTTGTTTGCTTCCAGTATGGCGTCTATGGTTTTACCCCTTATAAAAGTTTCCATTCTTACATCGGCCGGTATTACATTTACTATGTCTCCGCCCTTTGTGATTATAGGATGAACCCTTATGTAATCAGCTTCCCTGAAGGTTTCACGCAAAGCGTTGATGGCCGACAACCCCAGATTTGCCGCATATAAAGCATTTATGCCTTTATCGGGAGCTCCTCCTGCATGCGAAGCTTTGCCTATATATCTTATGCTCTTTACCAGGCATCCGTTTGAACTGTCGTCAAACCCCAGCTTTTTATCGCTGGACATGGCATGAACCATCATGCTGATATCCACGTCATCAAACCAGCCTCTGTAAAGCAGCTCCGGCTTGCCTCCCAGGTATCTGATTACGCCCTTTTCCCTCAAACTCATTCTATAGGCGATTTCTATATACTCCTCGGCAGGTACCGCCATCAGATGTATCTTTCCGCTCAACTTGTCGATAACTCCTGACTTCAGCAGTCCCGCGGCCGCTCCTATCAGTGAAGATATCTGAGCATGATGTCCGCATGCATGTACCGCTCCTGTCTCTTTGTCACAGTCCGGATGTCCGGTGCATATGATGGAATCAAGCTCTCCAAGTATGGCAACCCCCGGTCCCGGCCTTCCGGTATCTATAGTGGCCTTAACACCCGGAATATCGCTTAGCTCAGAGACATCAAGGCCTAGAGCCCTCAACTCTTCTGCTGCAAGCTTTGCTGTCTTGAATTCCTTAAACCCCGTTTCTGGATTTCTGTAAATATTTTCAGCAATTCCAATGAGGCGGTCCTTTCTGCTGTCTATGCTGTCGCTTATGCATTCCATCCATTTGCGCTTTTCCAAGGTAATTTCCCCCTTTATTTATTTTCATCGGATTAGTATTATACAACCTTAGTCTGTTGTGTCAGTTGGGCGGTATGGGGACACTTCTCAAGCACGAAGCACTTCTCCGCAGCAAGAGAAGTGTCCCCGTACCTTAGCCAGTCTCTTGGTGAAGCGACCGTTATTCCTGCATATCATTTCCCCATAAGCTTACGTAACAGGTCACCTTAAATCCATCCCTAATCTGATAAACCTGAACATCCTGTCGGCCGCATCCTTCAATAAATCTACTGCGTTATTCAGAGCTTCCTCCAGGGACATGTCTCTGTTCACCGTGGGCATTATGCTGAATATCCCATGGTCATACACTTTCCATGCTTCGGGCCCTATAGAACCAACAATGGCTGCAACCTTTACTCCCTTTGATTTGCATCGTTGAGCTATCCCCACAGGCACTTTCCCGAAAACCGACTGTCCGTCAATCCTTCCCTCACCGGTCACCACCAGATCAACCCCCTCAAGAAGTCGGTCAAAACCCACATAATCCAGCACTGTATCAATGCCAGGCTTCAAAACTGCCCCGAAAAAGCACATCAGCGCAGCTCCCAAACCTCCGGCAGCTCCCGCTCCGGGAGTTGAACCGATATCTTTTCCTGAGAACCTTTTTATGACCTCTTCATAGTTTTTCATACCTTCCTCAAGAGCCTTCAGCATTTCCTCTGAGGCACCTTTCTGGGGGCCATACACCGCAGTGGCTCCGTTGGGTCCGGTAAGCGGGTTGCTCACGTCGCATATTACCGTTATTTTGCTTCCTTTGATCCTCGGATCCATTGCTTCAGCATCTATGGTGCATATCCTGGCCAGATGCTGCCCTCCGAATCCTACATCATTTCCCCGGCTGTCAAGGAATCTCACCCCCAGCGCCTGGGCTGCACCTATCCCTCCATCGTTTGTTGCGCTTCCTCCTATGCCTATGATAAACTCCCTGATACCTTCATCAAGGGCGGCTTTTATCAATTGTCCAGTTCCATAGGTGGTGGTAAGCATGGGGTTCCTTTCCTGCGGCGACAACAGCGGCAGCCCTGAAGCCTGCGCCATCTCTATTACGGCGGTCTTCCCGCCTATTATCCCGTATTTGGCATTTACCGGTCTTCCAAGGGGGTCGCTCACACGTGCCCACCTATATTCTCCTCCGGTTGCCAGCACCAGGGAATCTACGGTGCCTTCTCCGCCGTCTGCTATGGGCACCTTGACCACTTCGAGGGGATCAAAATGTCTTCTTGCAACCTCTTCAAGATAATTAATCACTTCAATTGACGTCATGGTGCCTTTGAAAGAATCAGGGGCCATAAGAATCTTCATGCTATCCCCCATTCCTCATTCCATGATCAATGTTCCGAAGTACTCGGGAGTATGAAAACTGAGCTTTCCCCCCATAATGGGGTTCCACATTCCATAATGAGGGAACTTTGTTTCGTCTCCGCACTTGTAGAAATTACCTTCAAACCTGTAACCGGGTTTTAAATCCAATTTTCCGTAGCATTTTTCCAAGAATGAAAACGGTATAAAGTATCTGACAGTCCAGAAAGGTCCGCTGAAATTCTTTGCGGTTTCAGCATTCAGAAGGGATTTGATGGCAAAAACCTCCGGGGATACGTCGGTAACAAAAAACCTGTCGTTCCTCGATACTCCAAACTGGAGCAGCAATGTGCCAATTGCATTTATCTCAAAGTTAAGGTACCTTTCATCCGAACCTGCCTTTGGATTGAGGAAAAATTCCACACAGCTGTCCTTATACACGGGTTCGTTCATGTTATGGTATCTGACTGTTACACTGTCCTCATAAACCTTAAAGTACACGTGAAAACCTTTCTCGGTATGTACAACTGCAGCCTCGGTTCTTGGTTTGTAACCGTTGCCTGTGTCACGGAAAAAATCAATGGAAAGCTTGGGAATGCCATCCCAGAAACCCTCAGTATCTACAGCTTCCTCGGAAGCCCTGGTTATAAGATATTCTTTTTTCATATTTCATCCTCCCATCTGTTCAATATAAAACATGGCAGTGCCATCAGAATACATTTTTCAGCCCATTATGTTGCCCTCACAGTAAATGCATTCTGAAATAAATCCCTGTCAGGCAACACAATACATTGCCGGTTCAACGTTTAGCTTATTCCAGTATCAGTGTACCAAAGAAATCAGGTCTGTGAAAGTCAGGCTGATCCTTTTCAACAGGATTCCAGCAGCCATAGTGCTCAAACTTTGTTTCATCTCCGCATTTATAGAAGTTGCCTTCGAACCTGTAACCGGATTTGAAATCCAGTTTCCCGTAGCATTTTTCCAGGAATGTATAAGGAATAAAATACCGGACGGTCCAGAAGGGACCCTTGAAATGTTCAGCCGTATCCTTGTCAAGCAGTGTCTTAATCTTGAAAATCTCAGGCGGAATATCGGTTATCAGGTGCCTGTTCCACCTGTCCCTGCCAAATCCCAGGAGCAGCGTTCCTACGGCATTTGTTTCAAAGTTGAGGTACCTGTCATCCGTTTCTGTTTTGGGATTAAAAAAGAATTCCACACAGCTGTCCTTACAAACCATTTCATTCATATTAAAATGTTTTACAGTCACCGAATCTTCATACGCTTTAAAGTACACATGGAAACCGGCTTCGGTGTATACCACGGCAGCTTCAACCATTGGCCTGTATCCGTTTTTATCCCATGGATAACAATCTATGCTTATTATGTCCACCTCATCCCAGAAGCCTTCTGCAGATACTTCCGCTTCGGAAGCCTTCTTGATCACATATTCCTTTTTCATGCCTTGACCTCCTCATATGATATGATGTTCTGTTAACTTAATAATAAAAATGAGACCTGAAACGCTTCTGGTATAATGGAAATTACCACACACCATTACCTCCCAGAAAGGAGCGTTTAGGTCTCATGTCCATTATACC
>JAMNYG010000090.1 GCA_023622945.1 Bacillota bacterium | reverse complement strand
GTCGTTTTGGTGTCGTAACTTCTAAACTACAGGAAAATTGTGATTATGGGAAGACCTTTTATTGGGTCTTCCTATATTTTTTATTAAATTTGCCTACGAAAATTTTACTCTAAGGCCTTCCCTGCAACCACCATGAAAAATAACCCCAAATACCTTAATTTCTGCCCAGGAGGTAACGTATATATGTTTTAACCAATCATTTCAGCGGGATTCAATCTTACATCAATGTGACTTAGCCTTACATCAATGGGACTTAATCATACAGGCTGGATTCAATTGCAATTTTTATTGGTTTCCTGACAATATTTGCAGACATAAGATTGTCTGAATATTTCATAATTATTATTGGAATTACCAGGTTTTAATTACAAAAGGGGGAATAAAAATTATGAAATAAATACAGGAAACACATGATTGGCGGCGGTTGAGAATCCTAATAATATCCGGGAGAGGAGAGATAAGAATATGTTAAGGAAAGCAATCGCATTTATGACCGCATTTCTTATGATACTGGTTACAATGCTGTCCTTGACGGGCGGAGTGGCATTTGCTGCCGGAAACACCTATTATGTTTCGCCCGACGGAGATGACTCCAATGACGGGAGCTTTGAAAGACCCTGGAAGACTCTTGCCCATGCGGGTGATGTGCTTGCTGCGGGAGATACTCTTTATGTAAGAGGGGGAGTATACAGGGGTGATCATTTCTATCCTGTCAATTCTGGAACTCAGGATGCTCCCATAACCGTGAAGGCATATCCCGGTGAAACCCCGGTACTGACTGCAGGCGAGGGCAGTCCTATTGAACTGGTTTCCTTCAAGGAAGGCATAAATTGGATTGTTATTGACGGTCTGAGCTTTGAGGACACCGGATGGAATACAAATGTATGCTTCTACGGAAACTCATATATTACCATCAGAAACTGCTCCTTTAAAAACAGCCTGGATTCATTTATGTACGTAAATAAAAGTTCATACATTACTATTGAAAGCAACCGGTTTGATACCTGCGGAGACCCTCTGGGCGAAGGTGTCGGAGATGCAATCTATGTTAACGGATGCCATCATGTACTGATCCAGAACAACTATTTCACCAAGGCCGGCCATTATGCGGTCGACCTCAAGGAAATGAACTGGCAGCCCATATACAGCTACAACAATGTAATAAGGAATAACGTGATAGAGCAGCACTGGGGCGGAGGTATAGGCATCATATGCAAATCACACAACAACCTGGTGGAGAACAACATCATATATTACATAGGCGAAGAGTGCATAGAATATGGCAAGACAGGAATACAGATAGCTGCAGACAACAATATCGTAAGGAATAACGTCATTGCATATGCCAGTGCAGGTCCCATGGTGGGTACCGGTTTGTTCATGTCTTCATACTACTTTGAGCCAAGGGATATAATCCAGAACTGCATAGGCAACAGGGTATACAACAACGTGATATATAAGAACGGCGGAGCACCTTATCAGGTTAACGCGAAACATGACACCGAATTTACAGGAAATAAGATAATGAACAACATAATGTATCACAATAGGGTTGCAGGGGATGATTACGATCCGTATTTCAAGGGCAACTACCATATGATATTTGAAACATGGCACCTGACCATTGACAGGCTCTGGGCGAATAATTTCCCCAACAACAACTTCTTCTTCAACAATATAATTGCCCATGCAACCGAAGACGGTGACCTGCCTGATTCAGTTCGCATATTCTATGACGGAGTGGCAGATGTTTTCGGTGAAAAGACATGGGGAGTTTACAAATTGGATAAATCCCTTGCAGAAATACAGGAACTCCTCCCCGAATATTTCTCCGGAAACCTGGAAGTAAACCCGGGATTTGCGGATGCAGACAACGATGACTTTACCCTCAGGGAGGATTCACCTGCCGTTGATGCAGGAGCCCACCTGACGGTAACCACGGCATCCGGTGAAAACACAACCATCGTTCCGGTTGAAGATGCCCTGTTCTTTACCGACGGGTATGGAATAATTCCAGGCGATATAGTGAGAATAGGTTCCAACAGGGGTGTAAGGATAACCGCAGTGGATTATGAAACCAATACCCTTACGGTTTCAAGCCCCGTGACATTCGATGCCGGTGATTATGTAGACCTGCCTTATGTCGGAAAAGCGCCGGATATAGGCATGCATGAAAGATATGTTTCCTTGGACCGCCTGGATGATGAACTGACAGAAGGTTTAAAGAAAGGCATGTTCAAAAACCAGGGTATTTACCAAAGCCTTCTGGCAAAAGTAAGGCTCATACAAAAGATCACCGATAAAGACAGGATCCTGGACAGGCTTAATGCCCTGGATAAGGAAATCGGAGTCAAAGCCGGCCTGGGAATTAATTCTGAATATGCTGCTTATCTGCAGAGTGCCATCAGGTATCTTATAGAAAAAGAACTGATCTAACGTATTGTGCCGGCATATCATTTTCCTACACTCCATGCCTGCACCACACGTTGATTTAGCTTATACAACATCAGGAAAGGCGTTCCCGATCCTAAAGGAACGCCTTTATTTCTGATTTTAAAGAAGATTATGGTATTTAAAGCGGATTTTCATCAGCATTATATTTTTGCCATGTTTCTGCCGTAGAAAATTTCTGACATCTCCCTTTTCAGCATTTTCATTATTTTTTCCTTTTCCTCGGGTGCAAGTTCTTCCTCACCCATACCGAAAAGATAGTTGTCCAGGTCAAACTCCTTAAGCAGCATCTTGGTATGGAAAATATTTTCCTGGTACACGTTTACGTCTATCAAATGATAAAGATTGCGGGTCTCCTTCTTTATATAATTTTGTATGGAATTAATCTTATGATCTATAAAATATTTTTTTCCGTCAATATCTCTTGTAAAGCCCCTGACCCTGTAATCTATGGTGGCAATGTCAGGGCTGAAGCACTGGATAAGGTAATTAAGCGCTTTTAGCGGAGATATCTTCCCGCACGTTGACACATCGATATCAGCCCTGAAAGTGCTGATGCCTTCGTTAGGATGGCTTTCGGGATAGGTATGAACCGTAATATGGCTTTTGTCCAGATGCGCCACCACGGCATCAGGCAAAAGGACGGAATTACCACAGTTTGGACACTTTCCTGAATTACAGGGTGTGCCCGTAGGTTCTTCCGATATCAACATGGTAACACTTGCGCCCTGAGGCTCATAATCCTGCTTGGCTATGTTAAGGATATTTGCTCCGATTATATTTGACACTTCAGTCAAAATTTTTGTAAGCCTGTCGGCGTTGTACTGTTCATCGATGTATTCGATATATTCTTTCCTGTGCTCAGGGGTTTTTGCATAGCATATGTCATATAAATTAAAACTTAAGGTTTTTGTTAAGTTGTTAAAACCATAAAGTTTTAATTTCTTAAAGGACTTTATCTGCATTTCCTTCTCCTGACAAGATTATTTAATACTTCATTTCTACTATATTTTATTATGGAACTGACAGGTTGTAAACATATAGCTTGGACTTTGTTTACGAAATATAATGGAAAAAGGCATTCGATTTAGCGAATGCCTTGGTATTCGTAATATATCTTATATTTATTATCTAAAGCACCATTTTGCAATATTTGCTGTACCGGCAAACTAATCATCGAGTCCTAAATTTTTGAGATATTGCCCCAACTCCCTGCCGGAAGGAAGTTCGTATGCTCCGATATCTATTTTTTTATCAACAGGATTGCTCTTGCTCATGGGACGCGGTTCAAAAGACTGATGCATTAAATACTGATATAACACATCATGGTCCGGAAGAACATCCGGATGCAGTTCGGTACCGTTGTCTACGCACGAAGAACCCGGGAGGAGACGGAAATCGTAATTGTCTGCGTCAACAAACTTAAGGTTCTTTCCAATTATGTTATCCTTCATGGTAATGTCAACAAAAGGAACGTCTTCAGGATTCATGGTTATGCGGTAGCCTTCATTTATCCAGTTGTTCATCAGCACAAATGTACCGAAAGTATCGTTTACGAGAGCTGTTTGTTCACCTGTCATTAACAGGATGTTATTCCTGGCGTCCACATGTTCATCGTCGGTATCTATCTGGAATATCTGTTGCCTGCCTGGTCTTAAGTTGACAACGGTGTTGTTGTAGAAATACAGAGTACCCTTGCGGTATATGGAATAATCCAGGCTGTCGCCGCCGTAGTGGATCATGTTGGAATTGGTGCCCTGTCCGTTGTCAATGATGATATTGCCATATACATATGTTTTACGGTAGAGGGGGTTGTCAACGAAAGAACCGCTGTCAACAAGGTCAAGCTGGCGGTTTCCTCCCACTATCATATTGTAGCGGATAACCGTGCCTGCCGAACGGTCCTTAAGGTTGTTCCCGCAAGGTTCTCCTATGTTATCCCCGCGCAGAGGACCAAGGTAATTGTATTCAAATATGATGTTTTCTGATGAAGTGTAGATGTTATGTTCCAAAATCCTTCCTTTTATGCCGTTGTCGTAAATATGATTGCCCTGCACCAGTATCCTTTTTGACTGGGAGGCCGTGAAAAATCCGTTGCCGCAGTCATGCATCCTGTTGTTTCTTATAATTATGTCTTCACCGTATTCAATATATATGGCGGAAGCGTTGGTTGAATAGCTGGCCACATTGCCGTAACGGTCAATGTACGTGTATCCGTCTTCTCCTCCGTAAGGCGGCCTGGCACTGCAGATGTCAAGGTTTTCGATGATTATATGCCTTGGGATTTCTCCTGTGTCCGGGTTAGACATATTTCCGGGAAATCTTGCGCCGCCGATTTTGATTACGCACCTGTTGTCATTCCAAAAACTGTATTCATCGCTGACCACGGCATTTTCCCCGCTTATTACAGGCAGCTGGCCT
Organism: Bacillota bacterium; assembly: GCA_023622945.1. Taxonomy (GTDB): domain Bacteria; phylum Bacillota; class Clostridia; order Acetivibrionales; family JAMNYG01; genus JAMNYG01. Next base: position 404 of record JAMNYG010000090.1, on the reverse strand, counting down.
TCAGGTCCGGGAACACCTGTAATGGTTATAGGTGCATCCGGCGTGCCGGCACGTGAAATACAGAATTTTTCCCTGTAGGGTTCTTCTCTCCAGTAAATTTTGACTGTGTCTCCGGGCATCAGGGATCCCCATGGGATATCAAGAAGCGATTCATAAGCTTTGCCGGGACCCACTTCGTAAACCGTACCCTGAGGAGTTTCCGATGCTGATGTCGTGAAGGTTGAAATGGAGGTAAGGACAAAAACAAGAACCAGAAACGCTGAAATCCTTTTCTTCATGCATCTTTCCCCCTTTTGTTGGTTTTTGGTATTTATTATACCTATGTATATTATAACAAATAATGGTATGAGTGTCACTATTTGTTAAAAAATATTGCAAAAAATGAAACTGTTGTCAATATTTGC
>JAMNYG010000054.1 GCA_023622945.1 Bacillota bacterium | reverse complement strand
GTGGGAATAACGAGAAGGAAACACCCGTACCCATCCCGAACACGGAAGTTAAGCTTCTCAGTGCCGATGATACTAGGGTGGAGACGCCCTGGGAAAGTAGGTCTCTGCCAGAAAATTATTCCTCAATAGCTCAGTTGGTAGAGCATGCGGCTGTTAACCGCAGGGTCGTAGGTTCGAGTCCTACTTGAGGAGCCAGAAAAGAGGTATGTGTAAAAGCACATATCTCTTTTTTTGTACTATTGCTTCTATTTCATTTCGTGTATTTCATTGTTTCAATTACATATATTACATTGTTTCAACTATCATTCTTTTCATATTTGTCAGCGCCAATTACAGATGTAACTTCTGAATCCATTAGAGTATTAGTACTTAACACTAAACTTGATAATCTAATACCTTACTTACTGCTGCGCCGGTTGCTTTATTTTCTATTTCACTGGTCCCTTTATTTTTAAGGTTCATACAACTGATGGTAATTACTGGATATACAATAGTAAGTTAACATTTATTTTATATATTGTATTATGTGAAAATGTTTGATAAATTGGATATTGTTATAATTGAATAATGTCAGAAAAATGGTCAAAATAGATTATGTACAGAATGCAGAAATGTTTTTGAAACTATTTTCCGGTTTTTTAAGTCAAAATTTATGCTTATTGTATCAAATATCACGGACAGGAGAAAAGCAAAGTGAAGAATACAGGCAGAATCATCACAAGCCTTATAATAATCGTACTAATAGCTGTAGCTCTTATTGCATTCATTCCCGGGAAAGGTTTGATTTACAGAATTGCCGAAAAAGAACCCGGAAAATCTGACTCTTTACCAATGCCAAGTCCGGGTGTTACTCCTGCTGCATCTCCATCGCCTTCTGAGCAGAATAATGACAATACCGAAATGCCTTCTGCAATACCGGATGCATCTGAAAAGCCTGAGCCTTCCCCTCCGGAAGAACCTCCAAAAAGGCGGTTTGAAGATATAAAGGTGAGGGCTGTGTATTTGACAGGAAATTCAGCGGGTAATGATGCAAAACTGCATAAGATCATAGAGCTTTCCAAGACCACCGAGCTGAATGCGGTTGTAATTGACATTAAGGAAAACGGAAAAGTAAACTACGTGTCTTCAGTTCCTGAAGTGGTAAAAAATAAAGCCTTTGTTGATTTATACGATCCGGAGCATGTGATAAAAATGCTGCATGATAATGATATTTATGTGATCGGAAGGCTGGTTTGTTTCAGAGACAATGAGCTTGCAACAAAAAGGCCTGATCTGGCCATAAAAGGACCGGGGGGTGAGATATGGAAAGAAAACATGGGAAGCGGAAAAACCGGCTGGACCAATCCCTATTTGGAAGAAGTATGTAGATATAACCTTGATATTGCCAGGGAAGCTATCGAAAAAGGTTTTGACGAAATCCAGTTTGATTATGTAAGATTTCCCACTGCAAAGAGCTCCGAGGTGTACTATGGAGAGGATGTGCCTTCGAAAGCCGATGCTATCTGCTCCTTCCTGAAGCTGGCATCCAAAGAGCTGTATGAGGAAAGAGGGGTTCCAGTATCTGCCGATGTTTTTGGGATCATATTTGAAAGTGACAGAGATGGAGAGAACATCGGCCAGGTTCTTGAAAAGGTGGGTAAGGATATCAACTACATATGTCCTATGGTCTATCCTTCTCATTATGCAAATGCATCCAATGGAATTATGGGTAATGGGGTAGGTCAGACCATAAACGGTGTTTTGTTCACCGCTCCTGATCTTGAACCGTACAAGGTGGTTTATAATACCCTTATAAAGGGCAGGAACAGGATTTCAGCGGTTGAAGGATATAAGGCAGATATAAGGCCATATCTGCAGGCTTTTACTGCAAAGTATCTTCCAAAGGGATACTACCAGACATATGGTCCCCAGCAAATCCGTCAACAGATTCAGGCTGTATACGATGCAGGTTACCATGAATGGATACTGTGGGATCCGTCAAACAATTATTCAGAAGAATACTTTGAAAAAAAACAGTAAATCCGTTTTTCAAACAGTATGCATAAAGCGTTTATTCAACTATTCCTACTACAAAAGAAACGATCAGTGAGGTGCCTATGAGAAATAAAATCAGCAAAAAGATAGCTTTGATTCTGGTTTTTGTGTTGTTGATTCTTGTTATTCCTTCAGGATGTGTCACGGGGAGCAAAACACCGGGAAATGATGCAGGAAAAGAGGATACTTTGCAAGGGGGTAATACTGACCGGGACAATGGCGGTGAAGAAGGCCATGATTCCGGTCCTGCACCTGAATCTCCCGATCCTGCACCTGAAGAAGTGCAACCTTCCCCTGAGCCTTCTGAGGAACCTGTGAACACGCCTGGACCTGAAAAAAAGAAAGTAAAGGCCAAGGCCTTGTACCTTACGGGATGGACAGCAGGCAATCCTGAAAAGGTGGATCATTTTATAAATCTGGCAAACACCACCGAGATAAATGCATATGTCATAGATATCAAGGACGATGACGGGCTGGTGGGATACGAAACCAGTGTGCCTGCTGTACTGGAGGCAGGAGCATGGTACAGGAAATATAATGTTGATGAAGTTTTGAAGAAAATGCATGATAACGGCATATATGTTATAGGCAGGCTTGTATGTTTCAAGGATCCCGTTTTATCCTCCAAACACCCTGAACTTGCTATAAAGAAAAAGAATGGGGAGCTGTGGACCGAAAAAAACAGCGACGGAAGACAGGTCACCTGGCTGAATCCGTATAAAAAAGAGAACTGGTCCTATATTATCGAAATAGCCAAAGAGGCCGTGCAGAAGGGCTTTGATGAGATACAGTTTGATTATGTGCGTTTTCCCGGGCACAGGGAGGAAATCGATTATGGTGAGCAGACCCAGGAAAAATATGAAGTAATTAATGAGTTTTTGGCATATGCCAGAAAGGAATTGCCTGACGTTGTACTGTCGGCGGATGTCTTCGGCATAATATGTGAAAGCCCCGGAGATACTGAAAAAATCGGCCAATATCTGGAGATGATAGGCAAGGATATAGATTATATCTGTCCCATGGTTTATCCGTCTCACTACGCCCTGGGTCAAAGGGTTAACGGCGTTCAGTTTGCAAAGCCGGATCTTGACCCGTACGGTGTAGTATACAACAGCCTTGTAAAGGCCAAGAACAGAATTTCGCAGGTGGAAGGATACAAGGCAAGTATAAGGCCTTACCTGCAGGACTTTACCGCTTCCTGGCTGGGGAAAGGATACTATCAGGTTTACGGCGAAGAACAGGCAAGGCAGCAGATCCAGGCGGTATATGATGCGGGTTTGGAGGAATGGATATTCTGGGATCCAAAGAATACCTATTCGGAATCAGCGTTCCAAAAGGAATAATAAGTGAAAAGAAGCAATGCCACAAATTATTGTAATAAACCCTGGGCATTAAGTTTTGGTATGTCCAGGGTTTATTGCTTAAGGGGGTTTTTTGGAATAATATACTGTATGTGATAAATCCGTACTAAATTTTTAGGACCTTCATAGGACTAATTAATCATAAAATATTTTCCTCTATTGTATTGACTTGCATAATAGAAATGATACAATATACAGTGCCAGTAAAAAAGAAATACACAAAATATAGTGTTTTATCGGGAGGCAGTGGTATGAAGTTAACAGAAAACGCAATAAAGGTTCTGGAGAGACGTTATCTTGCCAAAGACGAAGATGGCAGGCTGCTGGAAGATCCTGAAGGTATGTTCAGAAGAGTTGCAAAAGCTGTTGCAAAAGCAGACGAAGGGTATGTTTCAGAATCAGAACTGAAAAAGATTGAGAAAGAGTTTTTTGAAGTTATGGCCAACCTTGAGTTTTTACCAAACTCCCCCACACTTATGAATGCAGGAAGACCTTTGGGACAATTGAGTGCCTGTTTTGTACTCCCTGTAGAGGATTCCATGGAAGGGATATTCGAGAGCATTAAAAATGCCGCCCTCATACATAAAAGCGGAGGAGGGACGGGCTTTAGTTTCTCCCGCCTGAGACCGAAGGGAGCCACGGTGAATTCAACAGGAGGAGTGGCCAGCGGACCTGTAAGCTTCATGAAAGTTTTCAACGCCGCTACCGAAGCAGTTAAACAGGGTGGAACAAGAAGAGGCGCCAACATGGGAATACTGAGGGTTGATCACCCTGATATCCTTGAGTTTATTACATGCAAAAGGGATAACAATGACATTACCAATTTCAATATAAGCGTAGGGGTTACGGAAGAGTTCATGTCAGCAGTGGAAAAAGGTGAAGACTACGGCCTTGTGGATCCCCACCGCAAAGTTGAAGTAAAAAGACTTAATGCCAGGGAAGTTTTTGATCTGATAGTTGATATGGCATGGAATAACGGAGAACCCGGGATTATTTTTCTTGACAGGCTCAACAAGGACAACGTTGTTCCCGAATTGGGAGAAATAGAAAGCACCAATCCTTGCGGAGAGCAGCCACTGCTTCCCTATGAGTCATGCAACCTTGGCTCCATCAACCTGAGCCTGATGGTGAAAAAATCCGGCGGTAAGCTTGAGGTGGATTATGACAGGATCGGCAGGGTGGTAAGAACCGCAGTGCACTTCCTTGATAACGTAATTGATGTTAACAAATATCCCCTGCCCGAAATAGAAAAAATGACAAAAGGTACCAGAAAAATAGGCCTTGGAGTTATGGGATGGGCTGATATGCTTTGCAAGCTGGGAATACCCTACAATTCCCAGAAAGCCTTGGCTCTTGCTGAAAAGGTAATGCATTTTATCCAGGACCAGGCCAGAAAGACCTCCATTGAAATTGCTGAGAAGAAGGGAGTATTCCCCTTCTATGATAAGAGCATATATAAGGATCTGGGAGTGAAAATCAGAAATGCCACAACCACCACTATCGCTCCTACAGGAACGCTGAGCATTATTGCGGGCGTATCAAGCGGGATTGAACCGTTATTTGCAATATCGTACATAAGAAACGTCATGGATAACGATGAACTACCTGAAGTGAACCCAATTTTCAAACAGGTGGCTATCGGGGAAGGTTTCTATTCCGATGAGCTGATGAGAAGGATTGCGCAGAAGGGAAGCATTCAGGGCTTTGAAGAAATACCCGCAGCGGTACGGGAAGTGTTTGTAACCGCTCATGATATTTCCCCTGAATATCATGTAAAAATGCAGGCTGCGTTCCAGCGCTACACCGATAATGCAGTGTCCAAGACGGTTAACCTGCGCCATGATGCTACCAGGGATGATGTAAAGAATGTATTTACCCTCGCATACAAGCTGTATTGCAAAGGCGTTACCATTTACAGGGACGGAAGCAGGGACCTCCAGGTACTGAATATAGGAAAGGTTAAGGGTAAAGAAGAGTCCGGACAATCGGTCAAAATGGAAAAATTCGTGCAGGAATCGGCCCACATTCAGCCAAGACCAAGACCTGACGTTACTACCGGAATAACCGAAAAGGTGAAGATCGGATGCGGAACAATATTCATAACGGTAAATTATGACGACAAGGGCATATGCGAGGTGTTCACCAACCTGGGAAGAGCAGGAGGATGTCCTTCACAGTCCGAAGCAACTGCGAGGCTTATTTCAATTGCACTCAGATCGGGCATCAGCGCCGAGAGCATAGTTGACCAGTTGAAGGGTATAAGATGCCACTCTACCATAAGGCAGAAAGGCCTTAAGGTATTGTCCTGTCCGGATGCGATAGGGAAAGTCATTGAAAGACTGGTAAAATTAAAAAATGGAAATTCGGAAGAAGCTGCGAGTGAACTGGCAGCCATAGAACCCGTTGATACCAGAAATTTGCGGAGCGCAGGCGAATGCGATGTTTCTGCGTGCGCAAGCTGCACTATGAAGGAAACCTGCAATAATCCGGACCGGAATGCAAACTACGACAACCTGCTGACCATAAAATATTGTCCTGAATGCGGGACGGCAGTGGAGCATGAAGGCGGCTGCGTAGTATGCAGGAATTGTGGCTTTTCGAAATGCGGGTAATTGCACTCTTCTTATCGTGTGAAATATATAGATATTCAAAAGGCTGTAGTTTACTGCAGCCTTTTGGTTTTCCTGCCTGGGGAATATCCGGCTTTAAATTTTCCCAGGCTCATGCAGGTGTTTTGAAAGAAACAAAGAAAAAATTTCAAATAACCACTTTACAAATTTAAAAAAAGCATATATAATTACATATTAAAATATAAAAAAATGAATTTGGCTGACGATAAATACGATGACGGAGACAGTAAGCATTTTTTGAAAGGCCCAGAGAGTCGGGGATGGTGGGAGCCCGATCCGAGTAGAAAAGTGCCGAAGATCACTCCTGAGTAGCAGGCTGAAGTGGTTAGTAGGTTCTGACGGTTTTCCTCCGTTAAAAGGAACGCATATGTTTGTATGCCGTATCAGGTGGTATAGCGAAAGTTTAAGCTTTCGTCCTGTTATAGGACGAAAGCTTTTTTAATATGTGGATACAGGACTATACATCAGTTACCAAGAGTTCCTGCGCGGGAAAGAAGTGTCCTTGTTATAAAAAAAGATAAGGAGGCTTTTGCTGAATGAAAATCGAAATAATGGATACGACACTAAGAGACGGAGAGCAAACACCGGGAGTGGCTTTTTCAGAGGATGAAAAACTTAATATAGCCAGGATACTTCTGGAGGAAGTAAAGGTAGACAGGATTGAAATTGCATCTGCACGTATATCCAGGGGGGAAATGGACTCTGTCAAGAGAATCACTGCCTGGGGCAGGGAAAAAGGGTATCTTGACAGAATTGAAGTCTTGGGATTTGTTGACGGGGAGAAATCCATTAACTGGATAGTTGAATCCGGAGCAAAAGTACTCAACCTGCTGTGTAAAGGTTCACTGCGCCATCTTAAAAACCAGTTGAGAAAAACCCCTGAAGAACACATTGCCGATATCCGGCAAGTCCTGGCAAGAGCATACCATCATGGAATATCGGTAAATGTCTACCTGGAAGACTGGTCCAACGGCATAAAAGACTCGCCTGAGTATGTTTTCATGCTGATAGATGAATTGATGAAAGAGAAGATCAACAGATTTATGCTTCCGGATACCCTTGGAGTGCTCAGTCCCGACGAGACCTATAAACTCTGCAGGGAAATGATACAAAGATATCCTGCTTTGAAATTTGACTTTCATGGGCACAATGATTATGATCTGGCAGTAGCCAATACGTATATGGCTGTAAAAGCGGGGGTAAGCGGTGTCCATACAACCGTCAACGGCTTGGGTGAAAGAGCGGGCAATGCTGCATTGGCCAGTGTCATAGGAACCTTAAGGGATATGTGTGAGCAAGTTGAGATTTCTGTTGATGAATCAAGGCTGACAAAAATCAGCAAGCTGGTGGAAAGTTTTTCAGGTATACGGATACCCGCCAACAAGCCTATTGTGGGTGAAAATGTATTTACTCAGACATGCGGAGTCCATGCCGATGGTGATAAGAAAGGGAACCTTTATTGCAATAAACTTGCTCCGGAAAGATTTGGACGGCTCAGAAAATATGCCCTTGGAAAAACATCCGGAAAGGCAAGCATCTTAAAGAACCTTGAAGAGCTTGGAATAGAGCTTGATCAGGAATCCATAGCAAAGGTTGCGGAAAGAGTTGTTGAACTGGGAGACAAAAAGGAGAGCATTACAACCGAGGACCTTCCCTATATAGTTGCGGATGTACTTGGAAGCAGGTTTATCAGCGACAAGATAAAAGTCCTTAATTACTATATCTGCCATGCACAGGGACTGAGACCTGCTGCTGCACTTAGTATAGAAATAAACGGCCAGGTTTACGAAGAATCGGCCACGGGTGATGGACAATATGATGCTTTCATGAAAGCCCTGAGCAAAATATATGATAAAATAAATAAGCCGCTACCCGTCCTGGTAGACTATATTGTGACAATACCTCCCGGAGGTAAGACAAATGCCCTTGTGGAGACTGTTATTACATGGAAGCTGGATAAGGAATTCAAGACCAGGGGATTGGATTCGGACCAGACGGGTTCAGCCATAAAAGCTACGGTAAAAATGCTGAACCTTATTGAAAACGGCCACATGTAAGCACGTACGAACTTTTGGCAGAATGACCGGAATTATAAAGGAGTGAGAAAAACAGGCGTGAACCAGAAAAAAATAAAGTTTTTCAACCCAAGATTCATAACCCAGGCAGCAATAATAGCTGCATTATATGCCGGGCTGACCGTATTGTTTGCACCTATAAGCTACAGCCAGATACAAGTCAGGATTTCTGAAGCACTGACCGTACTTCCTGCCCTGACTCCTGCGGCAATACCAGGCTTGTTTGTAGGATGTATAGTTGCCAACATTTTCGGAGGGGGAGGCCCCATAGACATAGTATTTGGCAGCCTTGCTACTCTGCTGGCTGCCATAGTTTCGTACAAAATGCCTGTCCGGTGGCTGGTTCCCCTGCCTCCTGTAATCATCAACGGTGTGGTGATAGGTTTTATACTGAATTATCTGTTTGGTTATCCTTTGCTGGCGACAATGGGATGGGTTACCCTTGGCCAGGCGATAGCCTGCTACGGTCTGGGATATCCGCTTCTCATTCAGCTGTCGAAACTGGAAGAGAGATTGTTCAAAAAATGAATAAGGTTGTTTAAGAAAAAATTAAGTTGCTTAAAGCTGTTTAAGAAACGGAGTAAAAAAATAGTCCGAAAAATCATTCTGACCTTTTAGCGAAGCGGCTTAATGAACATCTGGGTCCAGTAACATACACCGTTGCTCTTTTTGGCCAGGCCAACGCCTATCTGGGTATATGCGGGGCTTAATATATTGCTTCTGTGGCCGGGGGAGCTCATCCAGGCATTTACCACTTCCTGGGGAGTTCTTTGACCCATTGCTATGTTTTCTCCGGCTGCAGAATACCTTAGTCCGAAAGATTCCATCATTTTGAATGGAGACCCGTAAGTGGGCGAATAATGGGAGAAATAGCCCCTATTGATCATATCCTGTGATTTTATGCGAGCTACTCTTGAAAGCTCCCAATTCTGAGCGAGAGGTTGCAATCCTCTTTTTGTCCTTTCAATGTTGACCAGCCTGATAACCTCATCTTCCAGAGCCTTTACTGAGCCATAACTGGGAATTGTCAGTTTTTGACCCGGATAGATTAATGCAGGGTTTTTTATGTGGGGATTCTGGGCTATGAGCTCGCTAAGTCCTACCTGGTACTTTACCGCTATTTTCCACATTGTATCACCGGGCTGTACAGTATGAACGGTTTGCGCAAATGCCGCTGTGGAAAACAGTACGACTGACAGCAACACTGCCGATAAAAATCTTACTGCTGATAGGAATCTTTTCATAAAAACACCTCCAATTTTAGTGTTAAAGGAGGTGCTTTTTTTATGTGAATTAATTTATGGCATCTGTGCTATTTAATACTACATTTCGCTGATCAATTGATTTTTTTGGGTTACTGAGCCAAATTATGTGCTTCTTAAGTATCTTTCCCTGTCCATAATAAAGCGAAGAGGTTGTCCGTTGATAAAACGCCTGATATTGTCGAGGCATATAAGCTCCATTTTCGAAAGTCCGCCCGGGGGTTTGAACCATTGGTTCCTTCCAATGCTATGGGTAGTAAGAATACAGTTTTCCCACTTTCTGGCAGGATGATCAGGAGGCACCCTGTCGGGACCTGCAAGAACGTCAAGCCCTGCACGCAATCTGCCTTTTTCAAGCTCTGCAAAGAGGGCATCCTGATCGATTATGTCTCCTCTGGCAGTATTTATTATTATACCGTTATCCGGAAGCCTTGCAAGGAGGTCAGCCGTCACCGATTTTCTTGTTTCATCGGTTAAACCGGCATGAATTACCACTGCCTGAGCCCAGTCAAACAATTCTTCAAGGCTTTCAGCTCTTAAGCAGCCTTCGGGAAGTTCATTTACATATGGATCATATACCTTTATGTATGGGCCGAAGGGTTTCACCAGTTCAACAAAGCGGACACCGATCACTCCAAGGCCATATATTCCCAACCTCAAATTTTCCAGGGTTCCGCCGGGTGAATTCTCTCCGGGTTCCCAATTTCCGTTTCTTACGTTTTGTATATGTCCATGGAGATCTTTGAGCACAGCCAAAAGCAGTGCCATGGCACCTTCAGCTATGGAGTTGGCCGGCGCATCGCCCCAGTTGGTGACGGGGATTCCCGATTCAATGATTTTCAGGGAAATCCAGTGCTTCATTTCACCTGTTATGTTGCAAATATATTCCAGGTTTCCCCTGTCTTCGGCAATTTCGTCAGGGACGGGCATACTGCCCCACATTGTAAGCAAAATATTGTGCTGGCGGATAAGGTCTGCCCGTTCCTTGTCAGGCATCTTGCTGCCGTCCCTGATTATGGTTAAGTCTCCCAATTCCCTGAGGGCATCCACAAAAGGACCTTCAGTTGGCATTCTTGAATTAACATTGCCTATATATATCATCTTTGGCCTTTTCACAGCAATGCCTCCCTAAGAACCTTAAGGTCATCCAGTGCAGAGTTGTAAACATCTTCGATGTTTTCGCCAGGTGTTGCGCAACCTTCTGTAAATTCGAGGGTAAAGCTTCCCGAAAAGCCTGCATCTCTCATTATCTTCAGATTTTCCTTAAGGCGTTCCTGAATTTTTCTGAGCCTGATATATTTGCCATCCTTCATACCTGCAACATGGACATGAGTAATGGTTTTGCCAAGATGAACGAACCATTTTTCAAGGTCTGAAGGATCGATCATTCCATGGACGATTGCCTGGTACCTGTCTTCTCCCAGTTCCCTGAACACTTCGGCTGCGAATACGGGATCCTCCATAATGGTATTGGCATGGCATTCACAGAGAATGCGGCAGTCTGAAGGAAGTTTGGATACCCAGTCCTTAAGATTTTTGATATATGTATCCCGAAGTGATATATCGTCTCCGAAGTTATACTTCACCGCTTTTGCACCAAGCCTGCATGCAGCATCGGCGGCCCTGGCACGTTTTTCCGCCCCTTCATCATCAAATGTTACATAGGAATTATATACTGCAATAGGAAAACCAGAGTTTTTGAGGGCATCGATCTCTTCGGGGCTGTTTAAGAGCACATGGTTTTCCCACAGCTCAATGCCGTCAAAGCCGTCGTTCCTGAAACGTTCTGCCCATTCGCTTACAAGAAGAGATGGAATCCTGGATTTCCAGCGGTTCTTTTCCAGAAGCACCGTACCGATGAAAATTTTCTTATCCACACGGCTCATGTGGCGCTCAACTCCTTTCAAAATTGTATAATCAGTTATAATGTACAAACAATTGTGCCGGCTAATATACTGTTCGATATGCAAAATAGGCTTTTGCAGATCATCTCTTCAGGCCGGCTCTGCGGATTGCTTTATTGTTCCAATAGATATATTATCATATTTCTCCTGCCATTTGGGGGGCAATTTTGCTGTTCAGAAGTCATTTTTGTAATCAGCAAGGGCAGGATGATTCAGGAGTTCTGCAAGCATCCTCCATCCTGCTTTGCATCTTTCGGATGTTTCGAAAGGTACAAAACCAAGATCCAGGTATATCTTTATGGCTTTAAAGCTTGTGGTCTGGGTGGTAAGGTAAGATTTCCTATGGTACCGGGCAAGTATATTCATGGCTTCCTTTATAAGCGGTCTGGCAAGCTTTTTTCCCTGAAAGTCAGGGTGAATTGCAACCCAGTGCAGGCGTCCGATTATTTCATCCCGGAAATTTCCATACCAGGCTGTTGCCGTACCGATAATCCCGGCGGTTTCATGTTCAAGGAATACACATCTTTCCTGCAACTGATCCTTATATGGTCCGAATTCTTCTTCAAAACGCCTTAATGCGCTTTCTACCGAATCAAACTCTCCGGCAGCAGCCTCAACTTTGGCCCACCATATTTCATCCCCCGGGTTGTACCTTGTAAACCTGAAACCGTCAGGCAGGGAAACCGAGGGAAATGCCTTCAGTTTGTCATTCACCATGGTAAGACGTATCCGTTCCATTTTATTCCTCCTTGAGAGCAGGGAATTTTAATAATATGACCCATATTTGTTTGGTTTTCTTAATTATATCATGAATTAACACAACAGGGACGTTTTTGCACGTTTCATTCTCCTGGTGTAACTGACACAATGGGGACGTTTTATCTGATTACATAAATAAACTTGGCGTAATACCGCATGATACAGTATAATAAAAGGCAGTGAAAAAACAGAGAAGCAGAGGTAGCAGTTTATGAAGAAATTTAAGAGGTTTGTTTCATATTATGGTCCGTACAAAAAAATGTTTTTCATGGACATGTTCTGCGCACTGGTTTTATCGGGGATAGATCTTTTTTTCCCGTCTCTTGTCAGGTATCTCCTGGACGAAGTGTTTGGAAAACGTCCTGCTGATTTGCTGCAAACCCTGCTGTTGTCCTGTGCGGGGCTGCTTGCGCTTTATATTGTAAGGTACTTTTGCCAGCTGTACATCACATCATGGGGGCATATCATGGGAGCCAGAATGGAAGCTGATATGAGAAGAGACCTGTTCAGCCACCTGCAAAAGCTTTCTTTATCCTTCTATGACAATGAAAATACCGGAAGGCTGATGTCTCGAATTACTAACGACTTGTTTGACATAAGCGAACTGGCCCACCACGGTCCCGAAGATATTTTTATCTCGGTCATCAAGATTGTTGGATCCGTTGTAATCATGCTTACTATGGATATCAAGCTTACCGTCATTATTTTGGCACTGACCATATTTATAGTCGTGTTTACCGGTTATTACAATCTTAAGATGCGTGAGGTATTCCTGGAAAACCGCAGGAAAATTGCCACCGTCAATGCCAAGGTGCAGGACAGCCTGGCCGGAATAAGGGTAGTTAAGTCTTTCGCCAATGAGGATATAGAATTTCACAAGTTTGAAGAAGGCAACAAACAGTTTCTTAAGACCAAGGAAAGCAGCTACATGATAATGGGAAAGTTTCATTCCGGGAACCAGTTCCTCCAGGGAATGCTGTATTTATGCGTTCTCATATTCGGAGGCATATTCTTAAGCCGTGGAGATGTCTCACCATCCGATCTGGTGGCATATATTCTTTTTATTAACGTCTTCCTGAATCCAATTGATCGTCTTGTAAACTTTACCGAAAGCTTCCAGAGAGGCATGTCCGGATTCGACAGGTTCCTGGAGATTTTGGATACAAAACCTGAAATAGTTGACAAAGAAGGCGCGGAAGAATTAAAGGACGTGCAGGGAGAGATATGCTTCAACAATGTGTCCTTCAGTTATGACGACAGCGCCGTGGTGCTGAAAAATATCAACCTGAAGATAGAGAAAGGCAATACCGTTGCCATAGTGGGGCCTTCCGGCGCCGGGAAAACCACATTCTGCAACCTTATTCCCAGGTTCTATGAAGTGGATGAAGGTTCCATAACTATAGACGGAAAGGATATACGGGATATCACCCTTGAATCACTGCGCAAAAACATAGGCATGGTTCAGCAGGATGTTTACATGTTTTCAGGTACCATAGCCGAAAACATCCTTTACGGCAAACCTGATGCCACCATGGAAGAAATAGTGGAAGCGGCAAAACTGGCCAACGCACATGATTTTATAATGGAACTGGAAAACGGGTATGACACCTTTGTGGGAGAGCGCGGGGTCAAGCTTTCAGGAGGCCAAAAGCAGCGGATATCAATCGCCAGGGCATTTCTTAAAAACCCGCCCATACTGATACTTGATGAGGCAACCTCAGCCCTGGATAACGAAAGCGAAAGGCTTGTACAGGAGTCCCTGGACAAGCTTGCCAGGGGAAGGACCACACTGATCATAGCCCACAGGCTTTCAACTATAAAAAACGCCGATGAAATAGTAGTGCTTACTTCCGAAGGGATTGCAGAAAGAGGAACCCATGACGAGCTGATGAAAAAAGGCGGCGTATATGCGTCGCTGTATAATGAAGGGTTTTCAGAAGTTGCGGGAGTTTTAACCTGAAAGCTGCACCGGCATTTTTTAATCCGGGCTGCACGGGGACATTTCCCGGCTGAAGAACAGGTTACTTCTCAGACTGCGAAACAGTATTTCAAAGCCGGAGAAGCATGAAACATATCAGGCAGGGAAGTGTCTCCTTTTCTTTAATGGTTGACAGGACATAAAAAGTGTGTGACAATAGCATTAAATAAGAAAATGTGTGACGATAATATAAAGTAATTATTGAAGTGGGGCGTAACCATGTTCTAAAAGTAATCTCAAATCAACTGATAATAGATTGAAAGTCCGATACCCGGGCTCTGGTTTATTGTCGGGATTTGGATTGCTTTACCGGCTCTCTGTGGCCATGGTGTGATATTGGTTGCGCTATATTAATTTCATGGCAGTTTTACTCATTTTCACAGCAGTTTTGCTTATTTTCACAATAGTTTCTGTTTCATTTCACAGTATCACTTGCCCTATTGAAGCTATTCCATTTCCGACATAAATCATCCGGTCAAAAACGTTAATAAACATTGGTGCGAAAAGTATTAATACATTTTCGTGTGAAAAAGTTTATGTGCTCATGTGAAAAATGTTTTTACGGAGGGGTATATGTCGCTTATAAATATCTCAAACCTTACTTTTTGCTATGAAGGAAGTTATGATTACATTTTTGAGAATGTTTCCTTCCAGATCGATACCGACTGGAAGCTTGGATTTATCGGCAGAAACGGAAGGGGCAAAACAACATTCCTGAACCTGCTGATGGGACGGTATGAATACGAAGGCAGCATTACTGCAAGCGTATCCTTTGAATATTTTCCCTACCATGTAGAGGATAAATCCCAATATACCATTGACGTCCTTTATAATATCAGCGCAGATTATCAGTTATGGGAACTTGAACGGGAACTGGCAAGGCTCAGTGTATCAGGCGATGTGCTTTACCGTCCCTTTGAAACCCTCAGCAACGGAGAGCAGACCAAAGTTCTGCTTGCGGCACTGTTTTTAAAAGAAAACAGCTTTCTGCTGATTGATGAGCCCACAAATCACCTGGATGCCGATACAAGGGAGCTTCTGGCCGATTACCTGAACTCCAAGAAAGGCTTTATCCTGGTGTCCCATGACAGAAAGTTTCTGGATGCCTGCGTCGACCACATTTTGTCAATCAACAGGGCAAATATTGAAATACAAAGGGGAAACTTTTCCACCTGGTACTATAACAAGCAGTTGCAGGACAATTATGAAATCAGGGAAAACCAAAGACTGAAGAAAGAAATCCGGAGGCTTAAGGCTACAGCCAGGGAGAAGGCTGACTGGTCCAACAGGGTTGAGGCAACCAAAATAGGAACCCACCAATACGACAGAGGCCGTGTGGGACATCTTGCAGCCAAAATGATGAAGCGCTCCAAGACAATTGAGAAAAGGATCAACCGTGAAATAGAAAAGAAATCAAAACTCTTAAAGAACATTGAAAAGGCTGATCCACTGAAAATATCAACTGTTCCGCATCACTTCCAAAGACTTGTTGAGTTAAAAGGGGTCTCATTGTTCTATGGTGATAAAACGGTATGCAGCAACGTATCCTTTACAATCCGGCAGGGAGACAGGATAGCCCTGTGGGGGAGAAACGGCTCCGGGAAAACCAGCATTCTCAAGCTGATCTGCGGCCAGGACATATCTTTTACAGGTGACTTTTATAAAAGCAGCAATCTCAAAATATCCTATGTACCGCAGGATACCTCGTTTTTAAAGGGCAGCCTGGATGACTACGCCAGGGAATGCGGGATTGATGAGACCCTGTTTAAAACCATTTTGCGCAAGCTTGATTTTTCACGGGTACAGTTTGAAAAAGACATGGCCGATTACAGCGCCGGGCAGAAAAAGAAGGTTCTTATTGCCCGAAGCCTCTGTGAAGAAGCCAACTTATTTATATGGGATGAGCCGCTGAATTACATTGATGTGTTGTCGCGAATACAGATAGAAGAACTTATTTTGGAACATGAGCCCACCATACTTTTTGTTGAGCATGACCGGGCGTTCTGCGAGAATATTGCTACGAAAATCATACGTTTATAGCCAGATATGTTTTCATTGACAGTAAATAATAAATATTATACATTAGTTAACAGCTACGCCTGAGAATTTTTATGCGTTCAATTAGCTTCAAATACTAATTCTCTGGATGGATTAAACATATAGAACGAAAGGTATGCAGGTTACAATGGAAAAGGATACGAAAACAATAACTATGAAGCAGGAAATAAAGAAATCGACCGTTGAAAAAAAACTTACAGAAGGCAGTGTTGCAAAACAACTGATACTTTTTGCCTTGCCTTTCATGCTTTCAAACCTGATACAGACCCTTTATAATGTGGCCGATATGCTGATAGTGGGGAATTTTGTCGGTCCTGTGGGAGTGTCGGGGGTTAATATAGGCGGCCAGGTCACATTCATCATGACCAATATAATTATCGGAATAAGCGTAGGCGGAACTGTTGTAATTGCCCAGTACCTTGGCTCAGGCGACAGAAAAGGTATGAACGAAACCATCAAAACATTGATAACGTTTCTTCTTGCTGCATCAATAGTATTTACAGTTGTAATGACACTTTTGGCAGATACTGTTTTACATTTGATGCAGACACCGGAAGAGTCATATAGACAAGCACGGGACTATCTCAATGTAACCCTTTCAGGAACCGTTTTTATTTTCGGATACAACGCCTTTGCTGCTATTTTACGTGGACTGGGTGACAGCAAACGCCCGCTGGTTTTTGTTGCTGTTGCATGCATAATAAATGTTTTCCTCGATCTTCTGTTTGTAGGATTATGGGGAATGGAATCAATGGGGGCGGCTCTTGCGACGGTTATTTCTCAGGCTATCAGTATGATCTCATGCATAGTATATCTTAAAAGGATCAATTTTGAATTTGATTTCAGGCTGAGTTCTTTTAAGTTCTATAAAAACCGTTTCGCTGTGCTTATGCAGGTGGGTATACCTATTTCGATACAGAATGTTATTGTTAACTTCTCCTTCCTTGTCCTGACTACAATTGCAAACGGCATGGGACTTAGCGCTTCAGCAGCTATAGGCATTGTAGGGAAGTACAACGGATTTGCAATACTGCCTGCTATAGCTGTAGGTTCCTCGGTCTCGGCAATGGTGGCCCAGAACATTGGAGCCGGGATGATAGACCGGGCTAAAAAAACTTTCTATGTTGGATTTACGCTGGCTTTTTCCATATCTCTCGTGGTATTTGTTATAACCCGGCTGTTTCCGGAACAGATTCTTTCGATGTTTGGAGACGATCCGGACATGCTTGCTGCCGCGGTTGAGTATTTGGATACTTTCACATTTGATTATATTATCGTACCTGCTACATTTTGTCTTAACGGTTTAATCACAGGGGCCGGTCACACTATTGTATCGTCAATAGGGGGAATCATGTCGTCAGTAGGGTTCCGGATTCCTCTGGCAGTGCTGTTTGGAGTTATTCTGGACAAAGGCATGTGGGGACTGGGTCTTGCGGCACCAAGTGCAAGCCTTGCAACAGCCGTTGCACTGTTCATCTACTACCTGTCAGGAAAGTGGAAGAGAAATAGGATAACAGGCAGGTGATAGCCCTGGATCTGGATGAGCTGAAAAGAAAGCTTAGGCAGCTGAAGAAGCTAGAGCTGAATATCAGGTCCGGTGAATTTTCTTCAGAAAGAAAAATCAGGCTGGTTTGGTCGGAGTTTTTTTCTACCAGGGATCCTTATGACCCGACGGTTAAGTATAACCTTAACTTGCTTGCTTCTATGGACAGGCAGCAGATTAAGGAGGTATTTGACCGGTTTTTTGCTGAAGTGTATTATCGTAAATATAAGGAAAACGGAATAACCTTCAGCGACTTATACAGCCCTGAACTTCTGAGCATACTAGGTTTACCTCCGGGATCGGGGGAGGCGGACATAAAAAAGAGATTCAGGGAACTGGCAAAGATACACCACCCTGATCATGGCGGCAGCCAGGATAAAATGATAGAGCTGCTGGAAGCCTATCGGAAGTTGTTGGACAGGACAGGCGGGTAAGATGTTTTTTAAGTTAATGTGTTTTTCTTAAGGAAGCAACTGACGAATGCATTGGTCGTAAAATAGCATGTCTTAAGTCATAACATTGCTTGTCTTAAATTGAGGCATTACAATGGGACAGACAAATTGCCGGATTGCCGGCTTAAACAATATAGATAAGTGAGGTTTGACAGATGACAAAAGCGGTTATTTTTGATATGGACGGTGTGATAATTGACAGCGAGCCAATACACCATATGATTGAAAAAAAGTTGTTTGAAGACCTTGGTATTGACGTGCCTTATGAGCTCCATAAGTCATTTGTGGGAAAAACAACCAGGGATATGTTCAGCAGACTGAAGGAAGAATATGGCCTCATGCAATCCCTGGAAGAGTTAATTGAAATGAAGGATATACGCTATTATAACTACCTTAAGTCTCTGGACAGTTTGCCCGCGGTTCCGGGGGTAACAGATCTGATCAAAACTTTATATAGTAACGGTTTAAAGCTTGCTGTTGCCTCGTCAGCGCCAGTAAGGGAGATCGACCTGGTAGTGGAGTCTTTCGGGCTTTCGGAGTTTTTCATATCAAGGACAAGCGGAGAAGAAGTGAAAAAAGGAAAGCCTGAACCCGATATTTTCCTCTTGGCTGCAGAAAGGGTCGGAGTAGAACCTGCTGAATGCGTTGTCATTGAGGATTCCAGGAACGGTATACTGGCAGCAAGGGCAGCAGGTATGAAGTGCATAGCTTTCATGAATCCCAACACCAAGCCTCAGGATTTATCCGAAGCTGACATGGTGGTGACCGACCTGTCGCAGCTGGATTATGAAGCAGTAATGAAGCTGCAGGAACACGCAGAATAACTTATAGCGCTCAAGATTGAAATAAACTCAAAGTTTGAGTTTTACTCAACGTGAACATAAGGAGCACAAGGGCTCCTTATGTTATTTGTTTTGGTATGTTATTTTTGGGAACATCCTTTATTACAAGCTTGTTACTACCAGGTACATCCTTTGTCATGTTAAGACATGTCTGATACCATGAAACAATAAATTAACTGCTGTCCCGGATTATTCCTAATAGAATTGTTTATTCTCCTTTATCAATTTTTCCTTCAGTATGGTTTGCAGTAATGCCAGATCTTCCGAATAATCGGTTTTGGATTCATCCTTGTCATACTCAAGTTTTTCAAGCACCGTTATTGTAAAGGCTTTCTCGCCGTATTCACTCCAGTCCTTTTGCAGATCACGGTTAGGATGGACACCTGTGTTCAGCTTGAATATCGTACCGTTAATCTTTCCTTTCAGATTTTGAGTTGCTTCAACAAAACACTTGTTGCTGAAATCAGAAAAATCGCATAAACCCCCATGTCGGGCTTCATTTGCTTGTATTGTTCTTTCAGTTCCTTTTTACGATCCATTGATCAGTACCCCAATTCTTTTAATATCCTTGATAATGTCCGCAGACGTTCGCTGATAAGTTCATCATCCTTTCCGAGAGCCTGACTGAACAGTTTAATATCTTCATCTATATATTCATTGTCAGTACATACGGCTACCGTCATGGCATCTCCCTGCAGCCCTATTCTGTCTATAACGGGCTTGCTTGCGTCATACAGCTTTTCATGCCTGTAAGCTTCCTCCTGAAAAAAGAGCTTTGCCCGGCAGATAAGTATCGCAAGGTCAAGTACGCGATGAAGAGGCATTTCTTCTGACTGCCTTGACCATTTTTCTCCGGTATGCCTCCAGACTTTGGCTGAGATATCAACTTTACCGCGGTCATTCCATTGTGCCAGCCCCAGTGAAAGGCCTTTAGCATCTGAATTATATGCAAATCTGCCGTCAACACATTCATAATTCTCAGAAACAATAACCGGTTTGTGTTTTAGTGTAGTTGGTATTTTCATTGTCTTCTCTCCTAAAAAGTAATCTGAATAGAATTACTAATTTACTAAATTACTAATTTAGTATCTATATTATAATTTACCCTGAACTCCGTGTCAATATGTGAGCATATGAAATAAAGAAAGAGATATAATGGAATAACAATCGCTTCAGCGAAAGACTGCGGGGATTAATCCGCATAATCTCTTTATATCCTGGCATAACAGATAATTAACATGAAACATATGTTTGATTTGTGTTTCTATATACGCTTCATGTGTGCTATAATAATATGGTGAAATGTTATATGTATCAGGAGGCCGGAAATGCCTGAATTCAAGATAGTTTCGGATTTTAAGCCCTGTGGAGACCAGCCCCAGGCAATAGATAAGCTCACTGAAGGTATACTGAAAGGGTATAAGCATCAGACTCTGCTGGGAGTTACAGGTTCGGGCAAGACATTTACAATGGCCAATGTTATTGAAAGGGTCCAGAAGCCCACTTTGGTTATCGCTCACAACAAGACGCTGGCTGCACAGCTGTGCAGTGAGTTCAAGGAATTCTTTCCCAATAACGCAGTAGAGTATTTTGTGAGTTACTATGACTATTACCAGCCCGAGGCTTATATACCTGCAACCGATACCTATATCGAAAAGGATTCTTCCATAAATGACGAGATAGATAAGCTGAGGCACTCCGCAACGGCCGCTCTGTTTGAACGCAGGGATGTAATAATTGTTGCAAGCGTGTCATGCATCTATGGACTGGGTGATCCCGAGGACTACAGGGAGCTCATGCTGTCTTTAAGGACAGGAATGTGCAGGGACAGGGACGAGATCATCCGAAAGCTTGTTGACATTCATTACGAGAGAAATGAAATAGATTTCAGGAGAGGCAGATTCAGAGCGCGGGGAGATGTGCTTGAAATCTTTCCGGCTGAGTCTTCAGACAAAGTTATAAGAATAGAGTTTTTCGGAGACGAGATAGAAAGGATCTCGGAAGTGGACGCCCTGACCGGCCATGTTACCGGGATAAGAAATCATGTGGCGATATTTCCGGCAAACCATTATGCCACAACAAGAGAGAAGATGGCCAGGGCTCTTGTGTCTATAGAGCAGGAGCTTGAGGAAAGGCTGAGGGAACTGAGAAGCCAGGGTAAACTGCTGGAGGCCCAACGCCTTGAACAAAGGACCAGATATGACCTGGAAATGATGCAGACGGTAGGTTTTTGCCAGGGAATTGAGAATTATTCCAGACACATAAGCGGAAGGGCACCTGGAAGCCCTCCTTATACGCTGCTGGATTATTTCCCCAGGGATTTCCTGATGATAATAGATGAGTCTCACGTTACCGTACCTCAGATAGGTGCGATGTACAACGGAGACAGATCAAGAAAGGAAGCTCTGGTTGAGTACGGATTCAGACTGCCTTCGGCATTTGACAACAGGCCGCTCAAGTTTGAGGAATTTGAAGAAAGAATTAACCAGGTGATATACGTAAGCGCTACTCCTGCGGAATATGAAAGGAAGCATTCATCCCAGATAGTTGAGCAGATCATAAGGCCGACAGGGTTGGTGGATCCGGAGGTAATTGTAAAGCCGGTAAAGGGACAAATTGATGATCTCATCGATGAAATCAGCAAAAGGGTTGAAAAAAATCAAAGAGTCCTGGTTACCACCCTTACCAAAAAGATGGCCGAGGATCTCACAGAGTATCTCAGGGAAATGGATTTTAAGGTGAAATACCTCCATTCGGATATCGATACCATTGAAAGAATGGAAATCATACGGGACCTTCGACTGGGAGTGTTTGATGTACTGGTGGGTATAAACCTCCTGAGAGAGGGGCTTGACCTTCCGGAGGTAACCCTTGTGGCCATTCTTGATGCCGACAAGGAGGGATTCCTGCGTTCGGAAACTTCCCTGATCCAGACCATAGGAAGGGCAGCCCGTAATGTGGAAGGAACTGTTATAATGTATGCCGACACCGTGACGGAGTCCATGCAAAAAGCCATAAACGAGACCAACAGGAGAAGAAAGATCCAGATGGAGTACAACAAACGTCACGGGATCATACCGCGGTCGGTGCAGAAAGGCGTAAGAGATGTCATAGAAGCCACCAAAACTGCAGAGGACGGCGAAAAATACACGGTGCAAAATGCCAATGTGATACTTAGTGCCGATGAAATACAAAAACTTATAGCCAGGCTGACCAGGGAGATGAAAGCTGCCGCGGCGGATTTACAGTTTGAGAAAGCTGCTGAGATTAGGGACAGAATTAAAGAACTTAAGCTTAAACTGGAGTGAGGCTTAATCGGGCATAGTTTAATTGGGCATACCGAAAAAGATTGAATGAATTTCCATATGGTGTTAAAATGTTAACGGATGTAATCAAATGTTAGTATTAAGTAATGAGTTTTTAGGGATGGTTGCGATGAATGAATTCCGTAAGCCATATGAGTATGAAGAAGAAAGCGGTGTTGCCGGTTTTATCCTTATATTTTTCCTCATGCTGGTGGCAGTTGAACCCTTAGTGTCATTCAACCTTGCACATATGAGCCAGCTGATTCTCAGCCCATTCACGGTTATCCGCTGGATATTTATTGGTTTGTTTGTCATTCAGATTATATTATTGCTGTTTACATGCGTTGCACTTTTCAGGATACATGGTATTGCACTTAAAGCCGTGAGGATTTATTTGTTATACAGGGTATTTTTCCTCTGCCTGGCTGTTGTTATTGTTTTCGTAAGATATCTTCAGTACCAGCTTGAACCCACGGCAGGGCCATCCATGTTTGAATCCGTACCTGAGCTGGTAATATACCAGCTTGTGTTTCCGTTGCTGTATATTATACTTTTCAGTGTATTGTGGAATATTTATTTCAAAAAGTCAAAGCGCGTCAAGTCCACATATCTGAAGCAACAATAATGTTTCGGTCTGCATCAGTTTTACGTTCCGTATTTAAAAATATGATACATAATCTCAATATTTAATGATACATAATCCTAATATTTAAAAAAATATGATATAATCCTAATATTAATTTTTAACCCAGGGATTATGTTTTGTTATATTGTTTTTTCATATTGTCAGCCATTACGAATGTTTTGTTTTAAAATAATGCCAAATACGATTTTATGTTAATATTATAGAAACGGGAACTATTTGGGGGTTTTAGAATGTGCCGCACTGATAATATGTACTGTGAATCGGACCTGCTTTTCATGATACCGGCTGATATGCATAAAAAAGATGACATATGCCGGCTTTTGGCGGAACATCCGGAAATAAAGTTTGTGTCCCTTGTAGGTGTTGACCTGCGGGGAAACGACACTGATGAAAAGATACCTATAAGCGTTTTTCTTGATGATGTTGAGGGATTCCTGACCAACGGAGTTCAAACCGACGGATCAAGCGTTGTCCTGCCGGGCATTGCCACGCTCAATAACGGCAGGCTGGATATTATTGCAGATGTCTCGGTTAACTGGTTTGTGGATTATAACTTTGAACATATAGACAGGCAGACAGGAAGACCCATAGGGACTCTCAGAATACCCTCATTCCTGATACACAACGGAAGAAGGGTTGATTCAAGGGCCATCCTCAGGAAGGCCATTGATCATTTTAAGAGGACGATAATGCAATTGCTTGCTGAAAATCCTAATTTTGCAAGGAGCCTGGGCATATGTGCCGACGATGTTTCTGAAATTCTCCTCATAGCGGCTACTGAACTTGAATTTTGGGTAAAAACCCCCGGTGATAAAGCAATTATAGAAGAACTGTCCGTCTCACAGGTGTTGCAGGAACAGTACTGGAAAAGGACCAAGGGCGTAGTAAGGACGGCTTTGGAAGATGTACTGATCCTAATGGAAAAGCACGGCCTGGAACCTGAAATGGGGCATAAAGAGGTAGGAGGAGTAAAGGCAAGAATTAACGGAGAAGGAAAGTTCGATCACATAATGGAGCAGCTGGAAGTGGACTGGAAATATTCAAATGCCCTTCAGGCAGCCGACAACGAAATGTTTGTGAGAATATTGATTAAGGAAACCTTCAGGAGACACGGGCTGGAAGTCACCTTTATGGCAAAACCCATAGAAGGTGTGGCAGGAAGCGGTGAACATACCCATGTAAGCGTAATGGCAAAGCTGAAAGACGGAAGGACCGTTAACCTTTTCACCCCCATGGATATGACCAAAGATTTCCTGAGCCCCACAGGCTGGGGCGCCCTTATGGGCCTTCTGAAAAACTATGAAATCATAAATCCGTTTATAACTTCAAGCAATGACGCGTTCAACCGTCTTAAGCCGGGTTTTGAGGCCCCGGTCTGTATAGTTGCTTCCCTGGGACGTGACGTGGCAACACCTTCCAGGTTTGAAGTAAGATCTCCCAATCCCCATACAAACACATATCTTGCCCTGGCAGCTATATACCAGGGTATGCTGGACGGTATAAAATATGCCGTCAATTCGGGCAAATCTGCCCAAGAACTGGAAAAAGAGTTCTCAAAAGCTCCCGGTGAAGAGGCGGACTACCTTGAGAAGGAAAGAGCGTACAGAAGTGAAGAGGATGTTTTTGAGCATTATACTGATGAGGAAAGGAACAGGATGTTTGGAACCCCTCCTTCCACCGTGTGGGAAAATCTTGTAAATCTGGAAAGATATAAAGAAAAGGCAAAGGTGCTTACCGAAGGACGGGTATTTGAGGAGGATATAATTAAATCATATATTAAAGCAACACGCCTGCAGTGGACCCTGGAGCTGTGCGAACGCATAATATCCGAAAACATTGATTTTGTAAGAAGCTGTGTAAAACTTCACAGTTCCGAGGATTTTACGGACTATGACCAGCAGCTCTGGACAAAGATAAATGATATAAGGCATTACCTTGCAAAGGATTCCATTTCTTCAAAGTCCCTGTTTACAAGAATCCGGCAGGCTGTTGAAAGGGAAGATTTTGATACTGCCTCAAGGCTGCAGCTTGAGATGGCGGAGAAAATTCACGAACTGCAGAAACTGTATACGGCATATAAGAGAAATATTATAGATTTTGAAAACCATTCTCCCAATTTCTAATCAGGAAAAGCCCGAACAAATGTTTGAATACTGTTTGTAATCTGATATAATGTTTTATGATACTTCCAAAAGGGAAGTATT
>JAMNYG010000040.1 GCA_023622945.1 Bacillota bacterium | reverse complement strand
TGGGCCATATAACTTTTCACAATGCTTTTGTCTTCATCTTTTCTCAGCCTTGCCGCTGTATAGTCAACTGCCTCATATAATCCATAAAGGCCTTCTACTCCTTCCTTTCTTAGCCTGTGAACATTCTCGGCAACCGCCTTGGGATCCACGGCCAGGGCCAGTATGGAAGCATACGGGGAAGGTTAAGATCGAAGGCATTGTATGCAGACTCGGAAATTCCCCAGGGCATGTTTCTCTGCCTTCCGTACTTCTTTTGATTTTTGACCACAAACTTATATGTTTCATCCAGCAATGTGTTTTCATAACTCTTCATCAGCAGTAAAGGCAGAAGATATTCAAACATTGTGCCTGTCCAGGACACAAGCCCCTTAAACCTGTCTATCATTACAAGAGTGCGTCCAAGCCTGAACCAGTGTTTCTGGTTTACCTCGCCCCTTGCGATGGCAATAAAGCTTGCCTGTCTTGCTTCTGAAGCGAGCAGGTCATAGTAAAAAAGCTGCCTCTTGGGGTCATATAAAGGAGCAAATTTAATGTCATTGCAAAGAACCCTTATTCTTTCCGCAAGCCCGTGGCACCTTTCAATAAGCTCCGTAGTGCGCTCCTGGGCGTCAAGAATCTCCTGCTTTAGTTTTGAAAGCCTGTCGTATAAAACAGGATTAATCCCCTCTTCTGACATAACCCTGTCCAGCTCTGAAACGGCATGTAAATACTCCTGCCTGAGGGCAAGGGGTGAACTGTCCCTGTTGATGGCTTCTGCAAGTCTTGCCGTTATTTCATAACAAACATCCCTATCTTGTTGCAGTTTCCCATCGGTTCCCTGATTTACCGGGTAAGGGATGTTGCCGCTGTCAGAATTTTCATGACCATTATCGCCATTAACGCTATGATCAGCGGCATTGGCATAATGATAGCCATCGCCGGAGTTTTCTTCACCGGGTTTTCGGTTCACATCAAACACCGATGCAGGAATTATTTCATTTAGTTCCCGCATTAAGGCTCTTACGGTTTCAAGCAGCTTTTCAGCCCATCCCTCATGGTTTTTCACATGTGAAGATGACAGGGCTTTTTCCAGTTTCACCAGGAAGCTGTTCCAGGAAACAGCATCAATGCTCCGTTCATCCATAAAACCATCCAGAAGATAAGTGTCAGCAAGGAGCCTGCTTTCTCCTTCACATTCACGCAAAACCTCTATTGTATCCTTAATTCCCTGTGCCAGGGCAAAATCGATAACAGGCTTCTTTAAATATTCCTTAAGGCCTTCCTCCACCGCCATGAGGCATCCTATGAAGTTTCCACTGTCCACCGTAGATACATAAAGCGGTTTGAGGGTTCTTAAAGTCACGGTGTCGTACCAGTTATAAAGGTGTCCGTTCCACTTCTCCATCTTTTCAATTGTAGCTATCGTACGTTCAAGACAGACGCAAGCAGAAAACCTATGTTTGTAGGGGACGTTCTGTGGGCAATACCCGTAGGGGGATCTTCCTGGTAGTTGTCAGGAGGAAGAAAGTTGTCGGTTTCTGAGGCAAATTCTTCAAAGAACCTCCATGTCTTTCTTGCAATCCTTCTGAGCTGGGCATAATCTTCCGTGGACAGATCCGGTTTTTTCTTCTCATATGGCTTGCTGATGCTGTATGCAATATAAGGAGCTGCAATCCAGAGCAACGTTATGACGGCCACAGGTCCCAACCCATAGGGTTTAAATGCCATTGCAAGAATGAAAACCAGCCCTCCCAGAAATGCAGACATCCACATACGTTTCCAGAAGCTCCTGAAATCGTTCTTAAGCGTTGCTTCCACATCGGCAGCCGTAACCCATTCCAGCAGGTTTTTCCTGGTGAAAAGAACCCTTCCTACCGTCCTTAAGATTGCATCCGTCATCAAATATGCCTGGTAAGCGGCAAAGATGAATATCAGGACTGACTGGTACAATGCTCCGCGCACGCCGCTGATAACGGTGCAATTGAACTTTTCCCTGCAAATGCGCAAATTACCGGATAAAACCCATCCAACAGCATAGGAAACGATGGGAGACGATGCAGCCGCAAAAGCCAGTCCAAGCCATACCAGTATGTTTCCCGGAAGTATGCTTGCCCCTGCCAGTATAAGAATCACAATTGCAGGACTAACCAGGCTTCGGCGCATGTTGTCGAGGATTTTCCATTTTGATACACCGGACAGCGGATTTTCCACCACCTGGCCCGCGCGATTGACAACCTTTGATCTTAGCCATGGCAGAAGCTGCCAGTCACCTCTTACCCATCTGTGAAGACGCATGGAGAAAGAATTATATCTTGCAGGGTATCCGTCGATCAGTTCAATATCGGTAACAAGCCCGGCACGGATATAGCTTCCCTCAAGGAGGTCATGGCTTAGTACTGCATTGTCGGGTATTGCCTGGGTCAGTATATCCTTGAATATATCTACGTCAAATATCCCCTTGCCTGTGAAAATACCTTCATTGAACAGGTCCTGATATATATCCGAT
>JAMNYG010000103.1 GCA_023622945.1 Bacillota bacterium | reverse complement strand
CTGGCATTTTCATAATATGCTTCATTGCGGCTGGTACGAGGCAAATAATATCCCCTCATTTTAAGTCCAAAACGTTCAGGAGAAGAGCTTTGTATTTCATCCCATAATGCCTCCTGTTCTTTTTGCCAGGCTTCAATTTCTTCATCTGTCATATCTAATGAAAAATGTCTGGGTTTATGCTTCAATTTATCTGTGCAGCAATTCATTACTACGTTGTGCATGAAGTTTTTCATCCTGATATCATCCTGCGGAATGGGCATAGCATCGCAAATCTGAAGAAAGTACTCCTCTGTTTCCCTGATGGTATGATGACAAGCAGTTATCATCCTTACACAGTTTTCTACCCATTTTTTGAATCTTTCTTTCTGTTTCTCATCAACATCGGCTGATATTACGGAAACAAATCTTGTGCCATTTTCACTTCTTATAGTCACACTCCCGTCCTTATTCCTCTCAACCGTCAAAACACTCCCTCCAATGTATTCGGTTAGTTTCCTTCAAACAGGTTTCATGTTTATTTCATCAGTTTGTTCTGTCGGTCCATCCCATCAGTATATTCAATAAATCTGTTTGATCAGTCTGTTCCAACAATCTGTTTCATCATTATCCGGTATCATGCTGTATTCCGCAGAATAACTTCTTCCCTTATTCTAAGCCATAATTTCAAAACAGTTGGTATTTTACCTGTCAATCTGACTCCACCTGCTTACTCCACAGACTTGAATTGTCCTGCATCTTTTTCTGATAAGTGTTTTTGGTTTTATAAACATTTCCGGAGCCTACATTATTTTAATGCATGCAATTATAGTTTAATTTTACAGCAAATGTTTAAATCAGTCATCCATTATTTTGTGAAAAACCAATGTCGTATCTGAAGTCATAACAGTTAACGATATCCGCCCTTATTATAGCTTTCGTGATACAACCTGCACTAGTAGCTGTGCAATCTTTTCGTCAAATATAGAATATCTGCGATAAATACATAATCCTGACCAATGTATTATCTTGACTGACGCTCACAGCATGATATTCATAATTCATACTTTAAAGCTTATCAATGTTACCAGACATGGTGATATAAAATGTTACCGCTTATAGTAAATATGCAAATGTCTATACAAATGTTGTATGTATTGAGTTAATAAAATTGAGAGAAGTAAGTATCCTTTACTAAATGAAAAAAATGAAGAAATGTCCCTATCTTTTTAAGAAAATCTTAAGAAATATGTACATTGTTTTGTAAGGTGTTTTGTCTATATTTTCTAAAGGCTGATAAAGGGATCCAATAATATGCCACTAATGAGGTGCAATGAAAATCATTCAATTCTTAAATCATGCAGTCTTTACTTTAAAAGGAAGGTGAAATAATGAGGTACAAAAAAAGCTTTGCAGCCATATGCATTTGCTTTTTTGTGATTGTCCTGGCCCTTAGTGCATGCACCGAAAGCAAAAGCATAGTGGAGCCGGTTTTAAAGGAATTAGCTCAACCTTCATGGAATGGGCGCCAGGTAGGCACTGACGGTAACCAAAAGGCTGCGGAATATCTTGCGGATATTTTAAAAAAATATGGTTATTTGCCCTTTGAAGGAGATGATTATTACCACACCTACCAACAAATCATTCCAGATGTATCTTCAGTGCCAAGCATGAAAATTACCTATTCTGACAACAGTGTAGAAGTTCTGGAGCCCGGTCTTGATTTTGCAGTCAACCGTGGACTACCCGAATTTTCAGTAAAAAGTGAAGTGGTACATAACCCTGTTAAAAATTACAGTGGATCACAAATAGCTTTATACGATAGCATAGAAGACATGAGGAGTTCTCCCGCAGATTTTGATATTATCATGGTAAAAAGCGACAAGTTCGGGTTTTCAGCTAACGGCCAAAGTATCAAAAAGCCTTACCCGGTTCTGATCTCTCCCGAAACATATAATAAACTGCTAGGCAAAGATATCGCCTTTGTTGAAATTGCGCATTCTCCAAAGCATAATGTCGGCTATGTTAGCAATGTTGTAGGAGTACTAAAAGGTACCGATTCCAAAAAAGCATGGATACTTTCCGCACATTTTGATGGGACTGCTTCCTATGGAAAGGTATTAATGACATCTGCCTATGATAATGGCAGCGGCACGGCAGCGCTGGCAGAAATAGCAAGACAGTTGGGGGAATACGCAAAAAGGAGAAAGTTAAAAAACGACATCATAATCTGTTTCTTTAATGGTGAAGAAACCGGCATATCGGGGAGTAAAAGCTTTATATATGAATTAAGAAACCGGTATGAAGAAATGTATAATATAAATATCGACTGCGTAGGAGGCAAAAACTGCGGAGCGCTGGCCATGAAACCATATAATGAAGAATCCCGGGCTTTATATGATGCTGTTACGGAACAACTAAAGAAACACAATATTGCACACGATGTGAGCAAGTATTACGGAGCAAGTGACCATTCATCATTCACCGAGCTCGGAATACCTGTTTTGGTATTCGGACAGGTGGATGTATTTGCCATAGCTCATTCACCTGATGATAAAATTGAGAATTTGGATATCAATAAGATAAATGAGCTATGCAAACTTATTACTCGTTTCGTAATCGAAAATGATGACAGGTCTTTTGTTGGCAAAAAAGGAATCAATTATGAAGATGATTCAAAAGCAAGTAATGCAAACAAAGAGCTTAATGGGATTGACTGGGATGCTGTAAGGCAAGAAGCGGAAAGGCTAACAGAAGGCATCAGCCTTGCTTTCAACGAAATTTTTGTTTTTGAATATGGCAATATGAAATTTCAAAAATCAGGATATCATCCTCTCCATTCTGAAGAAGAGCTGAAATTATACTATCCCGAGGCGAGCCTTCCCGACTTTTCCGGTGTCAGTGCTCTTGATGGATTCACAATTGAAAATATAGATGTATTGAATACAAATAATCCTCCACTTGTTATTTCATACCCCGGCGAACAAACGGGGAAAACTACCGTGGATTTGAAGCAGGAAGATATTTCACTTGCAGTGCTTGAATATGTGAAAGACACCCAGGTTTTCCGTATTGAAATAAAAACCAGGGAACTCAAATCCAGCAATATAGGTTACACCGGCAAGAAACTTGACGGTGAATATGAAGGATACATTTTGTATATGGATGATGCAAGTAAGACAATCGGTAGTTTTGGCTTTGCAGATCCAAAGAAAAATATCCACTTTGAAGTAAGTTATTTTAACAGAGAGTCAGCAAAAGCAGATGGCAAACCACCTTATCTGATTAAAAACCTGCTAAAAAATAAGGAACAAGTCAAGAAACTCATCGACGATTTTGATTTTAAAAATCGTGGTGATGATTACTTTACGGCTCTTTTCGGCAAGAGATTCTAAAGTTTTTCATGAAATAAAGTCTTCCATGGAATTCTGAAAAATACCTGATAACAATACAGGGGCATGCAGGCTGCGGAAAAATCTCTGCATGTCCCTGATTTTGATCCTTTGTATGCCCGCGTTTGCAATCCCACACTCAACCCCGCCTGAGCACCTTGATTGAAGAATGTTTGGAGTGGTTCTCGATGGATTCTTCAGTAACTCTTCCAATTACTATGTCGCCTGATCCGTCTACTGAAACGTTTGCCTTCCTTGAACTTATTTCTGGAGCATTAAAAGCTCCGGAACCGCTTATTTTCACTTCAATTAGGTCCAGTTCCCCGGTTCCCAGGTTTATATCTCCGGAGCCATTGATTTTGGATTTTAGAAATCCCGACACTTCTTTGGCATCAATATCTCCCGAAGAGACCTTTTCTCTCAGAATTCCATAAAAATATGAAAAAAGAAGAACTGTCCCTTCCTTATTCCAAAGCCTCTCACTCTCGCCACTGTCCCAGAATCATAAATTGAGAAGATGAAAAAAGTGAAGAAGTGTCCCCTCCCTAAAGAAGTGTCCCCTCCCTACCCTCCCTAACTTATCACCGCAAAAAACAAACGCATAAAGGAGTTAGAAGAAGAAGTTAAACGCTTAAAGGACATTGTTAAGGACCCCATTGGAGATTGGACAAATTGTATAAAAATGTAATACAATTTGTTTGAGGGGGTAACAATTGATGAAGAAATTTACAGTGGAACAGAAGCTATCAGCGATAAAGGATTATGAAGCTGGGGTTAGAGTAGCAGAAATATGCAGGAAGCATAATATCAATCCAAATACTTTTTATAAATGGAAAGCGAAATATGAAGAATCAGGTGTAGATGGGCTTGCACCGAAAGTTGTAAGCGATATAACCTCAAAAGAGGCTGAGCTTCGGAGGGAAAACGAAGAGTTAAAGAAGCTTCTAGGAGAGAAAGAATTAGCAATTAAAATATACAAGGACCTTTTAAAAAAAACGAACCCCAGCTTGAAGATCGATTAGAAATAGCAGACAAATATATAAAATTAGGATATGAAGCAAAAACAGTATTAAGGCTTGTAGGAGTAGCGCGCAGCACATATTATTACTGGAGGAGAATAAAAAACAGGGGTAAAGATTTAAAGAGCAAAAGGAAAGGGAAAGAGCCGCCAGGATATTCTTTTTATGAAACGGGAGAGAGGATCGATGATGAAAAGACTGTCTCAATAATAAGAGAAGTGATTAGCGGGGAATGTAGCTGTTATGGCTATAAAAAAGTAACGGCACTTTTAAGGTCACAACCATATAAGATAAGGATCAACAAGAAGAAAGTATATCGGTTGATGCGGGAAAACGGGCTTTTAAAGCCGAGGAACAGGAAATATGCGCACAGAAGGAGAATAGATGACAGAAAAGTAGAAAGACCCAATCAAATGTGGGCAACAGATATCAAGTATGGCTATATTGCGGGCAGCAACAGGGCATTTTATATTATCAACTATATAGATGTTTTCACAAGAGAACTTGTTGGGAGATATGCTGATTATAGTATAAATTCCAAGAAAGCAGTCAGGACTTTAGATAGGGCAATAAAAGATAGAGGAATAGATCCGAGAGGTCTTATTTTGAGGAGCGACAACGGTTCACAATACATAAGTGAAGAGTTTGAAGAGTACTGCAAAATAAAAGGAATATATCATGAATTTACCCATGCAAGGTGTCCGGAAGAGAACGGACATATAGAAGCGTATCATGGAATTCTTGAGGAAGAATTATTGAGCAGGAGCGAGTTTGACAGTTTGACACTGGGGGCTTAAACTAAAGACACCGAGGCAAGTATACATGGAATTTGTGAATAAAGTTGGAATTGTAAAAGAAAAAGTGAGCTAATGTCCAATATTAAGGGGCCAAAGCATCAATCCGTGTGGAGTAAATAGCATTGATGCCGGAGAAAAAGCAACTAAATGATACAATTGTAAGTGTTTACTGGGAGTGGCTGTATGAAGTTACTTAAGGAAATCATAAGTAAACAAGGTATCAGTTTTGAAGGTAAGATGATTTACAGAGAAGCTGTCAGGGGCGTTATAATGAAAGGTAAAACCCTCCTGATGATATACTCATCAAAAGATGGAGATTATAAATTCCCCGGAGGTGGCATTGATACCGGCGAAACCCATGAAACCGCGTTAATCAGAGAGATAAGAGAAGAATGCGGGGCAACAGTATTATCAATTAATGGTGAACTTGGGAAAGTAATTGAGTTTGATATTCCTGCTGAAAAAGACTATGATGTTTTAAAAATGGCTTCTTTTTATTACATATGTGAGATTGATCCAAACTTGGGGGAACAGTCCCTGGAACTATATGAGAAGGATTTGGGATTTACACCTGTGTGGGCAGATATTGATGAAGCTATTTCGACAAATAAGATGCTGATAGAAT
This sequence comes from Bacillota bacterium, assembly GCA_023622945.1. Classification (GTDB taxonomy): domain Bacteria; phylum Bacillota; class Clostridia; order Acetivibrionales; family JAMNYG01; genus JAMNYG01. The sequence continues at coordinate 1,598 of JAMNYG010000103.1, read as the reverse complement.
CATGCAGTTTTCCACGCTGGACACCAAGAGAAACATTTGTGCTGGAATATATCAAAGAAAAGTTGATTAGGACAGGGGACGGTTCTTTACATAAATCAAAGCAGGGCGAAGGGATATTGTTGGGCAAAGCAGCTGACACCAGAATTCAAAATATACAAAATTATACAAAATTCAAAAGATATTGACAGAAGAACCGTCAGGTAGCGCCATTAGTCTATTTTGAACCATCCCTCAATCTGCCTTGGAACCAGATCGTTATATTTGACTGTATAACAATTTTTTCTTAAAATTGTTAATATGATTATGTTACTTAAAGCTAAGTTGAGTCTTTTTTAGCAGATTATCTATCTGAAGAAAATTAAAAAATAAGGCAGGATTGCATGAAAAGTAGTAGAAATTTATCAGGACTTTTATATATAATTGCGGCTGCAACGTTATTTGGGGTAATGCCTGTATTTTCGAAAATTGTATTGCAAAGTAGCACAAATTCATTATCTCTTGTTTTTATTCGTTATTTTCTTGCGTTTATTTCAACCGCAATTATTATGCTTATATCGAAAATACCCTTTCGGGTAACAAAGAAGCAATTAAAACATCTTTTTATTTTTGGTACCTGTGGTGGAGGATTGACTTCATATTTATTGACATCGTCTTATGTGTACCTTCCAGTCGGTATTGCAACCATGCTCCACTTTTCTTACCCATTTTTTGTTGCAGTGATAATGATTTTTTTTAATGAGAGATTTACAATCACTAAAGCTGCGGCAATCGCCCTTGCTATAGGTGGTATGGTGCTGATGACAGATTTTAGCGGAACTGTGGAACCGATTGGAATAATCCTTGCCTTACTATCAGGCTTTACACTTGCAGTGTACATTGTTGCGGCGAATAAAAGCTCTTTCCGATCCCTGAATCCATTTACAGCTTTCTTTTATAATAGCCTTTTATCATCAGTCCTGCTCGGAGTTGCCGTCTTTTCTGGAAATAATTTTACTTTGCCAAAAACAATGCTGGATTGGACTTATATGGTGATCATAGCACTGTTTTGTACATCGATATCCTATTCGTTATTGACTGCCGGTGCACAGAGGGTAAATTCAACAATCGCTTCCATTGTCAACATGCTTGAGCCACTGGTTTGCATCTTCGTTGGGGCTGTTTTTCTCAAGGAAATACCATCAATAAAAACGATTATAGGATGCTTTCTTGTGTTTTCAGCAATTTTGATAACTATGCTTAAAAAAGACGGACTAGCAAACCGGTAAACCTGTTTTAATGGCAATGATAGGACAAGGGAATAGGACAAGGGACGGTTCTTTGTCTTAATCAGGGGTTTGTACTAATAAGATTTTGTCTTAATCAGGATAGACAGGTGTCAATAGTACAGGGCTTAATTTTACTGGGTTTGTCTGATTACTTCAAATGCGTCTGCTCGAGTTATAAAAGCAAAATGTGTGCATAGTAACATATCTGTGGTAGATTTTTGTAAGCGTAAAATAAACCCGCACATGGTATGTTTTTCTTTAAAGTAGTACAATCATCACAAACCGGTTGAAAAAGTTGAAAAACTTTAAAAAGTGTGCAAACTTTTTCAACCA
>JAMNYG010000126.1 GCA_023622945.1 Bacillota bacterium | reverse complement strand
CTCCTTATCATACGGTCATCTCCCATAAAAGTATTTGCTCACACTCTTATGGTAAACCGTTGGTTTGGTGTGGGTCAATTTCTTTCCGGCGTTATAGGTCAATTATACTCCGGCTGTGACACCCGAGCCTCTATAATTTCCATGGAAATGGAGGCTTAATTTTATGTCTGAAAAATTAAATATTTAAAAATAAATATGTAATGAATTTGTAATATATTTATTTAAGGAATTTTATAGAAATACTCGTACTATTATATAAATTACATGTTAAAAAAGTGAAATGACTTCTTAAGGTGGGATAACATTGGAAGCGACTACAGTGTTAAGGGAAAAGAGAACTACTGCTGTGCCCATATGGGGTTTGGAGAAGGCCTACTGGCTTTTATGCATCTCCTCCTTGATGATAAAATGTTTTTATTATCAGTTCACAACTCAGTTGAATGTAAGGCCTTTCCTGTCGGCAGTGAATATCTATATGATGGTATCAACAATTGGGATGCTGCTCATTATTTCAGGCATCACCATGTTGTTTGCAAATAAGAGAAGGAATGAAGCCTTTTTTGTCATGAACTTTTTAATTACCGTCCTTCTTGTTGCAGACACCAACTTTTTCCGCTATTATTATGGAATACTTACCATTCCGGTTGTGGCGCAGTTTGACTTAGAACTCCTTGGAACGGTTAATGACAGCATAATGAGCCTGTTTAAGGTTAATGATCTCATATTTATACTTGATTTGCCCATGTTGGTGGCCGGATTGGTAATGTTGAAGAAAAAAAGCATAGAGAGAATTGACCTGAAAAGAAAGGTTAAAATGGTCTTGGTTTTCTTTATAGCAGGTTTGTCATTGTTTTCTGTGGCATACTTCAAGACCGACGTGAACAGGTTCGTTTATAATAATAATTATGTATCAAAAAGGCTTGGCGTTTTGTATGCCCACATTAACAGCAGCAGGCTTTATATAAGAGACAACTACTTGTCCAGCAAAGCACTGACCAAAAAAGACAAAATGATTTTGGAAAATTTTTATGCGCAAAAGTCTCCTTCAGGCAGTGAATTTCATGGGATTGCCCGGGGGAAAAATCTCATTGTCGTGCAGCTTGAAGCTATACAACAGTTTGTAATAAATCTTGAGGTTGAAGGCAGGGAAGTAACTCCAAACCTCAACAGGCTTATATCGGAAAGCCTTTACTTTGACAATTTCTATTATCAGATTGCCGGTGGCAATACGTCAGATGCTGAGCTTCTATGCAATACTTCCCTTTATCCAGCCAGGGAAGGGGCTGCTTTCTACCGGTTTGCCCAGAATACCTACCATTCGCTGCCAAAAATCCTGAACCAACTTGGTTATAAAACATATGCAATGCATGCCTTTACGGCTGAGTTCTGGAACCGTACGGAAATGTATAAAACACTGGGCTTTGATGAGTTTGTGGACGGAGACTGGTATGTGGCAGATGATTTTGCAGGCTGGAACGGAGAAGCTTTGAGCGATGCGTCTTTCTTCAGACAATCCATAGAAAAATTTGATACCGACACTCCCTTTTATGCATTTATGATAACATTATCAAGCCACCATCCCTTCAGCGCATTTGAAGACTATGATTTTTACACAGGGGAATTCGAAGACACGTATATAGGCAATTATTTAAAGGCGGCCAATTATGCTGACAAGTGCCTGGGGGACTTTATAGAAGATTTGAGAAAACGGGGACTGCTGGATAATACACTGCTGGTTGTCTACGGTGATCACTCTGCGGTTCCCAAGTACCTTGCAGGACAGCTTATGGACCTTTTAAACATAAGGTACAGCGAGCTTGAATGGGTAAAGCTTCAAAAAGTTCCCTGCATTATACGCTATCCTGGGCTTAAGAACGGAGAGAAGATTAGCACCACCGGCGGTGAAATAGATTTGCTGCCGACAATAGCAAACCTCATGGGCTTTGAGGCTCCGTATGCCTTAGGAAAGGATTTGCTCAACACCCGGGAAGGGTATGCCGTCCTTAGAAACGGTACCGTGATAACCGATGATTATGTGTTTATAAATGATATAGGGGAAGTTTTTGACGTAAGTACCGGAATGGTTCTGAACAAAAAATACTATCAGAAGGAAATTTCTCAATACCTGAACCAACTTGTCGTTTCAGATCTGATTTTGGAGAAAAATGCTTTTAAGTACTGGGTACTTGCAAAATAATACAAAGTGATGTAATATCTTATATAAAAAGTATATTTTTACACAATATGTTGTGGTACTAATTTACAAATGATGATTGTGAGGATGAGGTTATGACTAGTGCTAGTGGCAATTTACGGGAAGAAATTATTATGCTTCGACAAAAGCTGGACAGCCTTTTGGACAATAAGCCGGTAACCTGCACCGAGGCTCAGGAGATGAGCGTAAAACTTGACAAGCTTATTGCCAAGTATTATTTGCAGGAAGGCTACAAGGCAAATTCAAGCCAGTAAAATTGACGTTTCAAAAATATTGGTTTATTTTTTACATTTACTTGCTTTGATCAAAGATCCAAAAAAGGAAGCATCGAAATAAAAACCTTCATAGGCATTGCTTATGAAGGTTTTTATTTTTAGTAATATAAATGAAAAAACCATACAGTAAAAAATTGACAAAAAACCAGATATTTTATATAATATAACAAAAAATACAATAATTTACAGTTATGGAGCGAAATATGACAAGGTTCAACCTTATGTTAGCCGACTCGGATGAACATTATATCGATAGCCTTGGGAAGTACATAAGCAGCAATTACGGAAACAGGTTTAATGTCAGCATATATACCCATCAGGATGCTTTCAGGAAGCTGTTGGGAGAATCCCTCTCAAAGACGGACATAATGCTGTTAACATCGGAGTTTTTGTTTGAAGAAATTCTCAATGCAGATGCCGGCACAAAAATTATTCTTACGCCTTCAAAGCAGGAAAAAAACATAAATGACTTCCCGTGTATTTTTAAGTACCAACCTGCGGACAAGATAGTGGGGGATTTGATTTCCATATGTTCGGGCATGGACCTTGGCGCGGATTTTCTTGTTAAAGGAAGCAAAAAGACCAGGATGGTTGCAGTGCTCTCACCCCAGGGAGGAAGCGGCAAAACCACAATAGCCACAGGACTTTCCTATCAGCTTGGAAGGCTGGGAGCCAGGGTATTTTACCTTAATATCGAACCCATTTCATCAGCGTCTTTTTTGATGAATTTACCTGAAAACAAATGTGACATGAATGAAGTCCTTTATCATATAAAGCAGAATGCTAAAAATATGCCGGTAATTATCGAAAAGGCCATACAACATGACAAAAGGCTTAATGTAGACTATTTTGCTTCAACCGGTTGCTCCCTGGAGCTGGATGAGCTCAATGAAAAGGATATGAGCAGGCTGCTTTCGGAAATTAAAGGACTGGGTAAGTATGACGCCGTTGTTGTGGATATGCAGACAGGTTTCAACAGGTTCAGCATACCGGTTTTACTAAGCAGCGATGCACTGGTTATTGTCACCGCTCCTGATATTACTCTAAGTTCCAAGCTTTCGGTATTCAATAAAGAAATGGAAAGGATTGCTGCAGGGACTGACTGGAAAGAAGACTGTGTGATAATCCATGCAACAAACCAAATTTCCGGGCATGGCTCTCCCGAGGATTTTCAGTTTAGCCAGGGGTATTGTGATGTAAGAATACCTTATCTGAAAGATATATATGAGCTTAGAGAAGGAACGCCGGTTTACAATACTGAAAGCAGAATTAACGTATATATGAAGCACATGGCACAATGCCTGGCTGAAAAACTTTCTCTGGAACCGGAAGGGAGATGACAATACCAATGCACGGCAATATTGTTGAAGAACTGAATGAAGAGGTTTCAAGAAAAATAGATATTACTCGGGACTATGATGATGCTGAAATTCTTGAAATCATTGAGCAGTGCGTCCTGAAAAAAAGCCGGGAAGTATACTTAAGCAGCCAAAGGAAGAAGGAAATAGTTGAAATGATTTTCAACTCAAAGCGCAGGCTGGATGTGCTGCAGCCCCTCCTGGAAGACAGCAGCGTGTCTGAGATCATGGTAAATGGAACTGAGGGAATATTCGTAGAGAGGAAGGGCAGAATTGTCAGAGAAAAGGTAAGCTTTAAAGATCAGGAAAAGCTGTATAACATAATAAATTCAATAGTAGCCAAGGTAAATCGTACCGTTAATGAGTCCTCGCCCATTGTAGATGCCAGGTTGAGCGATGGTTCCCGCGTAAGCGTGGTACTGCCTCCTGTAGCGCTGAACGGTCCCGTAATAACGATAAGAAAATTCCCGGAAAAACCATTTACAATGCAGGAACTGGTAAAACTAAACTCTCTTTCCGAAGAAGCGGCAAGATTTCTTGAGGTGCTGGTAAAGGCAAAATACAATATTTTCATTTCCGGGAGCACAGGTTCGGGGAAAACCACATTTCTTAACGCGCTGTCAGGATTCATACCTCACTGGGAAAGAATTGTCACCATTGAAGACTCGGCTGAGCTCCAAATCACCGGTATTGAAAACCTGATAAGGCTTGAAACCAGAAATGCCAATACCGAAGGAAAAGGCGAGATAACGATGAGGGACCTTATAAAGGCATCATTGCGAATGAGGCCTGACAGGATAATCGTGGGCGAGGTGAGAGGAGCTGAAGCCCTTGACATGCTTCAGGCCATGAATACCGGCCATGACGGTTCGCTGTCAACCGGGCATGCAAACAGTTCAAGGGACATGCTGTCAAGGCTTGAAACCATGGTGTTATGCGGAGCCGTTCTTCCTCTTGAAGCCATACGGCAACAGATAGCCTCAGCCCTGGATATCATAATCCATCTGGGAAGGATCAGGGACATGTCAAGAAGAGTTTTGGAAATAGCTGAAGTAGTCGGTTTTAGAAACGGTGAAATCGTACTCAATCCACTGTTTACCTTTATTGAAAAGGGCGAGAAGAATGGCATGGTTGAAGGGTGTTTGGAAAGAACCGGCAATCCGCTTATGAATAAAAACAAGTTGAAGATGGCAGGTTTGGAAATATGATGCTGGTGTTTCTTGGTTTTACTTCGGCAGCGGCAGTTTTCATTATCATATGGAGAACGGGGAAAGTTAATCTTAAGGGGATTTCCCGGATAAACGTCAACACGAGTTTTTTTAAATTGCCGTTAACTTCAGCCAGGCAAAAGTATGGGCGTTTTAAATTACCCTTAACTTCAGGCAAACAAAAACATGGGATTTTTAGCAAGGAGAATTATCCCATCCACGGTAATTCCATGGATTACAGTGTCTACCATATGTCCATGGGGGAGAAGTTAAGATACTTTCTT
>JAMNYG010000079.1 GCA_023622945.1 Bacillota bacterium | reverse complement strand
TCCGGCTATCTTACATACATAGTTCAAAATATTGGTAACGGTATCTATCTCAAACAGGCTGTCAACTTCCTGAACCGCACATGCAAGCCTTTCAAGTCCCATTCCCGTGTCGATGTTCGGGTGGGCCAGCCTTGTGTAATTGCCCTGTTCATCCTTGTTAAACTGGGTAAATACCAAATTCCAGAATTCCATGTACCTGTCGCAGTCGCACCCCGGAGCACAGTCCGGTTTTCCGCAGCCTTTTTCCGGACCCCTGTCTATGTATATCTCTGAACAGGGACCGCATGGCCCCGTGCCGTGTTCCCAGAAATTATCCTTTTTGCCCAGTCTCACAATTCTTTCTGCAGGTAGCCCCACTTCCTTGTTCCATATCTCAAAGGCTTCATCATCCTCATGGTATATGCTCACCCAAAGCCTGTCCTGGGGCATCTCCAGTTCTTTTGTAACAAACTCCCAGGCCCAGGTAATGGCTTCCCTTTTAAAATAGTCTCCGAATGAGAAATTACCCAGCATTTCAAAAAACGTAGCATGTCTTGATGTTTTTCCTACCGAATCAATATCGGGAGTCCTGATGCACTTCTGGCAGGTGGTGACCCTTCTTCTGGGAGGTTCCTCCAGTCCCAAGAAATACGGCTTCAAGGGAGCCATACCGGCGTTGATGAGCAAAAGGCTGGGGTCATTTTGTGGTACAAGAGAAAAGCTGGGCAAGCGCAAATGGCCCTTGCTTTCAAAAAACTTCAGATATCGTTCCCTTAATTCGTTTACTCCTAATTTTCGCATTCCCTTGTCTCTCCTTATATCGGTTATATCCTTTTTCGTATTGCAACAGCTATACGTTTTTTCATATTGCATTCAGCTTGTCCTGTGTTTTGCAACCCTAATACCAAGATAAAAACAGCTTGACATTAGAAATACAGCTCTGCGGTTTCAAACAAAGGGCCATTAAAAATTTAACTCCCGGTCCCCTTACCACCCTTATTCCCTGCAAGCAGGGCACTTTAATACCTTAACGGGATTAATAGTTTTCCGGATATTCAAATTGATAAATTAAATTATATATAAGCAAATCCCGGGTGTCAAGGGTAACAGGGTTTCTACCCGCAAGTCCCCACATAATGACTCCTGATTCTCAGTTGCTTTGAATGAACATTATATCGTCCATCACATTACCTTTTACATGAAAAACCTCCCTGTTCTCATTGCCATAAGCCCAGGTGTCATTCCATTTGTCGCTGTAGTACCATCTTTCGCCCTTTCTCATCACCAAATCAAAACTTACAAGGCTGTCCTGATCGGTTTCTTGAGGTATAATCCATTCAAATTCATATTTATTGTCACCTGCAAAACCGGTCGGTATGCCTGAAGTATGCTCTATGCCGTTTACCATATATCGGGCCACGAACGAGACCAAATCGGGATTTCCGTCTGCCCTTATATAGCCTTTCACCTTGCAGCCGGCCTTTACGCTCCTCAAAATATTTACTCCGTCTTTTGAGTAAGGTATTGGATTTGAACTTGTGTTTATGGGCATCCTGTCGGTCTTTATCTCAGTGTTGCTCTTTGGAGGATACCCGTATTTATTTCCGTCGCCGTTTATGGGGTTGTTAAGGTCAAAGTAGTATCCTCTCCAGTTCATATCGAGTATAGACATAATGGTAAAGTCATATGCCTTCACCGCTATTACAAGGTAATCTACATTTACCGTATGCAGCTCAATCTCCCAGGTTTTTTCATTCCCGCTGTTGTTCACCAGAAGGATTTCTCCTGAGATGCTGGAATAAACCTGCCCTTTGAAATTCAAGCGAACTTCCTCAACATATCTGGAAGTCTTAAAAGTAAAGCGATTCGTACTGCCTGCCTGAATCTGTGCATTGCTCTCCTTGCCGTTAATGTATCCTCTGAGGTCAACAGGTGTTGAAACTATTACAGGAAATTCCTTATGTGCCGACTTTCCATAATCCCCTACGGCAGTAATCCTGAATGTGTAACTGCCGTCCTGAAGGGTTGCCGGTATTCTATACTCAATATTATTCCAGTAAATATCATTACCGTTTTTTGTACCCGTTGAAGGGTTAAGATACACTTTTTTCAGCTCTGTTTTCATGACAGAACCGCTGTACAGTGCCATCTCCAGGTGGCAATCATATGGAAACCTGGTCCAAGCGTCAAATACCTCAAGATACTCCGAAGCCGGTATATCCGAAAGATCAAAAACAGGGTCAAGGGTTCTGAGTTTTGCATCGAACTGTATTGGCGGGACGGGCTCCAGGTTTAGGTTCATGATAAAAGGATCCGACCAGACGCCTTCAGGGTCCCTTACATAGTAATAAATCTCATAGCTGCCCGGCTGCAGGTTGTCGGGAACGGCAAATATCCATTCTCCGCCATTTCTTCTGTACATGATTTTTCTTTCAACTATTCCCCTGTCCGGCCTGCTGTACTGATGGTCAAGGTCATATGAATTGTCAATCCATGTGACCATGTACCTTCCTGTACTAGGATTGTAA
>JAMNYG010000030.1 GCA_023622945.1 Bacillota bacterium | reverse complement strand
TCCCTCAACACCTCTTACAGGGAGATATTCAATATTATCTGCCGGCTTATTGTCCAGAATCTCCACTACAGTCCTCAATGCAGCTTCCATTACTCCGCCGGTCGCTCCGAATATTACACCTGCACCCGAGGCATCTCCCATTGGATCATCAAAATGAGTTTCAGGAAGATCCTTGAAGTCTATTCCTGCTTCCCTTATCATCCTTGCAAGCTCTCTTGTAGTCAGCACGATATCCACATCAGGATATCCGGTAGCCGAAAGCTCAGGTCTTTGTGCTTCAAACTTCTTAGCCGTGCAAGGCATTATGGACACCACGACAATCTTTGAAGGATCTATTCCCATCTTATTTGCATAATACGATTTAAGAACAGCTCCGAACATCTCATGAGGTGATTTGCAGGAAGAAAGATTATCCAAAAACTCAGGATAATAGTGTTCGCAGAACTTAATCCACCCGGGACTGCAGGAGGTTATAAGCGGCAGTTTTCCTCCTTCCTTTATCCTGTGGATTAACTCGGTTCCTTCCTCCAAAATGGTGAGATCGGCGGCCGTATCGGTGTCAAACACCTTGTCAAAGCCCAATCTCTTCAGTGCCGAAACCATCTTGCCTGTCACCCTTGTGCCTATGGGCATACCAAATTCCTCACCAAGAGCCACCCTTACAGCAGGGGCGGTTTGCGCTATCACATGGAGGTCCTTGTCTGCAAGTGCCTCCCATACCCTGTCGGTGTCATCCTTTTCCCTTAATGCTCCTACAGGGCATACGTTAATGCACTGCCCGCACATTGCACAAGGCACTTCATTGAGGGACTTATGAAATGCAGGTGATACAATGGTATCAAATCCTCTTTCACTGGTATCAATAGCCGCAACCGTCTGTATGTTTTTGCACATGCTCACGCATCGCCTGCACAGTATGCACTTGTTGGGATCCCTTACTATAGAAGGGGAGAAATTGTCTAAAGGCAGCCTGGTTGTATCACCTTCAAATCTTATTTCTTTTATGTTCAGCTCTTCGGCAAGCTTTTGAAGCTCACAGGACCTGCTCCTTACGCAGGTAAGGCAGCTCCTGTCATGATTTGACAGAATAAGCTCAAGTGTTACCTTCCTTGCTTCTCTTACCGCAGGTGATTGTGTGTGTATTACAAGGCCTTCTGAAACAGGATAAACACAAGCTGCCTGCAAACTCCTTGCGCCCTCTATCTCCACGACGCACATTCTGCAAGCGCCGATTTCATTGATGTCTTTCAGGAAGCAAAGGGTCGGAATATCTATATTAGCAGACTTTGCTGCTTCCAGCACGGTATAATGCTTCGGAACCTGAATTTTCCTGCCATCTATCGTTATGTTTACCATTTCCATAGTTCACACTCTCCTTTCCTCACGCGTTCTTGAATATCGCCTTGAACGGGCATTTTTCCATACAAGCGCCGCACTTGATACATTTCTCCTGATCTATTTCATAAGGTACTTTCCTTTCACCTTTGATGGCTCCCACAGGACAATTCCTTGCACAGATTCCGCAGCTCTTGCAAAGATCAGCATTGATTACGTAGTGCATCATTGACTTACATACTCCTGCCGGGCATTTCTTGTCCCTGACGTGGGCAATATACTCGTCCCTGAAATATCTTAAAGTACTGAGTACCGGGTTGGGAGCCGTCTGTCCGAGACCGCAGAGGGCTGCAGCCTTGATGTTCTTGGCGAGAATTTCAAGCTTTTCGATATCTCCCTCTTCACCTTTTCCGCCAGTGATTCTCTCAAGGATTTCCAGCATTCTCTTGGTACCAATTCGGCACGGAGGACATTTACCGCAGGATTCTTCCACCGTAAATTCAAGGAAGAATTTAGCTATGTCTACCATGCAGGTATCTTCGTCCATTATTATGAGACCACCGGAACCCATCATTGAACCTACCTGTGCAAGTGAATCATAGTCTATAGGAGTATCAATAAGGCTTGCAGGTATGCATCCGCCTGAAGGACCTCCGGTCTGGGCAGCCTTGAACTTCTTGCCGTTGGGTATACCTCCTCCGATATCATAGACAATCTCCCTCAGAGTAGTACCCATCGGTATTTCCACCAGTCCTGTGTTGTTAATCTTTCCGCCCACTGCAAATACCTTTGTTCCCTTGCTTCTCTCAGTCCCTATGCTGGCAAACCACTCAGGTCCTTTCAGGATAATGACGGGTATATTGGCATATGTTTCAACATTGTTCAGTATAGTGGGCTTCTGCCACAAACCTTTTACTGCCGGGAAAGGAGGTCTTGGCCTCGGCTCTCCTCTTTTTCCTTCAATTGAGGTCATGAGAGCCGTTTCCTCGCCGCATACGAAAGCACCTGCTCCAAGTCTTATCTCGATGTCAAAGTCAAATCCGGTTCCGAATATGTTTTTACCCAACAATCCGTATTCCTTTGCCTGATCTATCGCAATTCTCAATCTGTTGACCGCTATCGGATATTCAGCCCTGATATAAATATAACCCTGGTTGGCTCCTATTGCGTAACCTGCAATAGCCATAGCTTCCAATACCGAATGGGGATCTCCCTCAAGGATACTCCTGTCCATAAATGCCCCAGGGTCTCCTTCGTCGGCATTACAACATACATATTTTTGATCATCCTGTGATTTTCTCGCAAACTCCCATTTCAGACCTGTGGGGAAACCTGCTCCTCCTCTTCCCCTCAGCCCGGATCTCTTTATAGTGTCAATAACCTGTTCGGGAGTCATCTCGGTCAATACCTTTGCAAGCGCCTGATAACCGTCAAATGCTATATATTCTTCTATAGATTCCGGATTAATGCGTCCACAGTTTCTCAAAGCCACTCGCATTTGCTTTTTGAAAAAATTATAGTCAAATTCATCATTCCCTGCCAAAAGCCTCTTTACAAGCCTTCCCTTAAGGAGGTGTTCCTCGACTATTTCCTTTACGTCTTCCACCTTCACCATGGTGTACATGGCACCTTCAGGATATACTACAATAACCGGACCTTCGGCGCACAAACCAAAACATCCTGTTTTTACTACCTTAACCTCATTTTCCAGATTATTCTTTTTCAGTTGTACTTCAAATTCCTCTGCAATCTTAGGAGAATTTGAAGATGTACAACCGGTACCGCCGCATACCAAAACATGCGCCCTGAATATTTGCATACATGACCCTCCTTGCCTTTCCTTTTATTTTGCAGATTCTGTCGCTCCAATGGTATAATCCACACAAACTCTTCCGTTTACAATATGTTCGGCAACTATTCTTCTGGCCTTCTCAGGAGTAAGCTTGACATAGGTTACCTTTTTACCGTCGGCGCTTATTACCTCGGCTATGGGTTCCAGCCTGCAAACTCCTATGCATCCGGTCATTGTAACACTTACGTTATTTATATTTCTCTTCTTTAACTCTTCGAGAAATGCGTTCATAACCGGTCTTGCTCCTGCGGCTATTCCACAGGTTGCCATTCCTACAACAATTCTGTACTGATCCTCTTCGGATCTCAGCGAAACCTGCTCACGCGCCTTATTCCTGATTGCCTCCAGTTCAGCTATCGATTTCATGCAATACACCTCCGAAAATTTTCTTCACACCTTCACCTATAAAATCCCTGATCCACATTAAAACCTGGTACTCTGTAATGGGCACTTCCCCAAGTTTCTCCTTCACCTCAAGTGTGTCAAGCCTGATACAATGAATGCCGTTTTCAAGCTCTATCACAAACCTGATCTCGGGTTCAGAGGCAATAAGGCTGACCATTGTTTCCGATATGTCACCAAGGGGAAGCCTGTCTATGTTGGAAATCTGGAAATCAACTGTAATGGTCGTCCCTTTGCCTTCTTCTGAATCCACCGTAAGATCTCCCCCCGCCAGTTTGGCAGATGCCTTCAGAAGGGGTATTCCAAGTCCGACTTTCCTCGTAGTCCTTGTAGTTACGAATGGATCGGTTACCTTCAGTCGCAAAAACTCATTCATTCCAATACCGTTATCCTGAATTCTTATCAGCAATCTGTCTTTTTTCCTGTCAGCCGATATTAAAACAAATATTGCAGTAGCCTTTGCAGTGATGGAGTTCTGTATAATATCAAGCAAATGAAGTGATAAATCTCTCATATGTTTAACCTTGCTGAATTTTGATCCTTTGCATTACTGATTGCTTTCAGCGTCCAGTTTTCTGTACTTTTCTATAATGTCGTCCAAATCTTTTTCTGTAAGTCTCCCGTATACTTCATCATTTACCATCAGTGCGGGAGCCAGTCCGCATGCGCCTATACACCTGCATGCATGAAGGGAAAACAGCCTGTCTTCAGTACAGTCACCAACGTCGATTCCCAGTTTCTCCTTTAACTTGTCAAGAATCATACCCGAACCCTTTACATAGCAGGCTGTACCCATGCAAACCTGAATCCTGTACTTCCCTTTTGGTTTAAGTGAGAATTGGGTATAGAATGTTACAACTCCGTATATCTCCGTCAAGGGTACGTTTAAACCTTCGGAAATCTTTTTCTGTACCTCAAGAGGAAGGTAACCGTACAACTCCTGTGCTTCATGCAAAACCTGAATCAAAGCACCTTTGGTGTCTTTGTACTTGTCAATGATTTCCTGCAGCTTGGCATCTCTTACATCCGTGCATTCACAGCAGCACTTGTTTACACTCATAAGAAAGACCTCCTAATTTTTTTAAGAACAAAAAAAGTCTTTAAGTCTTAAACAGAAAAATAACAATGGTTGTCAAAATATTAACAATATCCTACAATAGTATATCAGAAAACAGTTCAATTTTCAATAATCATTCAAAATTATTCTTAGAATTAATAATAATAGAAATGGTTAATATTTGTGTGTTTCAGGCATTTGTCCAAGTCTACTGTATACAATCTTTCTGTTAGAATATGCATCTCTTCCTGCCGTTTAGGATCTCCCTGCATCATGTTCTGTTCATCGTAAAAAATTAAACTTTCTGTTTATCATAAAAACTAAACATTCTGTTTATTGCAAAAATAAAATGTTCCGTGTATCGCAAAAACTAAACTGTTGTGCCGATATGCAGAAGAATAACGTTTCTGAAAAAAACGTCGGGTGCTTAAGTGATAACAACTGCAGTACTCTTACATTTTTTAGTTCTATAATAAATATTGGGTGCCTAAGTGATAACAACTCCGGTGCTCCAACATTTTTTCGCAAATTAAGAGAGCAAAAATATACGGGGACACTTCTTTGCGAAAAATGTCCCCGACAAATTTGCGAGAAATGTCCCCAATGGTGAAGAAAATAAATATTGACTAAAGCTGATTCAGGTCATAGGGTGTTTCCTGGTATACATAGTAATTCAGCCAGTTGGAGAACAGAAGGTTTGCATGGGACCTCCAGTTAACCATAGGAACCTTGTTGGGATCATCATCGGGGAAATAGTTCTTCGGAATGTCTATATCAAGCCCCTTCGCTTTGTCACGATCATATTCCTGTTTCAAGGTCAATGCGTCATACTCGGAATGGCCTGTAACAAAAATCTGCCGTCCGTTTTTTGAGGCAACAATGTATATTCCGGCTTCTTCTGATTCTGACAGAATTTCAAGAGCATCAACCTTTTCAATATCTTCCCTTCTTACCTCCGTATGCCTTGAAACAGGCACATTAAACACATCATCAAACCCCCTGAGCAGTTTGACATACTTCTTGCTGGCTGTATGGGGAAACACACCAAACATCTTTTTAGGAAGAGGATACTTTTTTATACCGTAATGGTAATACAGTCCGGCCTGTGCACCCCAGCAAATATGGAAAGTAGAGTATACATTGTGTTTGCTCCATTCCATAAGCGCAGTAAGTTCATCCCAGTAATCAACTTCTTCAAACTCCAGGTGTTCTACAGGAGCTCCGGTAATAATCAGTCCGTCAAAACGAGAATCTTTTATCTCCCTGAAGGTGGTGTAAAACTTTATCAGGTGCTCCTGGGGAGTATTCTTGGATACATGTGTTTCGGGATGAAGGAGTACGACGTCCACCTGCAACGGGGTATTCCCGATCAGCCGGAGAAGTTGGGTCTCTGTAGCAATCTTATTGGGCATAAGATTCATTATTGCAATGCGGAGAGGACGAATGTCCTGGTGAATGGCTCTCTCCTCACACATGACAAATATGTTCTCTTTATGTAGAATTTCAACAGCAGGCAGATTATTAGGTATATTAATTGGCATGCTCACGTACTCCTCCCTATAACATAAGCAATAATTATTAATGTTCCGATAAAAATTAATTCCATTATCTGATTATTCAATATTTCAATATTATAATCATCCGGTGAGTCCTGTCAATGGTTTTGATGTAGTAAAAATGTTCCTCGTATCTCCCGTTCCGGTATACACATCAAAGTCCTGACCCCTTGTCCGTGCATTTTATGCATGGTGCTTTTATGCATATTCATATTTAATACTCCCTCAATGCTAATCCTCTGCATCATTTTCAGGTTATTCCTGCATACTTTTTTCCAGGTTATTCCTACATACTATATCCTTGCTATTTCTGCATGACATTTTCATGTGATTCCTCCAGGCCATTTTCCGCTCCTGTGCCGGCAAAACAAGATATATCAGCAATATCTGTCAGGTTCTATTTTAGGAAAGGTCTGCTTATTCTTTATTGATAACATTGGAAACGGAGGTTCTGAGGTGCAAATAGCTTTAATAATTCTGCTTAATTTCATATCAGGTGCAATTATCCTCGTGCAGGGAGTTAACGTAATGACCGGGGGATTGGAAAAAGCCAACACCTTCATGATGGAAAAGGTGCTCAGGCTTTTTGCAGGAAATACCGTTACTGCATTTATAACCGGAATCATTACATCCGCCCTGGCCCAAAGCAGTACCGCTGTAACCCTTATAACCGTAAGTCTGGCCAATTCAGGTATATTAAAACTCTCCCAGGCTGTAGGCATAATATACGGTGCAAATATCGGGACTACCATTACCGCTCAACTGATGTCCTTTAATATTACCGGTATTGCACTTCCTGTCATACTTCTGGGTCTTACCATAAAGTTTCTTTTCCGGAAAAGGAATCTTTCAAACGTTGGTACCGCAGTAACAGGATTTGGCCTTATGCTTCTTGGACTGTTAATCCTAAATTCCGGCGTTCCGCTTATACGGGAAAACAGTCTGGCATTTAAATTATTTCAAAAGTACGGGAACAATCCTCTGATGGGACTGCTAATCGGCATGGTTGCCACCATGCTTGTTCATAGCAGCAGTGCAACTGTAGGGCTTACAATAGTGCTTTTCAACGCGGGTCTCATAAGTTTTGAAGCAGCAGTAGGCTTAACCATGGGCGATAACATAGGAACCTGTATAACGGCCCAGATGGCAAACATAGGCACAAATATTCATGCGCGCCGGACGGCCTGGGCACATACCCTGTACAATATAATAGGAGTTGCCATAGTATTTATGGCATTCACACCATTTATGAAACTGGTTCGCTTTGTAACTTCCCTGGCGGGGCACGACAGCTCCAGGCTTGTGGCCAACACCCACACATTGTTCAATGTTCTAAGCGCAGTTCTGTTTCTGCCTTTCACCAGGTATTATGTAAAATTCCTGGAGTGGCTGATTCCTGAAAACTAAATATAATGCCTTGAATGCGCCTTACCATACTTGAATACTCCTTACCATAATAGTATAATTTTTAATTATACTGCTGGCAAACAGCAAAATTCACAAATGACCATACACGGAGGTTTTAACATGAGCAATTTTAAAGGATTGGCCCATATCGGACTTTATACTCAGGATATTGAAAAATCAAAAGATTTTTACATCAATAACCTTAACTTCAAACTGGATTACGAGACAATATCTCCGAAACCAAACAATGCATGGCTTAAAATCGCCTTTATAAGTCTTAACGGGATGGTTATTGAGCTTTTGGAACCTTCGGACAAATCCCTCGCAAAACAGGGTAATGCAGGCAGTGTGGATCATATTGCAATCGAGGTTAAGAACCTTGATGAGTTAGTATCCCAACTTAAAGCCAAAGGCATAGAATTTGAAACCGAAAAACCAATCAAACTGGAAAAGCTGTTTAACGGCGCCCAGGTGATATTCTTCAGAGGACCAAGCGGAGAAAGGCTGGAACTTTTTGAATTTCTTGCATAATAAATATCCCCTTGCATGATAAATATGGCCGGAGCTCGGAAGATTTCCATACAAATTCTTTGCTTTATATGCTCTTATCTACATGTGCAATGCAGTATACAATACATTTATTCCGGTGTATCTGGATAATACGGGTTTTAGCGAATCTGCCACAGGAACATTGCTGGCCCTTGGACCTTTCATGACAATTATTTCACAGCCCATTTGGGGGTCGGCCTGTGACAGGGCAACATACAAAAACACTATTTTGAAAATAATTCTTCTGGGTAGTTCTCTGACAATACTGTTATATCGCGTCTCCACAAATTATTTCTACCTTTTTGCAGTGATTTCGCTTTTTATGCTGTTTCAAACCTCGGTAACTTCAGTAAGCGATGCAATAACCCTTGAATATCTTTACAATTCAGGCTGGAGGTTCGGACCTGTCAGAATGGCAGGCACCATAGGATTTGCCATCATGTCCGTTGTAACCGGTTCACTGACACGAATCAGCCTAAATTTAATTTTCCCGATTTATTTCGTGGTATCTTTTTTGGCTTTCTTAACAGCATTTTCCCTTCCCAAAGTCAAGGGCCACCAATCAAGAGGCGAAAAACTCTCTTTTCTCAAGGTATTCAAATACCCTGAGCTTACGATGATGCTGGCATACACGCTGATCATACAGGGAACCCTTGGGTTCTATTACAGCTTTTTCCCTATATATTACAAACAACTGGGTGCTGATACAACCATGTTAGGGCTGGCATTTCTCATATCAGCTCTCAGTGAAATACCTTTCCTGATTTTTGCCGAAAAGATACTGTCCAGGCTCGGATCAAGAAAAACACTGCTTCTGTCCGGTACAGCCTGGTCAAGCTTCTCCACGGTTTTACTTTCATCGTGCTTTCCTATACCATGGCTACATATATCAACAGAACCATTCCAAAGGAATTAAGAGCATCAGGCCAGGCTGCAGCAGGTGTTGTCGGCATGGGAGTGGCAAGGATTATCGGAAGCGTGCTGGGAGGCTTTGCAAGCGATTTACTGGGAATAAAGCAAGTCTTCCTCTATAACTCCCTGGCTGCTTTTGCTGCCGTAGCCTTTTTCGGCATCTTATTTATGAAGAAATTGGTCAGCAATGAAAAAACACATGTTAATGAATCTTTGTAAATATAAATCTTTACAAGTATTAATCTTTAATATATAAATTCTTACAATTATAATAAGTATAATTAAAATTATTAATAAAATTGACAAGTCCCTATATATGTAATATATGTCAAGCATTTCATTTTTTTCTGCCAAATCACTGTGAAACCTAGAAAAGATTGTTTGAATATGCTATAATTAACATGTGCATATTTTAATTTTATGTAAAGGGACATACCCTAAAATGAATAAAGAATTTGACCTGTTTTTTATTTTATTGATGATTTTGCTGTTCACAATTTCTATTTTTGTTTTACTGAGATTATATATAATACATATCAAAAGAAAAATAATCCAATCGTATGAGTTTCTCAGCAATCAGCAGAAGTGGTTGAATGTAACCCTCTCCAGCTTACGCGACGGGATCATCACAACGGATACTGAAGGACGCATTACATATATAAACCATAAGGCTCAGGAACTCACCGGATTTACCGAATCGGAGGCCTTAGGTAAACAAATAGATGAAATATTTATAATTAGAAGCCAAAAAAAAGTATACTCTTCTGAAGGCCCTTTTTATAATTTTGTCCATGAAAATGAAATTTCCTCCTGCACTGTTGATACAATTCTCGTTTCAAAGAACGGTACCGAGCATACAATTACCAACCTGGAAGCCCCCATTCGCAGCAAAGCAGGTGAAATAATAGGGACTGTAAGGGTATTTCAGGATGTCACTGAACAAAAAAGGGCAGAAAGAATGCAGCATATAATTTATCGGATCGCTGAAGCAACCAACAAAAGCACAAACCTGGAGGCTCTTTTCAGGTACATTCACAAATTGCTTGGCACCATAATAGACACCAGCAATTTTTACATTGCTCTTTACGATGAATCTCTGGACCATATAAACTTTCCCTACTATGTGGATGAAAATCTCCGGGAAAAGGATCTTAAACCCCCTGTCACAAGAAAAAACGGAAAAGGGTTGACGGAGTACATTATTAAGTCAGGAAAATCATTGCTGGCCGATAAAGCATTACTGAAATCTTTAGTGGATGCCGGCCAGATAGAAGTTAACGGCCCTCTTCCCAACGTATGGCTTGGT
The DNA here is from genome assembly GCA_023622945.1 of Bacillota bacterium. GTDB lineage: Bacteria > Bacillota > Clostridia > Acetivibrionales > JAMNYG01 > JAMNYG01. The sequence goes on along the minus strand of JAMNYG010000030.1, from coordinate 486 downwards.
ACACCTCTTAAGGCAGAGAACAGAATTATCGGTGTAATGGCAGTGCAAAGTTACTCCGAAAGCATTACATACAGCCAGAAAGACCTTGAATTCATGGAATATGTATCCACTCAGATAGCAGTAGCAATAGAACGCAAGAGGAAAGAAGAAATCATAAATCATCTGGCTTACTATGACTCCCTTACCGATATGCCCAACAGGGCTCTGTTTACCGACAGACTTAAAATGGCTATCATACATGCACACAGGAATAACGAATTGCTTGCCATACTTTTTCTGGACCTGGACAGGTTTAAGAATGTCAATGACACCCTTGGACATACAATAGGAGACAAGCTCCTGAAGGAAGTTTCCCTGCGATTGAAAAAATGTCTTCGTGAAGGTGATACCATAGCCCGTCTTGGTGGAGACGAGTTCACCATACTTCTGCCAAGGCTAAGATCCGGAAAAGATGCAGCGAAGGTAGCCCAAAAGGTGATCGACTGC
>JAMNYG010000035.1 GCA_023622945.1 Bacillota bacterium | reverse complement strand
CTTCAGTTTACCAGGACGGCTGAAGAGTCAAAAGCCCTCAACACAAGGCAGGGAAGCATGATAATAATTTCCGCCAGCGGGATGTGCGATGCAGGAAGGATTAAACATCACCTGAAGCATAATCTCTGGAAGAAAGAAAACACCGTCATATTTGTAGGTTATCAGGCTCAGGGGACCCTGGGCAGAAGACTTGTTGACGGAGCCAAAAAAGTCAAAATATTCGGCGAGGAGATCCATGTAAATGCCCGTATTGTGCAAATCGAGGGCTTTTCCGGGCATGCTGACTTAAATGGCCTGCTTGAATGGATAGGAAACTTTGAAATAAAGCCTAAAAAGATATTTGTTGTACATGGCGAAGGAAATACACTGCAGGATTTCTCCGAAACCATCAGAGAAAAATTCGGAATTGATACTATTATTCCGGAGAGAGGAAGCACGTATTCAATCAGTTATGAAGGAGAAGTCCGGGACAGAGGAAAAGCCTTCAGCGAAACAAGTTACAGAAGGCTGGTTGTTATAGACCTCCTTGAAACATTGAAAGAAGAACTGGACCAAATATACGATAATATTGCTTCCGGATTAAACCGGGAAAAAAATGAAGAGGAAATTGAAGAAATAATTCTTAAACTAAAGAACCTTGAAAATTCCATGCATCAAATGAGAAGGATGAGTTAATTCCTTCTTTTTTTTTCTCTGGATTTATTGTAAAATTATGATTATTAGTTATGCATACATTCCGCAGTCTGGAAAAACGGCAGGATATGCATGACTGTAAACTATGCAGAATGGAAGGATGGTAGTTATGATGAAGTATGTCTTTATTGTGCTCTTTTTTGCCGTCATGATCGGAGTAGGAATCTACAGCAAAAAGAAAGTTTTAAGCGTAAATGATTTCCTGTTGGGCGGAAGAAACATGGGAGGATGGATCTCGGCCTTTTCTTACGGAACCACTTATTTTTCGGCGGTAATCTTTATAGGGTATGCCGGCAAATCCGGATGGAGTTTCGGTCTTTCGGCAACATGGATAGGTATTGGAAATGCCATTATAGGGAGCCTTCTTGCGTGGCTTATCCTTGCAAAGAGAACCCGCAGTATGACTCACGAGTTAAATGCATCCACCATGCCTGAATTTTTCGAAAAACGCTACAACAGCAGGGCGATGAAGATTGTTACCGCTGTTATCATTTTCGTATTTCTTGTGCCGTATTCGGCTTCCGTCTATCAGGGATTAAGTTACCTTTTTGAAATGGTTTTCAATGTGCCGTATATCTACTGCATGGTGGCAATAGCGGTTCTTACAGGAATATACCTGATGATAGGCGGGTATGTGGCAACTGCAATAAACAATTTTATACAGGGAATCATAATGCTTGCAGGTTTGCTGCTGATGGTATTCTTTATAGTAAGCCACGATGCTGTCGGAGGTCTTAAGGAAGGGATTGCAAGACTTGGCTCCATTCCCGGAGATGGGCTGGGCCTGGTTAAGATATTCAGCGATAATCCCTTTAATCTCCTTTCCCTGGTAATACTGACCAGCCTCGGGACGTGGGGGCTTCCCCAGATGGTCCATAAGTTCTATACCATTAAAGATGATGATGCAATTAAAAGGGGAACCATCGTCTCTACGGTTTTCGCCTTGATAATTGCAGGCGGATCATATTTTATAGGAGCTTTCGGGCGATTGTTCCTTAATAATACTCCTCCGATGGTTAACGGAGCCCCCAACTATGACATGGTGATGCCTCAGGTACTCAATTATGCCCTTCCGGAATCATTAATGGTGCTGGTGGTCGTACTTTTGCTTTCGGCTTCCATGTCAACTCTGTCGTCCCTGGTGCTTGTTTCAAGCTCGGCCATATCTTTGGACCTGTTAAAGGGAGTATTTTTCCCCGACATGAAAAAGGAAAACGTAATGCTCATTACCAGGATATTGTGTGTCACATTTGTAACCCTGTCTTTCCTGGTAGCCGCAACTCCCAATGCCATAATTACCCTTATGTCATTTTCATGGGGAACTATTGCTGGCGCTTTTCTGGCTCCTTTCCTGTACGGTCTCTACTGGAAAAACGCTACTAAGGCAGGAGCCTGGGCAGGGTTTATTTCAGGACTTTGTTGCTCATTGGGAGGAACTCTTATATATGGAATGAACGCACAGTATGCACCCATCATCGGTTCGGTTGCAATGCTGGTTTCACTGGCGGTTGTTCCCGCGGTAAGCTTTTTCACTTCCAAGCTGCCTCAAAGCTATGTGGAGAGTATTTTTAACAAGAAATTAAAAACCCAGGAACTTGACGCATGATTCATAAAAGTTTACTATAAAAATAATATAGATGAATTTACTGTTAAGATAATATAAAAGTATGTCTTCAGAGAATATACAAAAAACCAAGACCATGACAGCGGTTAAGATGTCAGTGCCGTGATGCAAACTGATATCTTAACCGTCAATATTATTTTTACAGGGGGCAAATCTGAATGAAGAAACTTATGCTCGGCAATGAGGCTGTAGCCAGGGGAGCTTACGAAGCAGGCGTGACGGTAGCCGCTGCATATCCTGGCACGCCCAGCACCGAAGTAACCGAAACCTTAGCAACATATGATGAGGTGTATTGCGAATGGTCACCCAATGAGAAGGTGGCCCTGGAAACGGCAATCGGAGCGTCCTTTGCAGGTGCCCGTGCAATATGTTCCATGAAACACGTAGGTCTCAATGTTGCTGCAGATCCTCTTTTTACGGCATCTTACACAGGGGTCAACGGAGGTCTCGTGATAGTAGTGGCCGATGATCCCGGTATGCACAGCTCACAGAATGAACAGGACAGCAGGTTTTACGCAAGATCTTCCAAGGTCCCAATGCTTGAGCCTGCAGACAGCCAGGAATGCAGGGACTTTATAAAACTGGCCTTTGAGATCAGCGAGCAGTTTGATACTCCGGTAATATTAAGGCTGACGACGAGAATATCCCATTCCCGGAGCCTGGTTGAAATGGAAGAAAGAATTGATTACAGGCTCAAGGAATACAGAAAAGATGTTGCCAAATATGTAATGATGCCGGGGATGGCAAGGAAAAGGCATGTTGAAGTGGAAAAAAGGATGGCCCTTTTAAGGGAGTACTCCAACACGTGCGGGCTGAACGTCATAGAATGGGGAAGTAAAGATATCGGAGTAATTGCCGGCGGAATAGCATATCAGTATGCAAGGGAAGCTTTCGGTAATGTTTCATATCTTAAGATAGGTATGGTTTATCCCCTTCCTGACAAACTAATTGCCGAATTTGCGAAAGAAGTAAAAACCCTTTATGTTATTGAGGAGCTTGAACCTTTTATTGAAGATCATGTCAGAAAGTTGGGCATCAAAGTTATAGGGAAGGAATGTCTTCCCGTAACCGGCGAATACAGCTCCCAGTTGATAAAGGAAAGAATTCTTGGAATCAGGCAGGAGACGTCAAGTTTTCCTGATGAGCCTATTCCTGTAAGACCTCCGGTCATGTGTCCCGGGTGTCCACACAGAGGTACTTTTTATGTATTGAAAAAACTTAAACTGACTGTCAGCGGAGATATTGGATGCTATACTTTAGGTGCCACACCTCCCACGGATTCGGTGGATACCTGTGTCTGCATGGGAGCAAGTGTAGGCATGGCTCATGGAATGGAGAAAGCACGGGGAAAGGAATTTGGAAAGAAAACGGTAGCCATTATAGGTGATTCCACTTTCATCCATTCGGGAATAACGGGCCTTATTAATGTTGTATACAATAAAAGCAATTCAACGGTAATAATCCTGGATAATTCCATAACCGGTATGACAGGACATCAGGACAACCCGACGACGGGATATACCATAAAGGGTGAACCCACAAAACAGACAGACCTGGTGATGCTTGCAAAAGCAATAGGAATAGAGAGAGTAAGGGTTGTTGACCCATATGATCTGCAGGAATTTGAAAAGGTGGTAAGGGAAGAAACAGAGGCGGATGAGCCTTCAGTAATCATTGCCCAGCGTCCATGTGCATTGCTTAAGCGTGTCAAACACGGAAGCCCCATGAAAATAAACGTGGATAAATGCAGGAAATGCCGCAGGTGTCTTACCATAGGTTGTCCTTCCATAGCCAACAAAGGAGACCGGATAGAGATAAATGATGCTCTTTGCGTAGGATGCGGATTATGTACCAAACTTTGCAGCTTCAATGCTATTGAGAAAGCAGGTGAATATAATGAATAAGATAAGTATCATGATCGTAGGAGTAGGGGGACAGGGGACACTGCTTGCCAGCAGGATACTTGGTGCGGCTGCATTAAAAAAAGGATACGATGTAAAGGTGTCGGAAGTTCATGGAATGTCCCAGAGAGGCGGAAGCGTAGTCACTTATGTAAAGCTTGCCGACAAAGTGTATTCACCTATAGTTGAAAAAGGTGAGGCAGATATCATCCTGGCCTTTGAAAAGCTTGAAGCTCTAAGATGGATAGATCACCTTAAGAAAGATGGAAAGCTTATAGTAAATGATCAGAGAATAGATCCTATGCCGGTCATAACAGGCGTCGCAAAGTATCCTGAAAATATAATTGAAAAAATAAAAGTAAACTATCCCAATACCATTGCCGTTGATGCCCTTCAGATAGCAAAAAGCTGCGGAAATTTAAGAACGGTGAATGTGGTGCTGATAGGAGTTATGGCCAAATCTACCGATATTGAAAAGGAAGTATGGATTGAAACCATAAAGGAAGTGGTTCCCCAAAAATTCGTTGATGTGAATATAAAAGCTTTTGAAGCAGGTTATAACGCCTGATGATAACCAGTATATGTTGTAAACAAGCCTATTTTTGCTTTTGTGTGGGGCGGTATGTCCGTAATCCCTAAAAGCCTTTCCCGCGGGGGGAAGAAGGTAGGCACTATATATAAAATTATTAACATCAGGTTTTAGGGAGGTATTTTTATGAAGTATTGGAACCCGACATATGAATGTATGTCGAGGGATGAAATGTCCAGGGTGCAGTCTGACAGATTGGTGAGGATGATAAACAGGGTATATCATAATGTACCGTTTTACAGGGACAAAATGCAAAAGCTGGGCATTGAACCAAGTGACATACAAACGATAGAGGATCTCAAAAAACTTCCGTTTACTTACAAGCAGGACTTAAGGGACAACTACCCATACGGACTGTTTGCGGTTCCGTTAAGTGAAATAGTCAGAATCCACGCCTCTTCCGGCACAACAGGAAAGCAAACTGTGGTAGGGTACACAAGAAGGGACCTTGACACATGGGCAGAAGTGATGGCAAGGACCTTGACATGTGCTGGAGGGGATAAGAATTCAGTAATCCAGATAGCATACGGATACGGACTTTTTACCGGTGGCCTGGGAGTGCATTATGGAGCAGAACGCATCGGAGCGTCTGTTATTCCCATTTCAGGAGGGAATACAAAAAGACAGGTCCAGATTATGAAAGACTTCGGAACCACCATCCTGGCATGTACCCCGTCTTATGCACTTCATCTTGC
>JAMNYG010000201.1 GCA_023622945.1 Bacillota bacterium | reverse complement strand
AGTAGTGGTGTAAATTTCGTGGAATATTCTTGACAAAAGTAACCACGATATGATTTCTACTTTATTAAGAATCCCAAAAACAATAAAGTAGAGGAGGTCATACCGTGGCTACTAGTAATAGAATGACACTTCTGGAGCAACTTAGCAAGTATGTAGTTGAAAAAGATAAAGATTTTTTGAAAGAAGCATTAACATTGCTTATTAATGCTCTAATGGATGCAGAAGTTACATCTATAATTGGCGCTGAAAAATATGAAAGGAATGATAATCGAAACAATTATCGAAATGGCTATCGCTTAAGAGAATGGGACACCAGGGTTGGTACATTGCAGTTAAGCATTCCCAAGTTACGGCACGGAAGTTATTTCCCCAGTCTTCTGGAGCCAAGGAAAATGTCAGAGAAAGCTTTGTTGAATGTTGTCCAGGAGGCTTATGTTCATGGAGTAAGTACAAGAAAAGTAGACGAATTGGTAGAAGCTCTTGGAATGAAAGGGATAGATAAAAGTGAAGTATCGAGGATCAGCAAGCAATTGGATGATTTTGTAGAAGAATTCAAGAATCGTAGGCTTGACGGAGAATATCCCTATCTATGGTTAGATGCCACTTTTCCCAAGGTTAGAGAAGGGGGCAGAGTGTGCAGCATGGCGCTTGTAATAGCCATAGGGGTCAACCAACACGGTGAACGTGAGATATTAAGCTTTGATGTTGGGATGAGTGAAGATGGAGCCTTTTGGGAAGAGTTTTTAAGGGGGCTTGTAGCAAGGGGACTAAAAGGGGTGAAACTAGTTATCAGCGATGCTCATGAGGGGCTGAAGGCTGCAGCAAAGAAGATTTTAACAGGGAGTGCATGGCAAAGGTGCCGGGTTCATTTTATGCGAAATGTATTAAGTCAAGTACCGAAGAATTATCAGGGAATGGTATCTTCGATTATCCGGACGATATTTGCCCAGAATGACCAAGAATCGGCAAGGGAACAGTTAAGGCATGTAGTGGATGAGCTCAAGGGTCGTTTTCCTAAAGCAATGAAAATTCTTGAAGAAGCTGAAGATGACATTTTGGCATATATGGCTTTTCCACGTGAACACTGGGCACAGATACATTCCACAAACCCGTTGGAAAGGCTTAACCGCGAGATTCGCCGTCGCACGGATGTTGTTTGCATATTTCCTAATCGTGAGGCGGTTATCCGCCTGGTAGGGGCAATGCTCATAGAACAAAATGATGAATGGAAAGTAGGGCGGCGCTATTTTAGTTTGGAATCTATGTCAAAGATTACATCAATAAGGGAGTTTACATTGACGCCAGTTGCATTATTACATAAATGAGGTGAATGTATGATAAAGTAGAAATCATTTTACACCACTTGACAAGACACTATCGTTTTGTGGTATCTTATTTGAAAGCAATATCTTATTGGAAAGTAATTAAAACTTGCAAGGTGAAATTTCATGAACAGATACGTACTGACCCAAAGGGTCGCTATTCAGGGCATCGGAGCCAATGTTTTACTGATGATCTGTAAGCTTACGGCAGGTTATCTGGGGAGAAGCCAGGCCTTTAACAGCGCAGGGGATGTTTTCTCTTCCCTTATGACATATATAGGCAACAAGATTGCGGGCCGTCCGGAAGACAAGGAACACCCATACGGCCATGGCAAGGCCGAATATATATTCTCCATGATAATTAGCTTTTCACTTCTTGTTGTAGCCGTTGAAACTTTTAAGAATGCTTTTGGGGCTATTCTTAAAAGGCAGATTGTTGATTTCTCCTGGTGGCTTGTTGCCGTAGCCGTCCTGACTGTAATATTAAAGCTTTTCCTCTTCATTCAGGCAAGAAACATAGGCCGCAGAGAGGATAACCTGCTTGTGATGGCAAATGCAGAGGACCATAGGAATGATATTTTCGTCACTTCATCCACTTTGATTCTTTCATAGCGCATATAAGGTGCTGATGGATACAAATATAAGCGAAAGCTTTAAAAAAGACATTGAGGAAATCATACAAAGCATAGACGGAGTGGATCATATTGATCATATTTCTGCAAAGCCGGTGGGCATAGGATACATACTGATTGTAAAAATATCGGTTCTCGGGGATATGACTGTGAATGAAAGCCACAGCATAGCCGGGAAAATACGTGCCAAAGTAAAAAATTATAAAAACGTGAAAGACGTGGTGGTTCATGTAAATCCTGTCTAATCCAAATGAACTGATTTTTTGAGCCGTTCCTTCCCGAGAGAAATTTTTTAATCCGGGCACAATAAAAAAGGCTAAAGAATCAACTTTGGAATAAGACTTTAATTATTTTAATAAGACTTTGATTAAGGGAGCATAACATGCAGGGAAGGATAGAAAAAGTTTACGGCAAACTCGTCAGATATGCTGTAATGGTAATAAATCCTCTGAAGAAGAACATAATACAAACCGAATGCCTGATACACAGGAATATAAATGCCCAGGCTCTTGAGATACTGAAAAATGACGGATTTCTTGACGCCAATTGTTTTTTCAGCGATTATATTGAATACCTGGATGAGGGCGTGGTGTGGGCTGACCAGGACTTTAAAAGCATGGGGCATTTTTACAACCCTGTGAGAAACAGGGGCCTGTACGGCAGCAATAATGCCCTGGTCCTTGCGTTAAAATATTACAAAAACGCTATTGAAGAATGGAAGAAAGGGGATAATGAAAAATCCATGTTTTACCTGGGGGCAACCGTCCATCTTGTTCAGGACATGTCAGTACCGCAGCATGCAAACATCAGGCTCCTTGACAATCACAGGCAGTATGAAAACTTCATAAAACGTGCCTACCACAGTACCCCGGCATATAAGGCTGATAAAGGCGGTTACTATATAAGCAGCATCGAAGAGGCGGTAAAATGCAGCGCCCGAAATGCCATCAAGATATACTCAAGGTTAAAAGATATCAGGGACGATGAAAAAAGGCATCATACCATAGCAAAGTTCACCCTTCCTTTAGCTCAGAAGACTACAGCAGGATGTTTTATGCGGTTCTATCGGGATGTGGCAAAATCAATTTACCGGTATAAATAAATCGATTCCACGGAATTATTTGTAAATATTTTTTTCGGCGGTGTAATTCCTTACTTCACCAATCTCACATTAAATACAATGTACTTTTATGTTATAATACTCATGTCATTTATTGAATGCGGAATCCAATTCATCTTACGGGAGAATTTTTATGAGAATAAACATCGTCAATCTCGGGCGAATGGACTACATGGAGGCTCTTGAAATCCAGGAGAGGCTTCATGGAGCTGTACAGCATGGCAGGGTTGAGGATACCCTTTTGCTTGTGGAGCATCCTCCGGTAATCACTGTTGGACGGAATGGCAAACAGGAAAACATACTTATCTCATCCGAAGAACTCCATTCCCTTGGTGTAAGAGTATATAATGTTTCCCGGGGAGGAGACGTTACCTATCATGGCCCGGGGCAGATCGTAGGATATCCCATAATGGATTTAAAGAATTACGGCAGGAGCATAAAGGGATTTGTGGAAAGGATAGAGAAAGTTTTTATATCCCTTTTGGATAAAGAGTATGGAATATCGGCTGAAGCAGGAGATGACAGGTATACCGGTGTATGGGTGGGAAATGAAAAGATAACTGCCATAGGCATTGCAGTGAAACGTTGGGTAACCATGCATGGCTTTGCTTTCAATGTCAATACGCAGCTGGAGCACTTTAAATGGATTGTGCCGTGCGGACTGTCCGACAGGGGTGTTACATCCCTTGAAAAACTTACGGGCATCCGGCAGGATTATGACAAACTGGTCGACATGACCGCCCAATACTTCTGTAAAGTTTTTGATATCACGCCTGAGAAAGTGGAAAAGGAAGAGATATTGATAAGAATTTCCTGAAATAAAATATTGAAGTGCCTGCAGTAATTTAACCAATTTAGTATGTCTGTATACAGGAAAAAATGATATGAAGCGATAGTTATTACTGCATATCATTTCCTTCCGGGATAAAAAGAGATTAAACCAATATAAGTTATAAGGCGGAAACAATAAATTTTAAATGAGGGATAAAATGTACAGAGGAAAGCCGGAATGGCTCAAAATAAAGATCCAGGGCAGCAAAAACAAGACTTACGTGGAAAATGTGCTGAAAAGTCTTTCACTTCATACCGTGTGTGAACATGCCAGTTGCCCGAATCTGATGGAATGCTTTTCAAGAAGAACGGCTACGTTCATGATACTGGGAAATGTTTGTTCCAGGAACTGTACTTTTTGTGATGTAGAAAAAGGAATTCCCCGGCCGGTGGACGACCGGGAACCTTTGCATGTGGCCCAGGCAGTAAAAAAACTGAATCTTAAGCATGTGGTCATAACGTCTGTCACAAGGGACGATCTGCCCGATGGAGGAGCAGGCCATTTTTCAGATGTCATAAGGAAGGTAAGAGAACTAAACCCAGAAGTTTCAGTTGAGGTGCTGATTCCGGACTTCAAGGGAGACCTGGAAGCCCTGAAAAAAGTCATAGATGCAGAACCTGAGGTCATAAACCATAATGTCGAAACCGTACCCAGGCTTTACCGGGAAGTGCGGCCTATGGCCGTGTACGAAAGGTCCGTAAAGCTTTTGGCTGATGTAAAGACGGCAAATTCAGACATACTGACCAAATCAGGTATTATGGTAGGGCTTGGGGAAAGGGAAGAAGAAGTATTGTCGGTTTTTGAAGATCTGAGAAAGGCAGGCTGTGACCTGCTGACGGTGGGTCAGTATCTGGCACCTTCCTCAAAGCATCATCCTGTAGTGGAATATGTACACCCGGATGTTTTTGAAAAATATAAAAAAGCCGCTCTTGAGATGGGATTTAAACATGTGGCATCCGGGCCTTTTGTCAGAAGCTCTTACCATGCGGATAAGGCTCTGTATCCCGGCTCATTGGATTAGCAGGGATTTGGACATTTTTGATTAAAAAACAAGGGGATGATCAGATTGATATATGATCTTATTGTCATAGGAGGAGGGCCGGCCGGCTACCTGGCGGCTGAAAGGGCAGGACACGGGGGACTGTCAGTCCTTCTTGTGGAAAAGCGATTTATAGGAGGCGTGTGCCTTAATGAAGGCTGCATCCCGTCAAAAGCTCTCCTGTATTCCGCCAAAATCCTGGACTATGCAAAAGAGGGACAAAAATACGGTGTAAAGGCTGAAAACGTAGTATTTGACCACAGTGCTGCCGTTGCAAGAAAAAACAAGGTGGTAAAAACATTGACAGCAGGAATAAAGTCACAGCTGAAAAACGCCGGGGTTACGGTGGTTGAGGGCTTTGGAGAAATCATGGGAAGGAACCATGAGGGATTTGAAGTAAAGGTAAACGACCAGGTGTTTACCGGACAAAGGCTGCTTATTGCCACCGGTTCAGCTCCGGTTGTGCCCCCTGTTGCAGGGGTAAAAGAAGGTCTTGACAGGGGATTTGTTCTTACAAATCGGGAGATACTGGATATAAAATCGGTGCCTTCCAGCCTTGTGGTTATCGGCGGTGGGGTTATAGGCCTTGAGATGGCTTCTTATTTCAATTCTGCCGGAAGCAAGGTAACAGTAATCGAAATGCTGGATCACATTGCAGGAAACACCGACAGGGAAATATCCGGGATATTGATGAAGAACTATAAGAAAAAGGGCGTTGAGTTCAGGCTGAATTCCAGGGTGGTTGAAATAGGCGACGGCTTTGTGGCATATGAATCGGACGGGGTAAGGAATGAAATCCCTGCGGAAAAGATGCTTATGAGTGTGGGACGCAAGCCGGTGGTTGACGGACTGGGGCTTGAAAGGATAGGCGTTGAAACAGAAAACGGCAGGATTAAAGTTGACGACATAGGCCGTACCAACGTTCCCGGTGTATACGCTGCAGGAGATGTGAACGGAGTTTCCATGCTGGCCCATACAGCATACCGTGAAGCAGAGGTTTGCGTAAGCCATATGCTGGGGAAAGACGACCATATGAGGTATGATACCATACCGTATGTGATTTATACCAATCCTGAGGTGGCAGGTGTAGGTGAGACCGAGGAGACTGCAGCCCGGAAGAATATTGATTTCAAAGTCATAAAGCTGTCAATGCGTTACAGCGGAAGATACCTTGCCGAAAACGAGGGCGGGGACGGTATTTGCAAGCTCATTATTGATAAGGCTAATAACAGGCTCATAGGTGCTCATATGATAGGCAATTATTCCTCGGAAATCATTTATGGTGCAGGAATGATGATAGAAACAGGCATGGAGATCGATGATATCAAAAAACTTGTTTTCCCGCATCCTACGGTTTGCGAGATACTCAGGGAAGGGATATTTCAGGTTTGACCCGCACTGCCGGGAATAGGTTTCAGTGAGCGAAACGGCGACGCTTCTCCAGGTAGCCGGGGCATTTCTTCACTCGCAGTTAACCGGGACATTTTTTCACTCGGGAGGAAGGCTCCAAACTCACTGGCAATGTTGAAAGGAGGGCGCATATGGCAACCATTGGTGCAAAACTGGCTGATGCCAAAAGGATGATGGCAAAAGGATACTGGAGTGAAAGGATTCTTGCCCAGCTTCAGTATGCCTGCGGCATTTCCAGACTGGACGGAGGGAAATACGATGATCTGATAGGACGGGCATTGGATTTTCTGACGGAGAGGTATGCTTCTGAAGGTGCTGTTACAAAGGCGTTAGCGCTAAAAGCCGAGGAAATGATAAAAGATATTGCTCCCGCTGCCAGGAGATTTAAAATGATTTGCGCCGCTCACGCCCATATCGACATGAACTGGATGTGGCGCTGGGATGAAACCGTCTCCATTACCCTTGATACCTTCAGGACCATGCTGGACCTTATGGAGGAATACCCTGACTTTAAATTTTCCCAGTCCCAGGCATCGGTATACAGGATAGTGGAAGAATACGACAGGGATATGCTTGAGGAAATCAAGCAAAGGGTAAAGGAAGGACGCTGGGAAGTGACAGCATCCACCTGGGTGGAAGCCGACAAGAACATACCTTCAGGTGAGAGCCATGCAAGACATATCCTCTATACAAAAAAGTACCTGTCAAAACTCCTGGACATAAGCCCGGAATCCCTGAACCTGGATTTTGAGCCGGATACCTTCGGACACAGCGTCAACGTGCCCGAGATCCTGGCCAGGGGAGGAATAAAATACTACTATCATTGCAGGGGCTATGACGGCCATAACCTGTACAGGTGGAAGGCACCTTCAGGTGCGTCGGTGCTGGTTTACAGGGAGCCCATATGGTACAATGCGTCCATTGAGCCTTCCATGGTATTTTATGTGCCTGAATTCTGCAGCCAACATAACATTGACACCATGCTTAAGGTATATGGAGTGGGGGATCACGGAGGCGGCCCTACAAGACGGGATATAGAAAGAATCATTGACATGGGTACCTGGCCGGTATTCCCTGAAATCAG
>JAMNYG010000144.1 GCA_023622945.1 Bacillota bacterium | reverse complement strand
CATCCTTGATTGATTTTATTTCCATGAAACTGTTTTTGCTGCTTTCATGTATTACAAGGCGAATTTTTTCTTCTATGTTCTTGTCTAACTTTAATAAGTCTTCCGAAAAAAATTGTTCCTTTTCGGCCATTTCCTTCTGTATGGAAAGTATTTCCAGATCTACTTCATTGAGACGTTCTATAAGGCCTGCATAATCAGGATGCAGGATGGTCGCCACTTTAAATCCTTTAGGTATCTTGTCACCTTCACCCACCTCAACAATGCACCTTCCGGAAAAGGGCGATTCAAGAAGAACTTCATCCCGTATAAAGTATCCATCGGCATTTACCGAATCTTCAAGGGTGCCCATCCTCAGGATGTCGATTTGGGGACTCGAGCCATACATCCAGTAAATAAGGGAAGGAACATAAAACAGCAGAAAAAACACAAGAACATAGTTTCCTATTCTTTTGCTCCGTGCACCGGTATCCTTTCTGTCATGATGATTTTTCTCAATTTCCTGGTTTTTCTCAATTTCCGATTTGCCGTTGTTCATAATCCAACCTCACCGGTTACAACTTTATTATTCCCCTGTTCACCATCATCTGGAGTGCTATCAATACTCCAAGCTTGACATGCTCGTAAACCAGGCCTCCCTGCATATATGCAATATACGGCGGTTTCATTGGAGCATCCGCACTCAGCTCTATGGATGATCCCTGAACAAATGCACCTGCCGCCATGATCACCCGGGAGTCATAACCGGGCATGTCCCATGGCTCGGGGGTCACAAAGGCATCCACTGGCGAGCCTTTCTGAATCCCCTGGCAAAAGGCTATCAGGCTTTCCGGGTTGTTGAACTTGATTGCCTGGATTATATCTCCTCTTTTTTCTGAGCAATCGGGAGATACTTCAAATCCGATCCTTTTCATAATTGCCGCGCAGAAGACTGCGCCCTTCAGACTCTCACCCACAACATGAGGAGCCATGAACAGTCCCTGCAGCATAAGCCTGTTCTGACCAAGGGTTGAACCCACCTCTTTCCCCAGTCCCGGGGTTGTAAGCCTGTGTGCAGCCATATTCACATATTCTTCTTTGCCCTCCCCCGGGATTTTTTATTAAAGAACCTGCTGCAAGATCCGCCCCTACTTCGGTGGGCTCCCTGTCCTCCACAAATTCTCCGTAGCAGTTGTCAACCATAACCACTATGTCATTTCTGATGCTTTTTATATATTTTACGGCCTCTCCAATTTCATCGATGCTCAAAGAAGGCCTCCAGCTATATCCTCTTGAACGCTGTATGAGCACCAGGCGGGTTTTTTGGTTTATTGCCGGTCCTACGGCATCCAGGTTGATTTTTCCGTCATCCTTAAGTTCCACCTGCCTGTACGTTATTCCAAACTCTTTAAGGGAACCCTGGCCTTCCCCCCTGATTCCTATAACTTCTTCAAGGGTGTCGTATGGTTTTCCGGTGACGGACAACAGCTCATCCCCAGGCCTCAAAATCCCGTACATGCACAGGGCAAGGGCATGGGTGCCGGAAACAATCTGATGCCTTACAAGGGCGCTTTGGGCTCTGAACACATCGGCATATATGCTGTCAAGAACTTCACGCCCCCGGTCATTGTAACCGTAACCCGTTGTGCCTCCGAAATGGGCGTCGCTTAGGTTGTTCTTCTGCATGGCACGGATGACCTTTACCTGGTTATATTCTTTTACAGCATCAATCTTTTTCAGTGTCTCACTGATATCTTTTTCGGCCGAATCGGAAATGTCAATAACAGTTTGGCTTATGCCGAATTCATTTTTTAAATAGTCCCGTATCTTGCTGTTCATCGGTATTACCTCTATATTTTGCTTCTATATTTTACCACTATACTATCTCTGTATTGCCTCTGTAGACTTATTTAACCGGCATTAACTATTCTATATGAGTTGAAGGGTTATTTCAACATCCAATCAACCGGCCTGCTTCCTCCCTTCATGGTCTCATGAGCTTATTGCATGATATAACAGGCTTTGTTTATAATAAGACGGGTGATTTTGATGTATTTTAAGTATCAGGTAGAAGAACAGGACTCAGGGAAAACGGTAAAGCACATACTTAAAAAACGACTGCAGATCTCTGAAAGACTGATTAAGAAGTTAAAAACCCAAAATCGTATATTCTGCAATTATGTTCCCGTCAGGGTGGTAGATGTTTTAAGAAGCGGAGACGTACTGGAAGTTTTTGCAGATTTTCCTGAAGAGGCCGGAGACGTTATACCCGAGGATATCCCCATACATATAATTTACGAAGACCAATGCCTGGTTGCCCTGGACAAGGATCCCGGCATGGTTGTTCATCCCACCTTCAACCATCCGGGAGGGACGGTTGCAAACGCCCTGATGCGCCACTATCATATGCAAGGTACCATAAGAAAAGTAAGGCCTGTCAGCAGGCTTGACAAGGATACCTCCGGCATCATTTTATTTGCCAAGGATCAATATACTCAGGAGTTTCTCACAAGGCAGATGAAAGATAAAACCTTCATCAAAGAATACGTTGCCATCGTGCACGGCCTGCTGCCTGATTTAAGCGGCACCATTGATCTTCCCATAGCACGCAGGCCGGACAGCATCATGCTCAGGCACATTTCCCCCGAAGGTTACCCGGCAATAACCCATTATCAGGTATTAGAATACCTTGACAATGCCACATATGTAAAATTCAGGCTGGAAACAGGGAGAACCCATCAGATAAGGGTTCACTGCCAGGCCATAGGACATCCCATTATCGGAGACAGCCTTTATTCCGGCATGGATACCGATCTTATAGACAGGCAATGTCTTCATTCCCACAAGGTGAGTTTCATACACCCCGTCACGCGTGAAAGGGTTGAAATTACCTCTCCTGTTCCTGAAGATTTCCAAAAGGCCTTGGAAATATTAAGAAAATAGCCCCATTTTGTTTACATATATTCCCATTAATGTTATTATATAGTCATCTGCAAGCGGCGATGTTTCTTTATTTGGGGTGGGTTGCCTTCAATTTCTCAGGAAAAGAAGGAGGGGCAGTTCAATGGAAGTGCTGAAAGACAGATACACCATAACCGAACTCAGCCAACGTTTAAATATAACCGATCATGCTCTCAGATATTACGAAAAGGAGTTTAATATAAACGTTCCCAAGGACAGCAGGGGAAGGCGTTATTATACCCCGGAACTTGCAAATTTAATGTATCAGATAAAGAACATGAGGGATGAAGGGCTGGAAATTAAAGCCATAAAGAAGATTCTTCAGGCTGAAAACATAATCAGCGAACCGCCTCCGGTGGTAATAGAATCGGACACAACAGCCATAACACCAGTCAGTGAAAGGAATCAGGCTGCCGAATTAAAGGAGTTTCTTGAAAGCATTACAGGACAGCTGACGGCATGCGTATCATCTGAGGTTAATTCTGTAAAGGAACATCTGTCAAAGGAAATTTATAAAACCAAGCTGGAATTGGGGGCATGCGTGGAAAACAACATAAGAAAACTGGAATCAAAGCTTGAAAAACATTTCGAACAGGTTGACAGGTCCATCGGCCAGTGGAGGGAAAGAACCAGACAAGGTCCTTTAAAGCGTTTCATACATAAGGTTTTTAAATGATTTAAAGTGATTTACATAAGGTTTTTAAGTGATTTGCCCATCAAAAGCAATCCGGACAACATGAACATTCATGCGTCCGGATTGTCGCTAAAACGCAAAACCGTATTTATTCTGCAAATTCAGTCAGTAAAGCCATATTCAGTCTTTTTTAATAATGCCGCTTTATTCGGCTCTTTCAAATTTTCGTTTTACCATTTTTGTTTTTATATTTCCTTTTTGGGTTTTCATGAACTTATACCCAGGTTTAATTTTTTCTCACCTTATACCTGAGTTTTAATTCTACTCGACCTTATACCCAAGTTTCAATTTTTCCTCAACCTCATACCGGACAAAAGCTCCAATATTCTTAACCTGTAGCCGTCCCACACATTTCCTTCGGGGGACCATGTGGGCTTTTCGTGTTTTTCCACTTCATTAAACGCCCTCGGCACGGCTTCATTCATGAGATCTTCCATTTCCTTTTCAAACCCGGCTTTCCTTGCCATATCTATATAAGCGATATCCTGAGCACCGCGTCTCATATTCTTCATCCTGATGGAGCTTATGGGGCCGTTGTAGCCAAGGTCATGTTCTGGATAATGAGGATCCCTGCCGGGATAGAAGAAAGTTCCGTCGCCGTTGCCATAGTACACTTTTCCGGCAGCGTCACCGAAAACATATTCGTCCTGTTGCTTTTGCACCAGCACGAAAGTTATGGGATATCCATATACATTCTGATATGAATGTCCCCTGGGTCCTTGCCTGTTATGCCTCCAGTGGGTGCCGTGCCAGTAGAAATAGAATGCCATATCGTATTTCATCTTGATCCACTGGTTAACCCTGAAATCCACGGCATCACCTTCAAGAACCACCATGGGAGTTCTAGGTGCATATCCGTTATAGAAGGTAAATTTCTGTCCTTCCTTCTCCTTCTCAGCTTTCTTTACAAGGTCGGTACCCTGACCTGCGCTCCAGATGTCTACATACCCGTCAAGGGCTTCCTTATAGGATGTCGTAATAAATATCGGCAGATTAATATTATTGCGGCGCAAAAGGCTTACCCGATCCTTTATAAAATCGTAGTGCTTTTCTCTTGGTTCATCTATGAGATATATGAAGGCAGTTCCCTTCCAGTCCAGTGACTCAAACCACCGGCTCCATTTCCTGGCTTCTGAAACATATTCCTCATCGGACTCTCCGAATACATTCATTCCATACATCCCTATTGGAAAGAGCCTGTCGCCTACACCTTCGCCACTGCCCTGATAACCATTCCTGGAGGTATAAAAATTATCTCCGTCCCTGAGATATCTTTCATAGAACCTGTCCAGCTTTTCCCTGTCAAACTTCATTGTATGCTCCGGTGCTCCCACCAGTTCAAATCTGTGGGAATGCGCCATCTTCCTGAATTCGTCAAGTACGTCTCCATTAAAACCGGGATAATACTCATCAAGGTTGCTTACAAACACCATGTTGGGACTTGGGTTCTCATCGGTCAGGACTATGTCAAGGACTTTTAATTCCACGGGTATTATTCCGCATATCTCTCCTGCTACCGATACAACAACCTCGCTTGTATAGTCACCTGCCGAAACTCCACTGCGAGGTACATAGATATCAATCCAGAAACCCTGGTTTTCTCCGGGGAGTATGGAGATATCCTTAACCAAATCCACGGGAATCAACGCATCGGGCACCCATCCGTGCTTGTTGACGGGTCTTGCCCCTTCTGCAAAAAACCAGGCAACAGGTGTGATCCTGTTGTACGGAATGTAAAGATAGTGCTCAACAAACACCTCAGTCTTTTCTTCAAGATACTGTTTCCTTCCCTGGCTGTCAGATTTTACAAAAGGCTTTACTTCAACCTTTACGTTGTTTGCCAGTTCATTACCGTTCTCAACGATAAGCTGAAAAGCTATGGTTTCGTTCATTCCGCTTACCAAACCCACCTTATGCCCATCCCATACGCTGTTTTTATCCTTGTTCGGATTGGTAAGGTCTGTCTTGTATATCTTTTCACCATCGTTGACTGCCCAGATTTTAATCCCTTTTCCCATTTCTTTCGCACCTTTCCCATAATTTATTTTGCGTAAACCCGGGACTCCCGTATTAAGATCCCTCACAAAGACAAATTAAAACCCCCATTAAATAATAAACTAAAAATCTGATAAATAAAATCCCCATAAAGAATAAATCAAAAAATCCTTATAGATTAAAAAACCCCAATATGTACGGATCTAAACTATAAAAAGCCTTATTAAACAGAAAGGCAGATATACATCCGCCTTTTGCCATATCACATTAAAATTGTAAAATGTAATTGTGACCACAACATGTCATTACATGCTTACATCAGCATGTCAGCCCACTTTCAGTTCAAGCCTGAGTTTATCCGCCACCATGGCTATAAATTCAGAATTGGTAGGTTTGCCCTTTCCAAGGCTCACAGTATATCCGAACAGTTGATCTATTGCGTCTACCTTACCCCTGCTCCATGCCACCTCAATGGCATGACGTATGGCTCTTTCTACTCTGCTTGGTGTGGTATTGTATTCTCTGGCTATTGAAGGATAGAGCTGCTTGGTAATTGAGTTTATTATGTCAAGGTCCTTAACGACCATCATTATCGCATCTCTGAGGTATTGGTAACCTTTAATATGGGCTGGAACTCCAATTTCGTGCATTATTCCAGTAACTTCAGCTTCAAGGTTTTTCGGTGTGGAGGTCCGGTATACTGTTTTTACATCGCTCATGCTCTCCGACTTCACCACGGGACTTGACGGACCTGCATCTTTAAGCTGCCTGATCCTTGACACAAGAACTTCCATGTCGAAAGGCTTTACCACATAATATTCAGCACCAAGGGCTAAAGCTCTCTGGGTTATTTTATCCTGGCCAACTGCTGACAGGATAATAAATAAAGGGCGCTTCTGCAGTTGCATTTCATTTATCTTCTCCAGTACTCCCAGCCCATCCAAATGAGGCATTATTATGTCAAGAATGGCAATATCCGGTGTTTTTTCTGTAATGAGATCCAGCGCTTCCGTTCCATCCCTTGCAACTCCGACAACCTCAATATCGCTCTGGTTGCTCAGAAATTCATGCAGTATATCTCCGAATTCCCGGTTGTCGTCTGCAATGAGTACCGTAATCTTCTTTGATGATATCAAAAGCAACTCCCCCTTAAAAAATGCTTTTAGATATAATCTAACAATATTTATTATATTTTCCTTTCGACAAAAATTCAAGAACAATTTACTATTTTTAGTAAATAATATTTAAATTAGCAATCATTTCGGTGTAAAAAGCATATGGCAATAAAATTCAAATAATTTCCTGAAAATTTACCATTTATATATATAAGTAGTCATTTTATAAGTCTTATATATACTAATTCATTTGTTATTCTATTAACTCATTACTAATCATCATTTTGCAATCGGAACCATCTGACAACAATCATTTTGTAAATCGTATCATCCGGCTTTTTTGAGGCTATGTTCCACTGCATCCCTCATGTTGGCCAGCATGCTCTCAATAAAAATCCCGTATCCTCTTGTAGGATCATTCACCAGGACATGTGTTACAGCTCCGACAATATGTCCGTCCTGGATGATGGGACTTCCTGACATTCCCTGCACTATGCCTCCTGTCCTTTCCAAAAGCCGCTTGTCAACGATCTTTATAACCATTCCTTTGGATCCTGAGGTACTTTGCCTTGATATTTTCTGTATTTCTATATCGTATTCTTCCACGTTTTTACCTTCAACATTGGCAAGTATCTTTGCACGTCCCAGCTTAACGTGATTCCTCAGTCCTACCGGATAAGTTCTGTTTGACAGCCTGCCCGCCACGTCCTTGTTCAAAATCCCGAATATACCGTTTTCCGAGTTCATGGTTATAATCCCCAGCTGATTACCGTTCTCCAGAAACACCCCTTTTAACTCTCCGGGCTCACCCTGCTGTCCTTTTTTCACGGATAATATATTGGATTCAAGGATTTCTCCCGAGCCTACCGACATCAGCATTCCCGTATCAATATCGGTTATCCCGTGACCCAATGCTCCGAAATATCTCGTATCGGGGTCATAGAAGGTCAATGTGCCTATACCTGCCGTACTGTCCCGTACCCACAGGCCGATATGATACTTCTTGTCATCTGCAGACATCACGGGTTTAACTATCGCATTCCCGTAATAATTTGCCCTTTTATACTTAATATTTATATTTTCTCCTTTGCTGTTATCAATGACATCCACCAAACTCTCTATGCTGTCAAGTTTCCTGCCGTTTGCCTCAACGATTATGTCTCCCGTTTTAATTCCCCCGTCACGTGCAGGAAGCACTCTCACACCTTCAGAAGTAACCACGTCAGACACTCCTATGACCAGTATTCCATCCATCCTTAATTTTACGCCTATTGTGTTCCCGCAAGCCGCCAGTTTCATGCTGGGAACTACATGCACACGCATGTTTTTTACAGGTATAAAACCGAACATCTTCATGCTCAGGTTGACGGTTCCTTTTTCCCGAGTTATGAAGGAGACCGGATTTGACAATAAAAATATGCTTTTCAAATCTTCTTCACTGTTTCCCTTTAATTGTATTACGCCGCTTTTGTCAGCATTTATGCTTATGGGAAATAAATTTCTGAAATTGTATTTATACTCCTGTCCTTCGAAGAGGATGAGACGCGTCGGAAATACTGATACGGTCTGGATATATGCCGCCAGCATCACCGTGAGGCAAACTGCAAGAAACGCCATTAATTTTCTGTAGGATTTTAGCAATTCCATCTCTCCACGCTCCTGATGTCTGAATTACTTCCTCCAGATAATAAAAGTCACGCTTTTTCAATCTGATTTGACAAGCGTGACGATTGATTTCTAGCATTAAGTTAACCTTTAACAAAACAATTTATTCAGACATTTTAAAGCATGGGAGGCAATATTAAAAAAAGAAAGAATAACATTGAGATATTACACTGATATTTGGAGTTTTTTGAATTTTTCAGCATTTTTCAGCATTTCTTCGGCGTGCTGGATTGTTATGGGCGAAATGTTTATTCCTCCGAGGAGTCTGGCAATCTCATCCCGTCTCTGGACTCCTGTTATCCTTTTGACCATGGTGTATGTATTGCCCTGCCTGGAAGTTTTCTCTATGAGAAAATGATTGTCGGCCATACATGCAATCTGTGTAAGGTGGGTCACACAGATTACCTGATGTTTTCTTGAAATATATGACAGTTTTTCTCCTACTTTATTTGCTGCTTTGCCGCTTATTCCCGAGTCGATTTCGTCAAAAATCAGGGTAGGAATTCTGTCAACATCTGCAAGTATGGTTTTGATGGCCAGCATGACCCTGGCCATTTCTCCTCCCGAAGCTATCTTTGAAAGAGGCTTTAAGGGTTCGCCTGCATTTGCAGAAAACAAAAATTCCACCTTGTCAAGTCCATTTGCTGTATATTTTCTTTGCCCGCTGGCATCCTTTTCGTCATTAAACTCAATGTTTACCTTAAACCGGGCGTTTTTCATCTCCAGCTCTTCAAGTTCCTTTCCGATGAGGCTTTCAAGCACCTTTGAAGCATTGATTCTGGATTGGTTAAGCTTTAAGGCAGCTTCATACAGATCCTTTTCAAGGGCATCCAGCCTGGATCGGAGCTTCTCGGTGATTTCGGTGCTGTCCATAAGCTCCTTAAGCTCGTCCTCACATTTTTTGCAGTAATTGATAACTTCTTCTATGGAATTTCCATATTTTCTCTTTAACCTGAATATGAGGTCCAGCCTTTCATCCACCTGTTCGAGAAGCTCCGGACTAAAATCCACCTTGTCCCTTTCTTTTCTTATCTCTTCCACCACATCTTCCAGTTGGTAGGAAAGTGTTTCGATTTTTTCATATATCCGGCTGTAACCTTCATCAAGACCTGAAATTGTACCCAGCGCAGAAAGAGTTGAGCCTATGGCATCGGTAACCGAAAAGCTCTCGGTCCCCTCGCCGTAAAGCATTTCATATGCGTTTGAAAGGACATCTATAATTTTACCGGCATTGGAAAGCAGCTGCCTTTGCTTTTTCAGTTCTTCTTCCTCACCGATCTTAAGGTTTGATTTTTTTATTTCTTCAACCTGGAACCTCAGCAGATCCATCCTTCTTTCCCTTTCTCCTGTATCTCCGCTAAGTTCCCTTAACTTGTTTCTTACGGTCCTGTACTCGTTTAGAAGACTACCATATTCTTCCTTAAGTCTGCTGATTTTATCAGCATCAAAGGAGTCCAAAAGTTCCAGGTGGTTTTCGGTCTTCAAAAGCGACTGGTTGTCATGCTGACCGTGGATATCAATAAGTTTTTCACCTATTTCCCTCAGCATTGATACCGTAACCAGCTTGCCGTTTACCCTGCATGTGCTTCTGCCAGAAGTGGTGACTTCTCTGGAAAGCAGAATTGTTCCGTCTTCTTCAGGTTCTATGCCAAAGCTCCTGAGTAAATGGTCCAGCCTGCCGTCCTCCAGTTTAAAAACCGCCTCAACAAGTGCCCTGTCCTTCCCCGTCCTTATAAGGTCCTTTGAAACCCTTCCTCCCAGCACGGAATTAATGGAGTCTATGATTATTGACTTTCCGGCTCCCGTTTCACCGGTCAATATGTTCAGACCTTCTCCCAGTTCTATGTTAACTCTGTCAATCAGGGCAACATTGTGTATATCCAAATGTAGAAGCATAGCCAGACCTCCTCTTTTACAGATAGAGATGCCCTTACTTCAGGAATTACCCTGTGCTTTGAAGTAACCTTATCCAATCATGCGATTGAACTTCTTGACAATTTCTTCTGCTATCTTCTCTGCTCTGCAGATTATAAGTATGGTATCATCTCCGGCAATGGTTCCGACAATCTCGCTCCATTTCAGGGAGTCTATGGCTGCGGCTGCCGCCTGGGCCATGCCTGGAAGGGTTTTTACAACAACCAGGTTATTGGCGTAATCACAGGATACAAAGGACTCGGTAAACACCGTCAGAAGCCTTCCGGAAATGGAGCTGGCATTTGGTTCAAATGCAGCGTACCTGTAGCGACCGTCTTCAGACATAACTTTTATCAGCCTGAGTTCCTTAATATCTCTTGAAATGGTTGCCTGAGTAACTTCCATTCCTTCTTCCCTAAGCTTTTCAGCAAGTTCTTCCTGGGTCTCGATTACATTTTTTTCGATTATTTCGAGTATTTTGGCATGCCTGTTATACTTCATTTTCCCGCAACTTCTCACCTCTGTCATTTATTTTTGTTCTAAGGATACCAAAGAAGTTCCTCGAACTTATGCTGACAAATTTCACGGTATAAGATGACTTTCTGACTTCTATGCTGTCACCTCCGGCTATTTCAAAGCCTATTTGGCCGTCAACGGTTACCATGGCATTGTATCCGGAGCTCTCATCAAGTTCTATTTTTATTATGCTTTCGCTTTTGGTGACAAATGACCTTGAATAAAGTATATGAGGACAAATAGGTGTCAACAGAATCAGCTCAGTATCCGGGTCAATTATGGGACCACCGGCTGACAGTGAGTAAGCGGTGGAACCTGTAGGGGTTGATATTATAATCCCGTCACTTGGGAAGCAATCAAGGAACTGGTTGTTTATGTATGCTTTCAGGTTTAATACCCGGGGGAAAGCCCCCCTGGAAACAACCACGTCATTTAACGCGACATCTTTTTCCACAGGCTCGCCTTTTTTTATTATGGAAGCCTCCAGCATCATGCGTTCTTCTATCCTGTAACGCCCTTCAAGTATACAGTCCACGGCCTTTGATATATCTTTTTTATCCACTTCGGTCAGAAATCCAAGATTCCCAAGATTGATTCCAAGTATGGGCAACCCTTTTTTGTACACCTTCCTGGCAACTCTGAGGAATGTGCCGTCTCCGCCAAGGCAGATAATCAGGTCTGCCTTA
Source organism: Bacillota bacterium (assembly GCA_023622945.1). Taxonomy (GTDB): domain Bacteria; phylum Bacillota; class Clostridia; order Acetivibrionales; family JAMNYG01; genus JAMNYG01. The sequence continues at coordinate 61,742 of JAMNYG010000144.1, read as the reverse complement.
TCAAGCATCTCATCTTCTTCCACGCCCATACCGCCGTTACCGACAGTTTCCGCCACCGAAGGTTTAAGCAAAGCGTTTCCGCCTTTTCGGCAAATGCTTTTCACCAGAGTGGTTGTGTATTCCAGCGTCTTGTCCTTATCTTTGTTTACTATTATTCCAATGTTTTTCATAGCTTCCCCCGTCAGCGGATCTGTTTTAATATTCATGCCGGATGCATGATTATACACAAATAATTATATATAAAAAATGACAAATACACAAATATTTGAATTTAAATTTAGCCTATTTTGATATCATGTAGGAAATGATATGATATGGAATAGCATTGGAGCAAACTTCAGAGGCTGTTAGAATTGAGGCATAGTGAAAATGCGTAATTCGCACTATGGATGGTGCGAGCCGGTCACTATGAGCCACGGATGGCGAATGTGCCGGGTAGCATTGCAGCGGTATGGGGACACTTCTCAAACTACGAAGCACTTCACCGCAGCAAGAGAAGTGTCCCCGTACCTTAGCCAGCCTCTAGGTGAAGCGACTGTTATTCCTGCATATCATTTCCTATGAGTATAGCACAATAGGTCAATTCAGTTCCTCATGCGCCTGCCTGACAACATTCCGGGCTTGGTCTTCTATGCTGGCCCTATCGGTGGGAAGTATAGTCTTTGAAAGATAAAGCAGATACTCTATATTGCCTTCAGGTCCTTTAATGGGGGAAAACGTTATGCCTTTTGTATAAAGACCTGTATTCTCAGAGAAATATGCCACGTCTGTTACAACTTCCAGATGAACATCAGGATCTCTTACCACTCCGTGCTTTCCCACTTTTTCTCTTCCGGCTTCAAACTGAGGTTTAATGAGGCAGACTATTTCTCCTGTTTCCTTTAACAGATCTTTAACCACCGGGAGGACTTTTTTCAGGGAAATGAAGGACACATCTATGGATGCAAAATCAGCCCTTTCTCCCAAATCTTCCGGCTTTACATACCTTATGTTGGTCCTTTCCATGCAGACAACCCTCTCATCCTGCCTCAATTGCCATGCAAGCTGCCCGTACCCAACATCTATGGCGTAAACTTTTACAGCTCCGTTCTTCAGCATGCAATCGGTAAAACCGCCGGTGGAAGCACCCACATCTATTGCCGTTTTGCCATTAAGGTCAATGCCAAAATAGCTTATCGCCTTTTCAAGCTTTAATCCTCCTCTGCTTACATAAGGGTTGGGGTTGTCCTTCAATTCTATTTCCGACTCAACGGGTATTCTGGTACCCGGTTTGTCCTCCTTATTACCGTTTACAATCACAATTCCGGCCATTATTGCGCTTCTTGCTTTTTCCCTGCTTTCAAACAAACCTTTTTTCACCAGGAGGACGTCAAGCCTTTCCTTTTCCAATTTAAAACCTCCGTTAAGACAATGTCTTCAATATGTCAGACAGAATCGTATTCTCATCCATACCGTACTTTTCATATAATTGGCCCTTGCTCCCGTGCGTTACCGGGACATCCGGAAATCCAAAAATTTTGGTTTTTACATAAATTCCGTTTCTGCTCAGCATTTCCAACACGCTGCTTCCGAAGCCTCCCACGGCTGTATTATCCTCTAATGTAAACAGCCTGCCTGTCTTAACCGCTGACTCTATTATTAATCCTGAATCCAGAGGTTTGGCAAACCTTGCATTTATAACTTCAGCACTGATCCCTGCTTTTTCAAGTTTATCAGCTACATTCATGGCAGTTTCCACCATATTCCCTATTGCCACCAGAGAAACATCGCTGCCTTCTCTGATGACAAAACCGCGTCCCAGCTCTATGGGAGGAGCTTCAACAAGCTTTTGAGGACCTGCTCCCTTGGGATATCTTACGGCTACAGGCCCATGGACATGCCATATGGCAAAGTCCAGCATCCTGGAAAACTCCTGGTAGTCACAGGGTGCCATTATGATCATGTTGGGTATATGTCCGAGGAATGACAGATCATATAACCCCTGGTGGGTCTCACCGTCTTCTCCCACTACTCCTGCCCTGTCAATGGCAAAAATCACATGGAGGTTTTGCAGTGCCACATCATGGAGTATCTGGTCATAAGAACGCTGCAGGAATGAAGAGTAAATGGCCACTACCGGCTTCATGCCGCCCTTTGCAAGACCTGCTGCAAAAGTAACCGCATGCTGCTCAGCAATTCCTACATCAAAAAATCTGTCGGGATATACTCTGGAAAAAGGCTCCAGTCCTGTCCCATGGGGCATGGCTGCAGTTATGGCAACCAGTTTTGGATCGCGGGCTGCCTGCCTAAGCATCTCTTCACCAAAAAACTCTGAATAGCTTGGGCCTTTTCCTTTCATTACCTCACCGGATTCAATATCAAAAGGTGCTATACCATGGAATTTGTCCGGATTTTCCTCAGCAGGCTTGTATCCCTTTCCCTTCTTGGTACAAACATGAATAAACACCGGTCCTTTGGTCATCTTTGCCCTTGAAAAAACCCTGACCAGTTCCCGGATATTGTGTCCGTCAATAGGTCCCAGGTATTTGAATCCAAGTTCTTCAAATATTATTCCAGGCATTATGATATATTTGATGGTCCCTTTGGCCCTCCGAATGGCATTTGTGGCACTTTTCCCGATGGCAGGTATTTTGTTCAGAAAAGCTTCCACATCTTCTTTGGCTTTAAAATAAAAAGGCTGGGTCCTCAACCTGGTTAGATACCTGGACATTCCTCCCACGTTTCTGGCTATGGACATTTCATTGTCGTTTAGAACCACTATCAGATTGTTGGATGACCTTCCGGCATCATTCAATGCCTCGAAAGCCATACCTCCGGTTAGGGCACCGTCTCCGATTACAGCCACCACAGAATGCTTTTCATTTTTTAAGTCTCTTGCCTTGGCCATACCAAGGGCTGCAGAGATGGAGGTACTGCTGTGGCCGGTGTTAAAGCAGTCATGGCAGCTTTCGTCAGATTTCGGAAAACCTGAAATGCCTCCCAACTGCCTTAAGGTGTCAAACCTTTCCTTTCTCCCGGTTATTATTTTATGTACGTATGACTGGTGTCCTACATCCCATATTATCTTATCCTTTGGACTTTCAAAAACCTTATGCAAAGCCAGGGTAAGTTCAACCGCTCCAAGGTTTGAAGCTATGTGTCCGCCTGTTTTGGACACTTTCTCTATGAGAAAACTTCGTATTTCTTCAGCTAATACATCAAGCTCCCTGAATGTAAGCTTTTTTATGTCACCCGGTGAATTGATCTGATTTAAAAGCTCCCCCACTTGTTGTATCTCTCCTCTTATCTGTCCTTTTTGTTCCTGTTTTTTCTCCTGGAACCATAACTACGCTTTGAAATTATTCTTCCAAATAAAAACCTTATTATTACGCCTACTTTATAAATGAAATAATTGCTGTTTCGTATGGCTATTGACTTGCCAAGGGCCTTTCCTCCTACCGTTAACGATGCAACCAGTCCCGTTATTGCAAGACCTGCAAGAGAGCTGTCAGCTGCATCGTAATTGCCCACTACTGTAACAACAATCAGCAGGCTGGCTGACCCGCTGATGATTCCGCAAATATCTCCCACCACGTCATTACAGAAGTTTGAAACTTTGTCTGCATGCCTGATAAGCAGTATTGCTTCCTTTGCTCCATAAACCTTTTTTGAGGCCATGGCGTGAAAAGGAGGTTCTTCTGCAGCAGTAACAGCCGTTCCTATTATATCAAACAAAATGTTTATGGCAATAATAACAAGTACTACCAGTACTGCTGCATAAACGCTTGTATCTTCCATAATGACAGAGGAGAAAAATGATAAAGTTACGGACAATAAAAAAGAAATTACGGTAATCAGAATTGTCCAGCGTCTTCCCTGGTTATTGGTTCCCGAAAGATTAACCTTGAATCGCCTTTTCCTGTTGTCGACCGGACGTTTAAAATAATCATCCACACTGATTATCCTCCATATATTACTGCTCAAACTCATATGTATAAATAAAATTATTAATTATTCAGCAGATAAATTTTCAATCATGCTGCAAACAATAAGGCTCTATATTATTATATTCCAAATTTAACTTAATTCAATTACAAAATGCTTACTTTAACTTGTTGTGCCAGCATAGTAAGCAAATGATATGCTGAGGAATAACATTTGAGCAAGCCTTAGAGACTGGTGGAACAGAGGCATAATCCAGTCTCCTGGTGATACTGCTGTTATTCTTGCATATCATTTCTTCACATAAGCTATCACAATAAATTAATTTAATGATAAAACTCTTATTTAACGATAAAAATAAAAAAACAGGTGGTAGCATATTGAGTAAATTTTGCGGCTTAGGTCAGGCAGGATTTCCCCCTCGGGTACTGAAATGTCGCCAAATCAGCGGTTTCCCTTTAAACCCTCGGTTGCTGCGTTACCGCAGGCAAGGCCTGATTACCACTTAGACCACACTGCAATCCTCAATATGCCTCTTTCGAACAGTCTAGGGGTTTTCCCCGACAGCCTTGCCGATTCCTAGCCTCTTTTGCAAAGATGGTTTCAAGTGGCTACGATGCAGTCGTATCGGCCAATACCACTGCACCTGCTTTGCTATCCACCATATTCACTCAAGGCAGGCTACTCTGTTCACAGCACCTTTCGGTACCGCATAACAGGTTTAATCCTTCCTCGTAGATAAATCAGTTCCGGAATGTCCTGACTCCGTCGCTGATTTCATCTACAAGCAAAGGTCTCCACGGTAAAGGGGTCAACGCCCGCATGCCATTGCGGATCGCCCCTAAACCTTAACTCCCAGCATCAGCCCACTACTGGGCGTAGCAAGCCAACACAAGGAACTTCATCGATGTGCCCTTTAACGGATTTTTAGGCCCGTCTTCAGAATCGGAAGTACTGACTAGAATACTGCACCACCCTGTTTGCAACTACTAGTCGATAATAGATTATAACACAGAAAAAAACCGGAATAAAGATTACTCCGGCGAACAATTCATTCCAAAACAACTACGGCAAGCGTTTATTGTGACTTTGCCCCGGAATGCTCAATCAAAATTGGTTATGCGTTGTGTAGCTCGCATCATCCAAGCCATAGACCCATGATTATGCCAAGAACTGCCCCCATGATCACTTCAAACGGTGTGTGTCCCAGGAGTTCTTTCAGCTCTTCATCAATATGTATATCCTCGCTGGAAAAAATAATCCTGTTAAGCACTTCCGCCTGTTTCCCCGCTGCCCTTCTTATTCCGGCCGCATCATACATTACCACCATGGAAATGGCAAATGCAATTCCAAACATGGTGGAATCCCATCCGTGATTTTTTCCCACAACCGTCGCCAGGGAGACAATAAAGGAAGTATGAGAACTGGGCATACCTCCGGAACCTACAAATCTTGTAAAATCCAGCTTCTTTTCTCTTATGATGACACCTACAACCTTTATGGCCTGAGCAACAAACCATGCAACGGCCGGCACCGTGATGGTTTTGTTTCCCAGAATTTGCCGTATGAATTCCATTGTTGCACCTCCGGGTCACATTTCCCTTATCGCAAGATATTTTGTCAGAGATTTAAGGAACCAGGCTTTTTCCCCAAACCCGGAAATACAACCTGCAGCCTGGTCGGTCAATTCAAGTAGCATTTTTTTGGATTGGTTCAGTCCATAGACGCTGACAAAAGTTGACTTGCTTTTTGCAGCATCACTTCCCGTGTTTTTTCCCATCACTTTTGAATTGCCTTCTACATCCAGAATATCGTCCTTTATCTGAAAAGCCAAGCCGATACATTCCACAAATTCTTCCAGGATCTTCATGGTTTCAGTGTCTGCCCTGCATATAACCGCAGCAGATAATACTGAGGCTTTGATAAGGGCTCCGGTTTTGCACTTGTGCATATACAGTAACAGTTCTCCGGGAATAGCCTTGCCCTCAGACTTAATATCTATTACCTGTCCCCCTATCATGCCTTTTGTTCCTGAAGCTTCTGCTATTACCCTCATGGCATTGACGCCTTCAACTGCATTCTCGGGTACCCTGGAAATGCTCTCGGCCATTACTTCAAATGCACGGTTTAAAAGCGCATCTCCTGCCAGCAGCGCCTGGGCTTCACCAAAAACCTTATGGTTTGTAGGCTTCCCCCTCCTGTAATCATCGTTGTCCATGCACGGAAGGTCATCATGTATCAATGAATATGTATGTATCATTTCTATGGCACATGCAAAAGGCAATACTTTTTCAATGTCCCCTCCCAGCATTTCACTTACGGCTATGGCAAGCACAGGTCTCAGTCTTTTCCCTCCTGCCATAAGGCTGTACCGCATTGCATCATAAATACTGCCCTGAGGAGAATTGTTTTCAGGAATCAATCTGTCAAGTTCTTCATTTATTCTGTCCACCCATCCGTTGTATTTCATTTTAAAACGCTTAAATTCTTCCGGATTTATTTCACTGCTGCATGTTATATCTTTCAGCATTACTCCTGATTTACCTCCATAATCCCTTTCACAGCCAAAGGTTCTTCCCTTATTTCCCCATTTTGGTCTTCAATGAGAACGGTTATTTTTCTTTCAATTTCATCAAGCCTCTTGCTGCAATATCTGGAAAGTTCAATACCTTTCTGGAAAGCCTCTATGGATTCATCCAGAGTCATATCTCCCTTTTCAAGCGTTTCCACAATCCTTTCAAGCTCACTCATGGCCTTTTCAAAGCTCAAGTTTTCCAGTTCCATAGGCTCCTCCTTCAACACCGTCAACGGTACACTTTATTTTTCCGTCGCTTACGTTTATCTCCACCGGATCTCCCTTTTCAATCCCTTTTATGCTCTTTATTATTTTACCGTCCTTGCAGGATTTTGCAATGCTGTAACCCCTGGAAAGTATTGTTAAGGGGCTTAATGCATCCAGTTTTCCGGCAAGCATTGAAAACCTTGCCTTTTGCTTTTCATAATTAGTTTCCAGAGCCTTTCTCATATATTTATCCAGAAGGTCAAGCCTCATTCTCTCCTGGTACACCCTGTTATAAGGTTGTCTGAATACCGCGCTGTTTCGTACGGCATCAAGCTTGGCACGGCTCAGGCTCAGCTTCTTTAAAACGGCATTGACAAGGCGCGTATTGAGGTTGTTTATGGTATTGATTACAGCAGCCTTTTCCGGCATAACAATTTCTGCTGCTGCAGAAGGAGTAGGGGCACGCATATCGGCAACAAAATCCGCAATGGTAAAATCCGTTTCATGACCTACTGCGGATATTACCGGGATCCTGGATTCAAATATGCTCCTTGCCACCACTTCTTCGTTAAAAGCCCACAGTTCTTCCAGGGATCCTCCTCCTCTGGCTATTATTATAACATCCACACAACCAAGTTCATTAAACTTTCTTATTGCCCTGGATATCTGTAAAGCTGCCGATTCTCCCTGAACTGCCACAGGGAAAAGCTTTAAATTGAAATTATGAAACCTTCTGCTGAGAATATTTATGATATCCCTTATAACGGCTCCGGTAGAAGAAGTCACCACTCCGATGGAACCAGGCAGGTATGGCAACGGTTTCTTGTGTTCCCTGTCAAATAAACCTTCCTGGTAAAGACGCATTTTAAGCTGCTCAAATGCTATATGAAGAGCTCCTATCCCATCCGGTTGCATCTGCTGTACATAAAGCTGATACTGTCCGTCCCGCTCAAAAACGGAAATATAACCATTTACTACCACTTTCATTCCGTTTTCGGGATTGAATTTAAGGGATGCGGCATGTGATTTAAACATCACGCATTTGAGTATGCTGTTTTCATCCTTGATGGTAAAATACCGATGCCCTGTATAGTGATGTTTATAGTTGGATATCTCACCTCTGACCCACAGGCCGGAGAGTATCAGATCATTGGACAAGATTCCTTTTATATATTTGTTGACTTCTGTTACAGACAAAATGTTGTGCATAGGTCACCTGATTGGCTGTTAAACAGTATTGTAAATAAAAATGGCCTAGGGCTACAGATCAGGCAGTGTAGGTGTTTTGGAAACACTTCCGAGTATTCCGTTGACAAATGCTCCGGACTCTTCGCTGCTGTACTTTTTAGCAAGTTCAACGGCTTCATTTATAGATACAATTGACGGAATGTCATTCCTGCAGCATATCTCATATATGCTTAGCCTCAGAATAGACAGATCAACCTTGGAAAGCCTGTTGATTTTCCATCCTTTTGAGTAGGTCTCTATCAACTTGTCGATTTTGGGCAGGTTTGCAGTTACTCCTTCAATGATATCCATTATATATTCCCTGTCATTCCTGGTAAGGGAATTACCTTCGAGAGCCGTACGTATTTGCTCTTCTCTGTCTCCCTTTTGTATTTCCAGCTGGTATAGAAGTTTCATTGCAATTTCTCTGGATGCCCTGCGTCCCATCAAGCTTTCCTCCATTCATCGTCTGGGCTTTTTTTGGTTTATCTGTATGTTCCCGGCGGTAGTATTCTGTCCAGCAGATTCTTCAGATAATCCTTATCCTGAGAAAGCCTTTTTCCCAGATAATAACCTATTCCACCGCACATTGCAAGAAAAAGAGTTCTGAAGATACCTATAAGAAGTATGATAATCCCGATCAAAACTCCTGTAGCAGCGCCGTTTATCCCTCCCCGATGGGAGTTATAAAAATCAAGGATTTTTTCCTTATTCATCACAAATCCCCCTGTTTATTCAACCCTGGACTTGTATCCTGTGTGAATGTTCTCAATGAACACCTTTACTTCATCCACGTTTATACCCGAACATTCTTCAATTGCATTCTTTACTCTTGTCTGAATGTCCTCAGAGAGGGATGGCAAGTTTACGTCGGGAAGAGCAACTATTCTCATGATGACCAGGACACCTTCAGCAATATTATACACATAGGCCTTGGCCTCACGGATACTGGTATTCTTTTTTGCTGCTGAAAGGGCAATATTCTCAATGGAATTAAGAGAAATTTTCACTTCGCCTATATTAGTATACTTGCTGACGGCTCTTTTTTCCTTACTCTTCTTGAAACCTGACAAAAGGAACACAAGGCTGAGAACAAAAAATACCAGGGAAATAATGAACATAGCCAGCCTGGAACCGAAATTCTGAAGCACGTTTCCGGTATAAAATTCAAAAATCCTGTAGGATAATTCACGCCTAAGGGTAATTATCATGGATATGGCTGACATTATCATCAGGCAAAAAGCATACACAGCAAGCATTATTCTATAAAAAATGTTCATGGCCGGAATCACCTCAATTACAAACTCCTTTTTCCTTCGTTTATATTATTTTCCTTGGTTTATATTAACATTATAGTTTGTTTTTTAAAAAAAATAAACCCTGAAGGTTTATTAAATTATTATTACTCAATTCAGACATGTTTTTGCCGGCATATCGGAAATTACGCCAGCAGAATCACTTTAGTTTGGTGCTTTCCTCCACGGATTCTTTCTTGTATTCCTTCTCTATATTGACACCCTGTACATGTATGTTAACCTCAACTACGTTCAATCCGGTCATGGTCTCTACAGATTTTTTAACTTTTTCCTGTATCTCCCAGGCAACGTCGGGAATTCTGCAGCCGTACTCAACCACTATGTATAGGTCTATTGCCGCTTCCTTCTCTCCCACTTCAACTTTTACACCCTTGGAGAGATTTTTTCTTCCAAGCATCTCGGCAATTCCACCGGCAATTCCTCCGCTCATGCCCGCTACTCCGGGTACTTCTGTAGCCGCTATGCCTGCTATTATGGCAACGACTTCTTCTGTAATTTTGATAGAGCCCAGCTCATTTACCACGCCCTGTTCCAGTTCCTCCACTTAATTCCCTCCTTTGCCTGAAGCACTTATAACAAAATCAACTGGAAACATTATGCACCTTTGCCCTTAGAGAGTATTATATCACTATGCATTTATCATATCAATATTTACAGTACTTTATGACCTTACAGCCACATATTCTTGAGGGTTATATTAGTTATATCCACATTTGCATGCCTTGAAACCACATCTACGATCTGTGCTGTCAGCTCAGGTGTCAGTTTGGGAGCCTTTACGATTATATCAACGCTTCCGTCTTCACTTACAAAAGCTATTACATCTTCAATCCCTCTCTGCTTGATGAGATTTTCCACCTTCATTTCTTTTTCAGCAATCTCGGTGAGCCTGGCTAACTGCTCGTATGCTACCGCTTTTGCCTGCTGATCTGCATTTTCGTCCCTGGTAATATTTTCAAGAGCTTCGAAATTCTTGCTCCTTGTCACCTCTCTGTCCAGCTTTGCCTGGGCAAAATAGTTATTGGTTTCAGCAGATGCGGGCACAACAATTTCATCTTCCTGCGCCAGTTCTCCTTCCAAAGCAGTAACCCCTTCTTCATCAAACATTTCCGTGCCCCCGCTGTTATCTACATAGACGGCTTCTCCAATTCTTTCATTGGTTCTGTTATCGGCAGAGGAACCGCTCTTTTTGTAGCTGTACTGTAAATATCCTGCGACCAGTATCATTAAAATCAATGAAAGGACAACGATCTGTTTTCTTTTGAAAACCATCATTTCCATACCCTCCCCTTTTTTTCGATGATAAACTTTTCTGTTCATAATTAATGTATATTCAGCTCTTTACCTGTTTATATCAGTTTTTGTGATATCACTTTTTTCTTTCAAATACCTGTACCCTGTGGGGTGGTACATCAAGAAGTGCCTGTACGGCTTTCACAAGGTTTTCCTTGACGGTGGGCACTGATGCCCCGTCAGCCACAACAACCACGCCCTTTACCTCAGGAAGCCTTTCCATTGTAAACACTGGTTTTCTTCCGCCTCCCGGAACATCTTCATAAACTATTATGTCTTCGGTGTCGCTTTCCTGGATAATCCTCGTTCCTCCGTTGCTGTCTTTTTCCTGGGTTTCCCTCTGACGCGTCTTCCTGTCATAGGCAGGCACCATCTCTTTCCCTGATGAGTACGTTATCATTACATCCACCCTGCCTGCCCCGTCTATCTGGGACAATATGCTTTCCAGCTCATTTACAAGGTAATCGTCCTCTTTTTGAGAGATATTTTTGCCGGTCTGTACCGATTCCGGCTCATCACGGTAACTGTCTTCCTTCCCTTTGCTTCCTCCGAAAAGCGTACTGCCTGCAATTACAAGTATGATGCCTATAATCACGACCACCAAACTGTTCTCGATAAGCTTCTTCCTGTCCGTGTCATTGATAATCTTTTTTATAAACCGGCTGATTCCTTCAAACATCATTTTGTATCCTACCCCCTTTGGCTTTTGTCAGAATTAACCACCACATTTTCCTTGTCTATGCCGAAAAGCCTGCTCACAGTGTCCTCCAGGTGTTGGCGTATCTCATTGTCAATTTCTTCTGCTTCCATGCCTTCTGAATACAGCTCCTGAGATTTTGAACCTGTATCCTGTGGCCTTCGGGTGCTTATTCTTATCTTTTCTATTTCGGTAACAGGTGCAATGCCATCTGTTTTTTCACCCCGTTTTACATAAAGATAAATCCTTTTTATTTCTCCGAAAGAGTCGGATCTGTAATCTTCATTTATGATGACGTCTGCTTCTATGCTTTCCACTCCGTCAATCTTCCCGATACTCTCTTCGATCTGCCTGATGAGCTTTTTTCTGTACAGTTCGGTTGTCTGCTTCATCTGCTCTTCTTTCAGCAGGCTGCTCTTTCTTTCGATTTCTTTCCTGTCCAGGAACCTGGTGTCGGCAATCTGGAATTCTTTTAAATCCAGGCCCCTTCCCAGAAAATCAAGGACGGGACTGATAAGGGCCATGATGAGAATGAGGCCGGTCAGCAGGTTTACGAATTTCCGCACCTTTCCTGAAGGAATCATGATTTCAAGGAGCAGAATAAACACTACAAGCGTCACAATATTCAGCACCCAACTTTTTAAAAAGGCTATCATCTCACCCTCCCCATACCATTTACCTGACCATCGTGCTGACGTTGCCGGCCCCGATCATAACGGTGATGGATATCAGGAACATAACCGCAACCGAAGCCACAATCCCGAGTATATATGTCAGAGATTCAGCCACACCATTGATGCAGTCAGTTATGCGCTTTTCAGCCACAGGCTCGATCAATGCACAGGCCAGTTTGTATAATGCAACTATTGCAAGGATTTTCAGAAGAGGGACAATGCATATTGCCACAATTCCCAACAGGGCTACGATTCCTACAGAATTTCTTATGAGCAGCGTACACCCCAATACTGCTTCAGCTGCATCGGCCAGGTATTTTCCCGCAATAGGTATGAATGTTCCTATTGCAAATTTTGCCGTTTTTCCGGTGACTCCGTCCACCACCGCTCCAACGGTTCCCTGTAATGTTATTACTCCTACCAGCAAGGTAAGCAGAAAACCCAGACCCCATGTGGTAATTTGTTTAAGAAGGGCGGCAAACCTTGAAATCTGGATCTTTTCAGAAATGTTGTCAACCACCGAAAGCACTGCAGACATAATTACCAAGGGCAGGAAAACATTTTTGATTACAGTTGCAGACATCTCCACAACCATTATCAGGACCGGCTGGAATATACCTGCAGAAGTTATGTTACCCCCTGATACCAGCAGCGTTATAAGAATGGGTACCGTAGAATGCATGAATGCCACCATTTTGTCAATTATATCCGTACCTAAGTTGAGCACGGTTTTGAAACTGACAAACATCACAGAAACTATTACCACATAACATGCATAAAAAGCCAGTTCTCCCACACTGTCGCTTAAAAATGAAGCCTGAAGATTTTTAAGAAGGGAACATAACACTACAAGTACCATCAGCTTTATGAGTAATCCAAGGTTTTGGTAAAGTTCCCGGAAAAAAAAGTTGCAAATTCTTGCCAACAACCCCGCCGTGTTAAAATCCAGCCTTCCTTTTGCTGCGTCCTCAAGGATTTTGTCCGGGCGGTATTCAGGTATGATTTTTTCTATTTCCTCATCAGAAAACTTTTCCAGTTGTTCCTCCATTTCAGCAATGCTGTCGGAATTAAGCTGCTGTTCTATGATTTCAAGCCTGTCGGCTTCCTCATCTGCATGAACACAATTCATACCTGAGATCAAAGAGGCAGTAAAAATTGCTGCCACTGCTATCGCCGCTGACAGAACCTTAATTCTTAATACCTTGATATTTAATTTTGCACCTGGTCTTTTGCCATTGGTCCTCATTTCTCTTCCTCTTGTTCCTTTAAAGTTTTATCCGAATTTTATCCGCAAGGTTTTTGCCTAAGGCAAAATCCGTATAACCAGTTCCAGAAGTGAAGTTATTATCGGAACCGCAAGCACCACTATGATGATTTTCCCTGCCAGCTCTATCTTGGAAGCTATGGAACTTTCCCCTGCATCTTTGCATATCTCCGCTCCGAATTCAGCAATATATGCTATTCCTATGACCTTAAGCAATGTGGAAATGTATAGGGAATCAATGTTCACTTTCCTGGCGTAATCTTTCAGGAGTTCAATGACACCAACGAGCTTTGCTGCTGCGAAAAAGAATATTACAAGGCCTGTTATGATGCTTACCAAAATACCCAGTTCCGGCCTTTGGTTCTTCAGCACCAATACCAGTACCGTAGCCACTATGCCAATGCCGACTATCTGAATTATCTCCACCGGAATCCTCCGCCTTTGCTGTGCTCATAGATTAAAGAGTGTTTTGACCACATTGAAAAGGTTTGCAATTTCTCTCGCCACCATAAGGAGGACAATTACCAGACCGGCCAATGAAGTCATCATGGCCTGTTCCTCGCGTCCTGACTTGTTCAGGACCGCATTTAATATGGAAACCAATATACCAATGGTTGCTATTCTAAATATAAGATCAATGCCCATCTGTCCATAACCCCTCACATATCCGGTGTTTACCGTTTATTATCAGAACAGGATGACTATTATGGCCAATCCGCCCAGCATACCGAGATTCCTGTACATGGTCTGGTTTTTTATTTTTGATTCCTCTGCCTTTTTCTCCTGTTGCTTAAGCTGCTCCATCGTAAGCCTTATATTCCTGATCTGTCCGTCCATATCGGAACTTCCCAGCATTTTACCGAAAGATATGAGTATCTCCTGATCTTCCTTATTTAGCGCAGTCTTCCCTATATTCTCTCTTACCGCCGCCTCCCAGGCATCCGACGCATTGATGCCTTTCCCTTGTTTTAAAATCTCAGCTGTGCGGCCGAAGAAATTTCCCACCTTGCTTCTGCTGTTACTGGAAACGTTGTATAAGGCGTCTGCAAGAACATTTGACATAAAACTTATTTCATTCTCAAGCATCTGAAGCTGTCCCTGTAATTCCCTGAGCTCTTCCGGCCTCCTTGCGCACTCCCTTGAAAGCATGTAACCCAGGAAACTTGATGCAGACAGAATCATCAGGCTCCCAACAATCTTAAGCAGCATTCAGATCCTCTCCATTTTTATTATCAGTTTCATATTCCGTCATCTAACCGGCCACCGGAATCTTTTGCATTTTCAATCCGTCAACAATCTCTTCTAATGTGCCGGGTCCGCTGGTATTGCTCAGCACTATATACCTTTCAAAAACCTTTTCCTCCATAAGGTTTATAACTTCCCGGCGAGACTTCAGTTCTGAAATATTGTATCCGTGGGCAGATGCGATTATCTTAACGCCTGCATTTATTACCCTCATAATCGCATCCCCGTCCCCCCTGTTGCCTATTTCATCGGTGATTATCACCTGGGGGGACATTGACCTCAGCATAATGTCCATTCCTATATACTTGGGGCAACCGTCAAGAACATCCGTCCTTAAACCTACCCGGTTTTGGGGGATGCCCCTGTAACATGCGGCGATTTCAGACCTTTCATCAACAATGCCCACTTTCACTCCGTCAAAGGGCGGCCGTTCCATGCCATCGCTAAGAAGTCTTGCAATATCTCTCAACATGGTGGTTTTACCGCATTGCGGAGGAGAAATTATCAGTGTGTTGTACACCCTGTTTCTTCCGTTTACAATATATTCCATCATTTTTTCAGCACATCCTATGACTTCTCTTGACACCCTTATGTTCAATGAAGAGATATCCTTGATGTTTTTGACCTTTTCTCCGTCCATTACTGCCTTACCTATGATCCCCACCCTGTGACCGCCTTTTAGCGTAATGTATCCGTTCCTTATCTCGTCCTGATATGCATAGATGGAATTTTCGCTCATCAGTTCAAGAGTCCTCAATATTTCGTACTGAGAAACAATATAGGAACGGTCGGGTGTTTTGCTCAGCCTTCCGTCATGGGCAACAAACCAGTCTCCGCTGTAATTGTGGATCATTAAAGGCTTTTCAGCCCTCATCCTTATTTCCTCAACCAGATCCAGTATTTCAGGATGGATTTTCAACAGGACGTTTCTTACACCCTGGGATATGCTTTGCATAATTTCATTTCTGATTATGTATGCTCCGCAATCTTTCCCATGAATTTCTTTTGTTTGGTACAAGGCTCATTCCCCCTTAGTAGTACTATAGATATTAAGCTTTGTCCCAAATTATGACAACAAAAAAAGAATAAAAAAGGGACACTTCTCTTCTCCGAAGCACAGCTTCGGAGCTTGAGAAATGCCCCTTTTATTTTAAGTATTACTTTCCAGTTTTAGAATTGTACCCGTATCTTAATGTGTCTTTGTACCTTAAAGTGTTTCCATACCTAAAAACCGTTTCTTTACTTATTCCTCATCCTCATCAAGTCCCCTGCCACAACACTCACAGAAATCATCCACATCAATCTCTATATCCTTATGGCAGTTAGGACATTCCAATACTGTTTCGCCTTCATCCAAAAGGTCTATATCCACATCAAATTTCTCATTGCAATAAGGGCATGTTATTTCCTTTAAAATCACTTCATCGTCTTCATCTTCGTCCTCATCATAACCCATTAAATAGTGCTCAACCTCAGAAAGATCCTGATCGATGTCCTCAACCTGCTGACTGAGCTGTTCCTGGACTTCCTCAATGTCCTCAACCGTAAGCGCAAAGTCATCCAGTACATCAAGTATCGCCTTTATAAGTTTGCCTTCATTGGATGCCTCGTCCAGCTTCATCCCTTCAGCCAGTCCTCTGAGATAAGCCACCCTTTCTCTCAAAAATCCCATATCTTATCCTCCATAGAACTTTTTTTGTAGTATTCCCGTTATACCCTTTCCATATACTCACCGGTTCTTGTGTCTATCCTTATTGTGTCACCCTGGTTTACGAAAAGAGGTACCTTTATTGTGGCACCGGTCTCAACCGTTGCAGGCTTTGTAACGTTGGTGGCCGTATCGCCCCTGAATCCCGGTTCTGTCTCTGTCACAACCAGCTCAACAAAAGTGGGAGGCTCAATGCCGAACACGTTGCCCTTATATGAAAGAATTTTTACTATCATGTTTTCTTTTACAAATTTCAGGGAATCTCCTATGGTTTCCTTGTTTAAAGGCAACTGTTCATAGGTTTCAACATCCATGAAGTAATACAGTTCTCCATCATTGTAAAGGTATTGCATGTCTTTTCTTTCAATATGAGCTTTCGGCAGTTTATCCGTGGGGCTGAAAGACTTTTCAATGGTAGCACCGGTAATAATATTCTTCAGTTTTGTCCGAACAAAGGCGGCACCTTTGCCAGGCTTGACATGCTGAAATTCAACAACCTGATAAACCTGACCGTCCATTTCGAAAGTTATTCCGTTTTTAAAATCTCCTGCTGTTATCATCTTTTTACCTCCAACTATAAAATGTATGCAAAAGTAATTTTTTTAACCTCTTCATTATGATATCCCGGCTTCTCCGGAATCTTTCCTTTACTAGCATATCCTAATTTATATTAAAATAAAGTTATGTTCATTGCAAGAAATTTTTTCTATTTCATGTCACAGGACTATCAGTTCCTTTGGGGATTCAGTCAGAATCCGGGGCTTGTCTTTGTTAATCACAACGACATCTTCAATTCGCACTCCTCCCACACCGGGCAAATATATACCTGGTTCAACTGTAACAACCATGCCGTCTTCCATGGTTACTTCACCCGATACCGACAGCCTGGGATCCTCATGAATTTCCAGTCCGACCCCATGCCCCAGTCCATGACCGAAGTTCTCACCATATCCTGCTTCTGAAATGATATCCCTTGCGATTTTGTCTATCTCTTTTCCGGTAAGCCCTGCAACGGCTCCTTCACAAGCCCTTTGCTGAGCCTTCAGAACTATGTTGTAGATGTTTTTCATGGTTTCATCGGGCTGCCCTACGAAAACCGTCCTGGTCATATCGGAACAGTAATTGTTATATATAGCTCCAAAGTCAAATGTAATCGGATCTCCAAGCTCAATCTTCTTCTCTGATGCCGTACCGTGAGGCATGGAAGAACGGTAACCGGATGCTATTATGGTTTCAAAGGAAGGCCCGGTTACCCCTTTCTTTTTCATAAAATATTCCAGTTCGGCAGCCAGCTCAATTTCTTTAACTCCGGGTTTTATGAAATTCAGAATATGTCTGAATGCTTCATCTGCTATCTTTACAGCTTTTTCAATGTTTTCTGTCTCCTCGGCATCCTTGACCATTCTCATGCTTTCCAGCGTCTTGCCCAAAGGCATGAATTCCTTGACATTCAGCCCGGATTTATATTGTACATACTTGTCATACGTAAGATAGGTATCCTCAAAACCGAGGACATTCACACCCTTGCCCTCCAGCACCGAATTTATTGTTTCTGTGAGGCTGTCCTTATACCTTACCACTTCATACAGAGGTGCCTGTGCCGTCGCCTGTTCTGTATAGCGGAAATCGGTTATCAGGAAGGCTTTGCTGTCGGTAATCACAAGGCATGCTGATGTTCCTGTAAAACCCGACATATACAGGTAATTTTCCCTTTTGGTTATCAGCGCTGCATCCAAACCCTTTTCCTTCAGTTTCCTTCTCAGAACCTCAAGTCTTTTTGCATGAATGCCTGTTTTGACTTTTTCCGAATCCAATTTGCTCATGTTATCATCTCCATTAATTTCAGTAAGAATAAATGATAAAACAGCAAGGCATAAAATAAACAGCAATAAAACAATAAGCACTTCAACTTAAAATAAAAATAAACTGTTGCAACCGTTAAAATAAGCAGAATTAGTAAAACAGCAAACTATAACAGGCTTGCGGCATGCATGGCCAAAATATAGCTGGTGCTCCCAAAGCCGCATATCTGACCTACACATACCGGCGCAATCACCGATATCCTTCTGAATTCCTCCCTGCTGTGTATGTTTGACAGGTGAATTTCTATGGCAGGAATTTCTACAGCCTTGATGGCATCCCTTATTGCAATGCTGTAATGGGTATATGCTCCGGGGTTGATGATCAGAACGTCATACTTACCCCTGGCTTCATGTATCTTATCAATTATCTCTCCCTCGTGGTTGGACTGAACAAAATCAGCCTCAAGACCAAGTCTTTCCGCTTCAATCATAACCTTGCGGGCTATGTCGGTCAATGTTTCGGTTCCGTAGACATCCTTTTCCCTGCTGCCCAGAAGGTTAAGGTTAGGCCCGTTTATTACCAGTACTCTTTTCATACCAATTCCCCCGAAATCCTTCCGTATATGCGCTTCAGCTCAAGAGCATCTTCTGCCATGTTCTCCCTTGATTCGCATATTATCACCGGTTCCATGCCTCTTCTTGCGATGGCTTCTGCAAGAAATTCAAATTCCGGCCCGTATTGGACATCGCTGTATGTCCAGTGTTTTTTCTCTCCTCCCTTGGAAAATTCCACCCTGCTGAAATGACAATGCAGTTTTTTTAATCTCTCGGTCCCAAGGGAGTTTTCTATTGTCTCCAGGACCCTTTCAAAGTCTTCCGGAGAATTAAGGGCTCCCATGCCCCTTGCATGCAGATGTCCGAAATCAATGGTGGGAATCAGCCTTTCATCCGTTTTGCACATCTCAATGATTTCATCGAGGGATCCAAGCTGATTTATCTTCCCCAACACCTCAGGACATATGGTTATATCCGAATATCCCCTGTTATCCGCTTCCGCAATGGTTTCCCTCAAAACCCGGATGGCAGTTTCAAGGGCAATTCTTCTGTCGGTATTGGAGCAGGATCCCGTATGCACTACAATTCTTCGGGCTCCCATCCATCTTGCCACTTCCAGCGTCCGCAATATGTATTCCTTTGATTTTTCCCTCTTTGCCGGGTCTTCACTTGCCATGTTGATATAGTAAGGTGCATGGACGCTGAGAAATATATCATGCTTCATTGCTTCCTTGCCTAACTCTTCGGCCGTTGTCCTGCCAATATTGATGCCCTTGCTGCATTGATACTCATAAGCATTCAGGCCCAACCGGGCCAGCCATTGAGGCATCTGAACCGAAGACTTGTATCCCTGCCTGTAAAAGCTTTCTGAATTGCCTGAAGGTCCAAATCTTATCATCTGCTCTCCCCGTATCCGTGTATATTTTTGAGTTTATTATCCGTGCTGAGGATTCTTCCTAACCGTTTCAGCAGCTTTTGTTACAGCTGAAACTACATCCACTTCAAACTGCTGCCTCAGGATATTTACCTTGGAATATACTTCTCCTCTTTCAGTAACCACATACTTGGGCGGAAGCTGGTTCAATGCTATTGCAGCAATATCCAGTCTGCATTTTTCACATCTGCATATATCCATGCCGCTTAGAACTTCATCCATGAAGTTGAATACAACCTCTTCCATCCAGTTTTTAATCTGCAGCATGAAAACGCCCCCCTCCACCATTGTATTTGTTGTTGGTAACCCAACAACGATCTTTCTCATGTTATCATGATGTTTAAAATACTCAATTAATGTATAAATTCAATAATCATTTCTCAAATCCTTCTTTACCTTGTCAAAAGTCCTGCAAAAGCTTTAAAAACTTCCATGACGAAGTCATGGCCCAGCTTGATCCCTGTCCATATCTCGTATGCAAATATCCCCTGGTAGAAAAGCATTCCAAGGCCGTTAACCGTTTTACACCCTTTCTTCTCCGCAAGGGAAAGGAACCTGGTCTTTGGAGGATTGTATATTGTGTCATACACCACCTGGTGACCGGAAAAATCATACCGCTCATCCACGGGGACGGCATCGGTATCAGGATACATCCCCAAAGGAACGGTATTAACTATAACATCGCTTTTCCTGAAGACTTCCACCGCTGCATCATCCTTGCTGTCATAGGCATCAACAATTCTTCTTATGTTATTGTTGATCAGCTCTGCAATCTCCTGGGCCCGCTCGGGGGTGCGGTTAATGATATGTATGTTCTTTGCTCCCTCAATGGCAACCTTGGTGGCAATAGCCCTGGCAGCTCCACCCGCACCCAGTATCACAACATCCTTGCCTTTGAAATCGGTACCGGTCTCCTCCTTGAACGCCCTGGCAAAACCTTCACCGTCGGTGTTGTACCCGTAGAACCTGCCGTCGATATTTTTCACTGTATTAACAGCACCCATGATTAAGGCTTCCCGCGAATTTTCATCTATGTATTTCATTATTTCCTTTTTATATGGTATTGTTACATTGAAACCTGCAACGTTTAATGCTTTCAGGCCTTTCACTGCATCCTGAAGGTCTTGCCTTTCCACTTTGAAGGGAATGTAAACAGCATCTACCTTGAGATATTTGCTGATGGTATTGTGGAGTTGAGGCGAAAATGTATGTTCTATGGGATTTCCCAGAACCCCCAAAATCTTTGTTTTACCTGTTATACGCCTGTCTATTCTCATAACTACCCCTTTATTTTTGTTTTTTTAATATTTTTTCAACACTCTTTTTTTTCCACTCCAAACGTTTCCTGACATGATCATCCTTCATATTTTGCAGTCTCCTGTGGACAAGTTTTTCCGGCAGCCTTTTAAGCTTAACGAAGAAAAACTCTCTTCTGTCTATAGGTTTAACCAAAATGGTAAACATATTGAGCCTGTTTCCGCCGTATACATCCGTAAATATCTGGTCTCCCACCATGGCAGTTTCCTCAGGCTTTATCCCCATATGCCTTACGGCTTTGAGCAAAGCCTTTGTTCCGGGCTTGGAAGCCCTGTGGACCGCATATACTTTTAACTTCTCGTTAAACCTGACGACTCTCTTTCTGGAAGCGTTTGAAACTATGCATACCTTAAAGCCGCACTGCTTTATGTGTTCAACCCATTTCACCGCATTCTTGTCGGCCTCTTTCATATGCTGAGGAACAAGGGTATTATCTATGTCAAGTATCAGCCCCTTGACGGAATTTACGCGAAGCATGTCGGTGTCAATATCCTGCACCCTGTCCACTATCAGGTCGGGAAAAAATCTTTCAATCATCTGTTCCTCCATATGGATTTATATTTAATAACAGTTATATGATATGTCTTAACAAGAGTTATATTAAGATTATATTCCATGATATAATAGCAAAAATATCATACCCATGACAAGCTGATTTAAAACAGCTTTACCATAATTTGAAACAACTTTAACAATTCATCTCTTTCCATCGTTAAATAATAAGTGTATAATATTATGAAAGTTTTATCGTATAAAGGTTTTCGAAAGGGGTAAACTTTATGTCAATGCAAATTTCAATCAATAAAACCGCCACTCCCAGACAAAAACCGGCTGACCCCGGCAAGCTTGGTTTCGGTCAGATTTTTACCGATCATATGTTTATGATGGATTATATTGAGGGAAAAGGCTGGCACAATGCCAGAATAGTGCCTTACGGACCGCTTACCCTTGAACCTTCAACCATGGTTCTTCATTACGGGCAGGCTGTCTTTGAGGGACTGAAGGCATATAAGACCGGGGATGGAAGAGTTCTTTTGTTCAGACCCGAAAAGAACATGGAAAGAATCAATGTATCCAATGAAAGAATGTGTATCCCGCCCATAGATGTTGAATTTGGTGTTGAAGCAATAAAAGCCCTGGTAAAGGTCGACAGGGACTGGATCCCCGATGCTGAAGGCACCTCTCTTTATATCAGGCCTTTCATATTTGCCACGGATCCATATCTTGGTGTAAGGCCTTCACATACTTACAGTTTCATCATAATCCTTTCACCCAGCGGACCTTACTATCCCGGTGGAATAGATCCTGTGAAAATTTATGTTGAAAGCAAATACGTAAGGGCGGTTAAAGGCGGAACGGGCTTTGCAAAAACTCCGGGCAACTATGCTGCAAGTCTGAAAGCACAGGCCGAAGCCAAGGAATTGGGATATATCCAGGTATTGTGGCTTGACGGGGTAGAAAGGAAATATATAGAAGAAGTGGGTTCCATGAACGTATTCTTCAAAATCAACGGAGAAGTCATAACTCCCTCCCTGGAAGGCTCAATCCTGCCGGGTATTACAAGAGACTCCGTAATACACCTTCTTAAGAGCTGGGGTGTAAAGGTTACCGAAAGAAGAATAAGCATAGAGGAACTTTACCGGGCCCATTCCGAAGGAAAACTCGAAGAAGCCTTCGGAACGGGAACTGCAGCTGTAATCTCGCCCATAGGTGAGCTCAACTGGTCCGGTAATAAGATTGTGATCAACAACAACCGGATAGGTGATATGTCCCAGAAGCTTTATGATACAATAACAGGCATTCAGACCGGGAAGCTGGAAGACAAATTCGGCTGGACAGTAGAGGTGGAATAAGGCAAGGGGAGTAAATTTCTGAAGGTTAAGGTAAGAAGATACATCTCTAAACAGAATGAAAATGATATGCTGCGGAAAACATTTAGGCAAACTTTAGATACTGTTATTCCGGCATATCATTTTCTTTTTTCCGGAGAAACGTCCCCATCCTGTCATATTTTCCCCGTTCCGAAATAAACTCAATGATAGGATGATTAAAAACAAGGTGCACAAATGTATATATACGTCATACCCGCCCTGTTGATACTGTCACTGTTTTTCTTTAAAGTCAGATCTTTTAAAGTGGTTTATCTCAAGGCGCTGATGCTTCCGGCAGCCTGTGTGCTCTTTATATTGTGTCTTATATTTCTTTCAGATACGGCGGTGAAATCTGCCTATGACGGCTTGAAGCTCTGGCTTGATATAGTCTTCCCTTCCCTGTTCCCTTTTCTTGTGGCTTCCGAACTGCTGAACGGCACCGGTCTGGTAAGGGCAACGGGTGTTTTGCTTGAACCTGTAATGCGCCCTTTGTTTAATGTTCCGGGTTGTGGTTCTTTTGCCTTTTTAATGGGTATAACCAGCGGCTATCCGGTAGGAGCAAAAATAACCGCCCGAATGTATGAGAACAAGCTGATAACAAGAGAAGAGGGGGAAAGGCTTCTTGCCTTTTCAAACAATTCAGGTCCCTTGTTCATCATCGGTGCAATTGCCGTGGGAATGTTCAGAATTCATAAGGCTGGTATCCTTCTTCTGGCTTGCCATGTTCTTGCATGCATAACCGTAGGCATACTCTTCGGACTTTTCAGCAGGAAAAATACATCATCTCCTGCCAGCAGGCAATATTTTGCACGGTTCAAAAAAGAACTTCTTTCAGAAAAAAAAGGCATGGGTTTCGGCAATGCCTTTGGCGAGGCCATAAAGAATTCAGTGACTACCATGCTGATGATAGGCGGGTTTATCATTTTCTTCTCGGTGATAATAAGCCTTTTGCTGGAAACCGGAGTGATTCACAGGATCTCGTCAGTTCTTTCGCCCTTTCTCGTACATTTTGGAATTAACGGTGAAATTTCTGTCTCGGTCATCAGCGGCATCTTTGAAATCACTACAGGAGCCAAAATGGCAAGCAGGTCATCAGGAGCTTCCCTTACTCAGCAACTTGCAGCCGTAAGCCTTATAGTCGGCTGGGGAGGACTGTCCGTCCATTCCCAGGTTATGAGTATAGTACACGGAACAGGAATGCGGATAAGAACATATTTGTTAGGCAAATCACTACAGGGAATTCTTGCGTGCATATATACGGTTATAGGCATAAAAACAGCCGGCTTATTCGGTATAATGATGGAAAAACCGGCGTTTACCCCCTTAAACGCATTACATTCTCCTGTTTGGTATGATTATGTACTCGGTTCTATCTCATTTTTCATGATATTTTTAACGATTTTTATGTTCCTTGCAGGTATACTGCCTGCAATCAGATCTCTTGAAAAACTGCTTAAAATCTGCAGATCTTCCTTGCACCGGTAAACATACATTTACACAGGTAAACATGCATTTAACCGGTACACACGCTTTGAAGCCTGCAAGTGTCCTTCTCACTTAAGCTCTTCCCTGTTGGCCCTGATAACCTCCAAAGTATCGCTCAATATTTCTTCCACTTTTCTCAATATGCTGTCGGCATACTCCCTGGTGCCAAGCCTTATCTCCCGGGCGTTTTTCTGAGCGTTTGCCACAATTTCGTTGGCCTGCTCATATGCCTTCTTTGTAATCTCATGCTCGTCAACCAAAGATGAAATCTTGTTTTCGGCATCCTTGATAATATTATTGGCTTCCTTCTGGGCTTCCAAAAGGATTCTCTGTCTCTCTTCCTTGACCCATTTTGCCTGCTTGATATCATCAGGAAGTTTAAGTCTCATCTCCTTGATGATTTCAAGGACTTCTTCCTTATCTATCAGGCACTTTCCGGAAAAAGGAAGGGTCATGCTTTTCTCAATCAGGTCTTCCAAAGTATCCAAAATAGCCAGAATCTCCATTGTATATCCTCCCCGGCTTAATCCAGTTGAAAAACCCTAACGGTTTTTAGGTGATAATCTTTCCAGAACCTTATCCTTGATGCAGTCAGGTACCAGTCCGTCAATTGATCCTCCGTTTCTTGCAAGTTCCCTTACTATACTTGAACTAAGGTAGGAATAACTTATTTTTGTCATTATGAACAGTGTTTCTATGCTGGGCTCCAATGTTTTGTTCAGGTGTGCCATCTGAAGCTCATACTCAAAGTCCGACACAGCCCTGAGGCCTCTTACGATGATGGACGCATTCTTTTTCCTGACAAAGTCAACAAGAAGCCCCGAAAAGCTGTCTATTTCGATCTCGGGCCTTCCTTTGAAAACGCATTCCAAAAACTCCAGCCTCTCCTCAATGGTGAATTCCGGTCTTTTATTTCCGTTATTGAGTACAGCCACTATAACCTTGTCAAAAAGCTTAGACGCTCTGTCGATTATATCCACATGCCCGTTGGTTATCGGGTCGAAACTTCCGGGGCAAACACATATTCTCAACTTTTGATCATTCCTATCCATATTATATTTCCGGCTTTGCACCGGACAGGGAAAATTCTACGGTAAATCTCCGAAAGGGCGGTAAAATGACAGCCTGGTGTCTCCGTATTTTTGCTCTCTTACCAGCTTAAGGCACCCCGCCCGATCAGGAACCTGATCCAGGACGCTTTGCTCTGCCACCACAACGGCATTTTCGTTTAAAATATCACAGGCTGAAAGGGTTTCAAGGGTCTTCTGTACAAGTCCTTTGCCGTATGGAGGATCCATAAATACCAGATCAAACTTCATTTTGGACCTTGAAAGCCTCTTTATCGCCAAAGAAACATCACTTTTCATTATCTTTGCCTTATGGCTTAATTTCGTATGTGCCAGATTGTCCCTTATAACCGACACGCATTCATCGTTTCTGTCAACAAAAACAGCCAACTCGGCTCCTCGGCTTAAAGCCTCAATTCCAAGGTTACCCGTGCCGGCATAAAGGTCAAGCACCACGGCTTTGGGTACTATTGCGGTAATTATATTAAAGAGCGATTCTTTTACTCTGTCGGCAGTAGGTCTCGTAGTATCCCCCTTAACCGTCTTAAGCTTATGACCGCCTGCAATTCCGGAAATTACACGTAAAATATCATTTTCCTCCAAATTCGACATTGCTCATAATGTTATTTTATAATATGATTCCTTTTTGTCAACCATTTAATTCAGGCTCAGTTGGTCCATCTTGTCGAAGAAAATTTCTTTTATCCGTTTCTTCAGCAGCCTGTTTTCATCCTCTTTCAACATCGGGTCTTTTTTCAGGATTTCCTGGGCCGCCTCCTGAGCCTTTTTCAGTACATCCATATCCTGGTATAAATTAGCTATTTTCAGATCCGGCAGTCCATGCTGCCTGGTGCCGAAAAATTCTCCCGGTCCGCGAAGCTCAAGATCCTTTTCGGAAATGACAAACCCATCGCAGGTTTCCTCCATTACCTTCATCCTTTGGACCGAAACCTGGGTTTTCCCTTCATTGTACATAATGCAATAGGACTGGTGATCTCCTCTTCCCACTCTGCCCCTAAGCTGGTGCAGCTGAGAAAGGCCAAACCTTTCTGCATTCTCTATTACCATTAAAGTGGCATTGGGAACATTTACCCCAACTTCTATCACAGTGGTTGACACCAGGATGCTTATTTTCCCTTCCACAAATTCCCTCATCACCTTGTCTTTTTCAGAAGCTTTCATTTTTCCGTGGATCAGGCCTACCCTAAGGTCTTTAAAATCGTGGTTTGCTATCCTTTCAGCCAGCTCCAGTGCTGATTTTGCTTCAATTGCATCACTTTCTTCCACAAGGGGACAGACAATGTAAACCTGCCTCCCTTCACGGACCAGTTTCCTGATGAAATTGTTAACCCTCTCCCTCATCTTTTCGTTGACAACATATGTCTTTACCGGCTTGCGCCCGGGAGGCAGTTCATCAATTATGGAAATATCCAGATCTCCATACAGTATCAGGGCCAGAGTCCTTGGTATGGGTGTGGCAGTCATTACAAGCACATCAGGATTAACTCCCTTTTGAGAAAGTACGGCTCTTTGCCTTACTCCAAACCTGTGCTGCTCGTCCGTGACAACAAGCCCCAGGCGGTGGAATTTCACCTGGTCCTCTATCAATGCATGAGTACCAATCACTACATCAATGCTTCCGTCTGCAATACCTGCCAATATTTCGCCCTTTTGTTTCCTGCCAAGGCTTCCCGTAAGCAATGCGGTTCTTATTCCCCGGCCTTCAAAAAGGCTTTTTACAGATTTGTAATGCTGTTCAGCCAGAATTTCAGTAGGCACCATTAGCGCTCCCTGATATCCGCTTTTTACGGCTTTGAACAATGCCAGAACGGCCACTATGGTCTTACCCGAGCCTACATCCCCCTGTACCAGCCTGTTCATTACCTTGCTGCTTTCCATGTCCTTTTCTATTTCGGAAAAAACTCTCCTCTGGGCTTCCGTCAGCCTGAAAGGCAAGCTTTCAACAAAACTCTCCATTTCATGGACTTTGGAAAACTGAATGCCTTTTCTGTTTTCTTCAAGGGAATTCCTGATACTCAGAAGCCCAAGCTGCAACAGCAATAATTCCTCAAAAACCAGCCTGTATCTTGCATTCCTGAAATCCTCACCGCTGTCCGGAAAATGGATGTTTTGTATTGCGTAATTGTATTCACACAAACGGTACCTGTTCCTCAACCACCGCGGCAGGGTATCTTCCAGCTTGCCAATTACCAGCTCAAGAGCGTTTTCTATTACCTGCCTTATCACGTTTTGAGTTAATCGGGCAGTGGCAGGATATACGGGAACTATTCTGCAGGTATTCTTCATTTCCCGGCCGTCAATCTTTTCATATACCGGGTTGAGCACCTCAAAACTTCTGTATCTGCGGCTTATTTTTCCATAAAATACGTATCTCTCATTAAGCTTAAATGCCTTTTTTATATAGTGCTGGTTATACCACGTGGCGATTATGGTACCGGTCTCATCACCGACATAAAGTTTATAAATGGTAAGGCCTTTTCTGGGTTTGCTTTCGGTGACGGTTGAGATCACTGTGCCCTCAAAAGCGCAAAACTCCCCATCCGTCAGTTGGCTGATCTTCTTCAGATTGCTCCTGTCTTCATAGCTTCTCGGGAAATAAGATATCATGTCACTGACGGTATACACTCCAAGTTTATTGAACAATGCAGCTCGAGATGCCCCAACACCTTTTACATATCGGATGGGTTTGTTAAGTATTGCATCCGCATCCTCAACCATTATCCTTACCTACCACCTGCCGGTATGCTTCCAGGCGCCAGTACGGATTCCGGTTAACGCCTGTTTCCTGTTAATGCCTGTGCTATATTTAATTCCGGTATATATAATTCTAATACATATAATTGCCATTGGCTAGAAATACAGGTTAATTGTTATTAAGTTGTAAAAAAAACTTGCAGCTTGCAACGATTATGTGTTATGATTATTGGTGCTGTGATTTTTTGAATTTACAATATGACAATGATATTTCTCCCGTCCAAAGGAGGTGTAGCATAAATGGCAAAATGCAGCATTTGTTCTAAGTCAACAATATTCGGTAACAACCGGAGCCACGCAGAAAACAAGACAAAGAGAACATGGAAACCCAATGTAAGAAAAGTCAGGATCGTACAAGACGGGATTGCTAAGTCAGCTTATGTTTGTACAAGGTGTCTGCGTTCCAACAAGGTGACCAGAGCTATATAAGTTGAATAAAAGCAATGACACTTCCCTGTTTATGCGGGAAGTGTCTCAATTCATTAAAGCAATCCAGTTACTTAATGGTTATATGTAATCACAATTTCTATACGTTTATATCATCAATAAAAAAAGCGTTGAAACGCTTTTTTTATTTGTGCTTCTATGCTTTTATCCCATCCTGAGTACCTTTTTGAGTATATTTCCAAGAAATCTGGGCATTTTGATCACCAAAATCCTCAAGGAACCTTCCCCCTTCATAAAAAGGAATCGACACTATTAATATATTCAAAATCAGCAAATTGGTGATAGATATAGCCCGCTACTTCAAAAATTTCCCTCAAAAAAGTTCTACTCCTGCCTTTTTGAAAATATATTGTGTATTGAGGTTGTATCGCCATGTATCTTATAATTGTCACTCAGTACAAAAGGAAGCTGATGTTTCTTTTAATATTTATCCTGTTCTGGACGGCGGTGTTGTTTATCGGCAGTTATATCGCCCGTACCAACCTGCTTTTTACAATAACCATAAACGGGCAGATAAATTTCTCATACCCTTTTACCTTCAGCATAGATAATATATACATTAATGAAAAAGTTGCTTATGCCAGCATTGAAACCAACCTGGCTTTTTCAAAACCCAATCAGCTCAAATTCTCAACTTATAATTCCATTACCGGAAAATTCAGCTTTCAATATCCCTCCATCTACGTCTTAAGCATCAGGGATTTTGCCGGGAGTGAAATACTTTATCATATAGAATTCCAGGAAAAGTCCAACGGAGCCCATGGTTTCGTTCAGGTATGGGACCTGCCCTATTCCCTTGAGGAATTCCTCGAGGCATCAAAGGAAGGAGCAATGCAAAATTATACCAGTTTCCAGGAAAAACCCATAACCATAAACCAACTTAACGGCTACTTCTGGGATTTTGCCCTTTTGGGTGGCTCCGGTGAAATGTACAGAGGCCACGAAGTGTTCCTGAAAAAAGGCAACAGGATGTACAGGATAAGCTACTTCGTCCCCCAAAGCCAGTGGGACGAATCCCATTCCCAAATATTCGCCAGGATTGTAAACTCCTTCAAGGTCTCCTGAAGATATATAAATTCCCTTCTTTTCAGGTATTGTTTCACATTATAATTGTTTCTCTTTGCACAGGATAAGATATTGCTCCTTTTCATTACCGGATATTAATATGAGGTATCAATTCACTTCATTATCATTTCCTTCCTGCACCTTTGACTTGAAATACCTGCAGTAGGAAGTCAGGGGACAAATTTCGCACCTGGGTTTCCTTGCATTGCATATTCTTCTTCCGTGCCAGACAAGCCACTGATGGGCAATTGACCATTTGTCACGGGGTATGTTTTCCATAAGCTGCTTCTCGGTTCCGTCCACAGTTTCACTTTGCGCAAGTCCTATCCGGTTTGACACCCTGAAAACATGCGTGTCCACTGCGATGGCCGGAACTCCGAAGGCATTGCTCAATACTACATTGGCCGTTTTTCTTCCCACTCCGGGTAATGACGTAAGATCATCCAAATTGGCCGGTACTTCCCCGTTAAACCTTTCGGCAAGCTCCCTGCACATCGTCAGTATGTTCTTTGCCTTGTTTCTGTATAATCCTATTTCCTTAATTTCCTTCTCCAGTTCTTCCTGACTCAGCCGGAGAAATTCCTTAAGCCCGGGATATCTGACAAACAACCTGTCGGTAACCTTGTTAACGGTTTTGTCTGTAGACTGGGCGCTGAGCATGGTAGCCACCAGCAGCTGGAACGGGGTCCTGTAATGCAGTTCGCAGTGAGCCTCAGGATATGTCTCGGACAGAGCTTTCAGTATTTCATCAACCGTTTTTTTATCAATAATATGTGTTGTTGTTCTCATTACCGTATCTCCTGTTTTTCCTCGATATTTCCCGAAACTTGTCTCATGTTCTCTGTATGGTTTAATTATAGCACACAACTGGTTTAATTATAGCATGCAACGGTGGATTTAAAACCTTCCAAAACCAAGATGATGACCCTTTGTGCATAAATCAGGGGAAAGGTATACAAACAAAATCAAATCTTTGTTCCTTTACAAAAATTCGGCAGGACAGCACCATCTGCCCTGCCGTTAATATATTCTTTTTTTAATGTCCCACTGTCGTTTATCTGTCCATTTCCAGTGTCCAATGTATTCATTTCCAATATTCAATTGCTGTTTATCAATTGTTGCCCGTATCCTCGGAAAGCTTCACCTTAAGAGTATAGTACTTCTTGTCTGAATATCTGTAAATCTCAACCTCCACAATATCTCCGACCGCATGTCTGTCTCTTAATTCATCCAGCTCGTACCTGTTCTTTACGGGCTGTCCGTCAAACCTGGTTATTATATCTCCTTTCTTAATTCCAGCCTCATAAGCACCGCTGAAGGGGACAACCTCTTCTACCAGGACGCCTGCCGGAACATTGAACCTTTTTGCTACATCTTCTGTGAATGTTGTATCAGGTATCACTCCGAGTATCGGCCTGCCTCTTACATATCCGGAACTTATGAGGTCATTTGCTATTTTAAGGGCTGTGTTAGAAGGTATTGCAAACCCTATTCCTTCAAACTCTTCGGCCACTATCTTTGAGCTGTTTACACCGATGACCTCTCCTTTGGAGTTAACCAGTGCTCCTCCGCTGTTTCCGGGGTTAATGGCAGCATCCGTCTGGATCAGTTTCAACTGTTTCAAAGCCGAGCTTCCGGCCGTGCCTTCAAGGGATATGGTCCTGTTAAGCCCGCTTATTACTCCTACCGTCACCGATCCCATGAATTCAAGTCCGCCCGGATTACCGATAGCGATGGCCAGCTCGCCTACTTTTAGTTTGTCCGAATCTCCGAATTCTGCTGCCTGAAGACCGGTTGCATTGATTTTTATAACCGCAAGGTCGGTTCTCCAGTCATAACCAACTATGGTTGCTTCATAAGGTTTATCGTCCTTGCTTGTCAGGAACACTTCAATTTTTGCATCGCTTCGCTGTTTGCCCCTCTGGTCAAGGGCATTGGCGATGACATGATAATTGGTCAGGATGTATCCGTCTTCCTTCATTATTATGCCTGAACCTTCACCAGAGCGTTCCTGTTCTCCGAAGAAAAAGTTCACTACTTTGGATGTAACCCTGATTCCCACAACTGAAGGGCCGACTTTTTCAGCAACAGCCGTCACAACCGAATCAGATTTCTCGTTTATTATCTCAACTTTCTTGATGCTGTCGGTGCTGGTGGCTGGTACATTCTGCAAGGTTCCGCCGAAAAATGTTTCATTTATATAGCTTTTAATCTCCGGCTGAAGGTTTGGGGCCACCGTGAGGAAAAATGCTCCGAAAGCAAATCCTCCCATAATTGAGCTGATGAGGGCTACCGCTATCAGCTGTACCAGGCCAAAATTTCTGGGTTTACGTGATTTCTTATATTTCTTGGAGTAAAATGTCTCCATATTATCCGACTTCCAGGGGCTTTGTCTCTGTGGAAGCAAATTTCCGCTGCCGCTGCTGAATCCGGTATTTCCCAATGTATTGTTATCTGACCCGTTATTGTTCAGGTTGAACTCGTCCACAGCCATCTCTCCTTTCCTTTTGGTTTATTCTTGTTTAAAGTGTAGAAAAAGAATTTGAAAAAACTGTGAATAAAATGTTAATTCTGTCCCGAAATCTGGGGAACATGTGTATTTGAACTCTTATCCAGGGTAAAAGTAAACTTCGTCCCTCTTCCAAGCTTGCTTTCCACCCAGATTTCCTGCTTGTGCTCGTTAATAATGTTCTTTACTATGGCAAGGCCAAGTCCCGTTCCTCCTCCTTCTCTGCTCCTCGACTTGTCTGACTTATAGAATCTCTCCCAAATCATGGGAATCTCATCCTCGTCTATGCCTATACCGTTATCCTCTACCGACACATAAACCTTATCCTTGTTGTGAGTTACCGCTACCTTAATTGTACCACGTTCAGGGGTAAATTTAACAGCATTGTGGATAAGGTTCAGAAGCACCCTTTCAATGGAATCAGGGTCGGCTTTCACATATATGTCTTCACCTTCAAAGTTTGCCTCCACCTGTATATTCTTGGCAGCAATCATGCTTTCCAGCTTGATAATGCATTGTCTTAACATTTCATTTATGTTGAAATTTTTAAAGTTCAGCTTTGTTTCACCGGCCTCCCTCCTTGCAAGGTCCAGCAGGTCGTTTACCAGCCTGTTGAGCCTGTCGGTTTCATTTCTGACAATTTCAAGGTATTCCTTTTGTTTCTCAGGTGGCACGGTTCCATCCAGTATTCCTTCAATAAAGCCGCGTATTGAGGTCATGGGAGTCCTAAGTTCATGAGATACATTGGCAATGAACCCTCTCCTCATTTCTTCAATGTTCTGCAATGCTGTTATCATTTGGTTAAAACTGCTTGCCAGCTTCCCTATTTCATCGTTTGAACTTATTTTTATTCTCTGTTTAAAATCTCCTCCTGCGATCACTTTTGCCGCATTGGTTATTTCCATAAGGGGTTTTGTGATCCTTAAGGAAAAAATATACGACAGAACTGCCGAAACCGCCGCAGAAACCATACCCGACAATGCAAACAGCTTCAGCACTTCGGTTCTTGCCTTCTTAACTTCCGGTACGGGAGTATGAAGATAAACCGCAGCAATCATTTCCATATTTTGTCCCAACATATTATACTTAAATGACTTCTGTACCGTCAGCCATGAATCGCCGTACCTTGCAAAGGCTTCATTCTTGAAAAAACCGTAAAAGTTACCAAGTTCCTTTACGGTGGTAGGACCTGACATAACCCTCTCGTACTGCCTCTGATCGGGCAGCTGCAGATTTCCTGAAGGATCCCTGAGTTCGGTCTTGACCTGGGAAGGCAGGTCGGGAACCGAAAACATTATGCGCCCGTTTGAATCCACCAGCCATATCAATGAATTGGTATTCTTGCTGTACATCTCAAGAAATGACATGAACTGGCTTTGTATCAGCATTCGGGCTATGGTGCTTTCAAAATTGTTTATATAGCTGTCTACATAAAACTGGTATATCCTGCTTATTGCCTCTCCGCTCTCTTCCAATGCTTCCACCTTTTCATTTGTGACAAAGCCGTCAAGAAAATAATACAGGGTAATTCCTGCCAGGAGAAAGCTGAAAAGGAGCACTGCAATAAATACGGTTATCAGCTTGCTGAATATGGATTTGAACATCATTTCACCTCAAACTTGTAGCCTACCCCCCATACCGTCTTCAGCTGCCATACCTGGTTCTCGGAATCCAGCTTTTCCCTCAGCCTTTTAATGTGCACATCAACCGTTCTTGAGTCTCCGTAGAAATCAAACCCCCATACATGCTCAAGGAGCTGCTCCCTCGTAAACACTTTGTTGGGATTGGATGCAAGAAAAAAGAGCAGTTCCAGTTCCTTGGGGGGCAGGTTAAGTTCCTTCCCGTTTACTTTTACCGTGTAGTTGGACTTGTTTACCACAAGGTTGGGATAAACAACCTCCTTAACATCGATTTCCTTATGCTCCGATCTCCTTAGCACCGCCTTTATCCTGGCAATCAGCTCCTTGGGTTCAAATGGCTTTACTATATAATCATCTGCACCCAGTTCCAGCCCAAGCACCTTGTCAAAGGTTTCACCCTTTGCTGTCAGCATGATGATGGGAATGGTGCTCATTTTCCTGATCTCCCTGCAAACCTGCCAGCCGTCCGCTCCCGGCAACATTATGTCCAGTATCACTATATTAGGTGCAAAATCTTTAAAAGCTTCTATGGCCTTTATTCCATGGTGTACCGTCTGAACTTCGTATCCTTCCTTTTCCAGATACAGTCTTAGCAATTCACATATATTATAATCATCATCAACAACCAAAACTTTTGTCTTGTTTGTCACAACCCCTACCACCTTTTTATTTTGCCTTTTCTCAAGATAATAATATCACGGGCGAAATCTTTCAACAACCTGTAATTGTAAACATGGTGTGAATCTGATATAATGTTTCAGAAGTCATATTTTTACAATACATAAGAAAAGGTGAGGTCAATGAATATTATAAGAAGAATATTGTCGATTCTGATCATTGCATCCATTTGCCTTTCATCTCTTGTTACGGTCTGGGCATCCCCCGAAACCAGTCAGAAGGAAATAGCCGAAACCCTTTACAAATTGTCCGTAATCAGCGGTTCCAACGGAAATTTCAATACCGATAAACAGCTCCAGAAGTGCGAGGCTCTCACCTTTGTAGTGAAAATCCTTGGAAAACAGCCTTATGTCATGGAAAATGCTTTGTACTACAGCATTACAGGTTTTCCTGACGTAAAACCCGATGCCTGGTATGCTCCCTATGTAGGATATTGTGTCGAACAGGGAATTGCCAGCGGAAGCACCGAAGGCAACTTTTATCCTGAAGACTATATTTCTGAAAAAGGATTCCTCCTTCTAGTATTAAGAGCTCTGGGATACAGCAACCAAACCGATTTCAGCATGGACAACATATACAGCTTTGCATACAACATCGGTCTTTTGAAGGATCCTGCATATGCCGGCAGGACCCAGGATAACAATAAGTACTTAAAAGGAGATGCATACGAGGTAATCTATAATGCCCTTTCCCTCAAGGTCAAGGACAACAGCACCACGGTTATACAGCGCATGATAGACAGCGGGATTGTGCCAAGGGATGCAGCTTTGGAAGCAGGCCTGATAGTTGATGAAGTAAAAACCGCGATAGAGGAAATTTCAGTAATAAGCAGCACCAGGATCATAATTAAGTTCAACGAGGTGATATATAACATTCAAGACTCCGACATACAAATATACGAGTCAATGCTGCATTCTCCTTACCTGGCTCCCCTTTCAATAGAATCCCAGTCAGGTACCGAGATCATAGTCAGAACTCCTATTCAAAAACCCGGAGTCCATTATACGGTTGAAATATCAAATGTATTTGACCTTTACGGCAATCCTTCGGAAGTGCTGTCATCATACTTTTTGGGCTATGAAGCTCCTACCGTAGCGTCGGATTATTTCAAAATCAGCAAGGTAGAAGCCGTAAGCAAAAATACCATAAAGGTGTTTTTCACCCATCCCATAAACAAAAACTGTGAAATGCCTTCATATTACGAACTCCTGGAAGACGGCAACACAATCGTCAAGGGGAACTGGGATTCGCTGGCGGTAAAACGCCTTGCTTCCTCAGATAACGGTGTTATGCTTTATTTCAGGGACAATGACTTCAGCTTTGCCGACAGCCGTACATATACCATTAAGGTAAGCGGTTACCTGACAAGCCTTTACGGAACCAGGCTTAATGAAGGCCAGGGAGAAAGCGCGGATTTTATAGCCGTAGACGGCGAAAACCAGGAGCTTTCACTTGTTGACATAACCCCTCAAACCGGTAAAACCATTGACGTTGAGTTCAATAAGGAAATAGATGATTTCTATGCCCGACAGATCCTCAACTACACCGTCGTTGGCCCTTCCGGAGAGGTAATCCCGGTAAGCAAAGCCGTTCTCCAGGGAACCGGAGAAAAAGCCGGCAAGGTAATCCGCCTGACTTTACAGGGAAACCTGGATAAAAACAAAAACTATGAGCTTAAGATCAAATACATTGCAGACGGTGTAAACCAAAGCGCTATTACCGACGGAAGTTATCCCTTTTCGGGAAAACATGTGGACAGGTTAAGCCTCTCCATCAGGTCCCTCAGTGCAATTGACAACGCTACCCTGTTGGTAAAGTTAAGCCGTCAGCCTGATGTAAATTCTGCACTTGATACGTCCAACTACCTGATAACCGGCATAAGCCATTCCGGATACTCTGCAGTTCCGGTAAAGGTCTATTACAACCCGGATGAAGATCCCAGGGCCATAAAGCTGTATCTTCCCGAAGGGAAATTCCTGGTGGAAGAAAAATCATACAGGCTCCGCATTTACAAAACCATTAAAGATGAATTCGGAGACTCTCCTATAAGTGACCTGGAAGCTTCCGTATTCGGTGTTTCGGAAGACATGGTAAAACCTGACATCAGCGAGGCCAAAATCATATCGGACGACACAATTAAATTAACTTTCACAGGTGAGATTGCAGCCGAAGAGCCTAACCTTCTTCCGGCAAACTATTCCCTGGAATACCGGGAGGCAGGCAAAACCATATCAAAAGTACCGGTTTTTGTAGGGTACATAGATCCTGTCACATTGATATTGAAGTTTGACCTTTTGGATACATCTGTGAACTATACGCTGAAATTCAATGCCCTGAAGAATTATTCCGGCACAGGCATCAGGACAATGGCAGACGGCAAAAACTATATCGACGTTGTGGTGGGAAAATGATATAATAGTTTGACCCGTTGCATTGACATTCAGGAAAATGATATGCAGAAATGACAATGGATTCACCAACAGACCGGTCCAGGATATGGGGACACTTCTCTTGCTGCGGAGACGTGCTCCGGGGTTTGGGATGTGTCCCCGTACCGCTGTTCACAAGTACATCAAAATGATGTAAGGAGGGTTCGTATGCAATACAGAGATTTTGGAAATACCGGAGTAAAAATATCTGCCCTTGGCTTTGGTGCAATGCGCCTCCCCGAATATGAAAAGGACGGAAAATGGTTTGTTGACGAAGACAAGGCGCTAAAAATAATGCATCGTGCTTTTGATCTCGGGGTAAACTATGTGGACACCGCCTATTTTTACAACCACGGCAACAGCGAAATAGTGGTGGGAAAAGCTTTAAAAAACTATAGAGACAAGGTTTACCTGTCAACAAAGCTGCCCACCCATATGGTTAAAAAGAGAGAGGATTACAGGAGATTGCTCGAAGAGCAGCTGAAGAAACTGGATACCGATTATATTGATTTTTATCATTTTCATGGCCTTAACAAATCAAGATGGGAAGAAATCGTGTTAAGGCATAACCTGGTTGAGGAAGCCGAAAAGGCAAAAGCCGAAGGCCTCATCAGGCATATTTCCTTTTCCTTCCATGACAAGCCTGAAGTCATGATGGAACTGGCAGACACAGGTGTATTCGAATCGGTCCTTTGTCAGTACAACCTTCTGGACAGGACCAATGAAAAAGCCATATCCTATGTGAGAAAAAAAGGCCTTGGAGTTGTAGTTATGGGACCGGTGGCAGGCGGAAGGCTTGCGGCCCCCTCCGAGGTATTTGAAAAAGTTCTCGGGAAAAAAGCCGCAAGCACACCCGAAGTGGCACTTAGGTTTGTGCTTGGAAATCCTGATGTATGCTGTGCCCTCTCGGGAATGACTTCGGTGGAAATGGTGGAAGAGAATGCAAAAGTTGCATCTATAGAAGAGCCTCTGAGCGCCGAAGACTGGGACCGTATCAATAAGATGCTGGAAGAGACCAGGAAACTTGCCGATTTGTACTGCACCGGATGCGGTTACTGCATGCCCTGCCCCAGCGGTATAGGTATACCGGCCGTATTTAAGACATTCAATTATCACAGAGTGTTCGGACTTACACAGACAGCCCGTGAAGAGTTCAAGAGATTCGGAAGGGATGAGTCCGGACCCAAATCCCCTGCTGCTTGCACCGAATGTGGCGCTTGTGAGAAAAAATGTCCTCAGAACATAAAGATCAGGGAGCAGCTTAAGGAAGCATTGGCTGTCCTTGGATAATATTGGTCGTGAAGATAATAATTATTATGACGAGATAAAATAATAATCCTTGTAACCGATACGAAAATACATTTACTATCCGGATAACTGGTACTAAAATGGGAGTAGTTAGATTAATCTGTTGTGCAGGCTGGTTTAAACCATAAGCAACGGGATGACATTTGAACAAAACCTGTTCCATGCCGGCACAACAGTTAATGCATATAAAATAAATGAGGAGGAGAGTGTAAAAATGCCGAAAATTGCTTTTATCGGTGCAGGTAGTTTTGGATTCACCAGGGCGCTGGTTAGGGATATACTTACCTTCCCTGCCCTTGCCGACAGTACCATCGCTCTCATGGACATTGACGATGAACGCCTGGAATTTTCCAGAAAGGCAGTGGAAAAAATCATAGCTGCAGGCAATTACCCGGCCAAGGTAATCGCCACAAAAGACAGGGCCGAGGCTCTTAAGGGAGCAGACGGCGTAGTATGTACAATTCTCCAGGGCGGTGTAAATGTCTGGAGACATGATATTGAAATTCCCAAAAAATACGGAGTGGATATAAATGTAGGTGATACCAGGGGACCTTCAGGTATATTCAGATTCTTAAGAACCGTTCCGGTAATGCTGGATATCTGCAGGGATATAGAACGTTACTGTCCCGATGCCATTTTCCTCAACTATACCAATCCTATGGCCATGCTCTGCCGCGCGATGCAAGGTGCAACCAACGTTAAGGTAACCGGTCTTTGTCACAGTGTTCAGGGTACAGCCAAAATGCTGGCCAGATGGATAGGCGCTCCCATGGAAGAAATCACCTATACCTGCGCAGGAATCAACCATCAGGCTTTCTACCTTGAGTACAAATGGAATGGAAAAGATGCTTATCCGCTTATAAGGGAAGCTGTAAAAAGACCGGAAATCTATAACGAAGAAATAGTCAGAAACGAAATGTTCCTGCACCTGGGCTACTATGTAACCGAGTCCAGCGGGCATAATTCCGAGTATAACCCCTGGTTCCGCAAGAGACCCGATCTGATAGAGAAATACTGCACTCACGGAACCGGCTGGAACCCCGGCGAATATGCTTATATCCTCAAGGAATACCTCAAGAGGGAAGACACCTGGAAGGATGAAACCAGGAAATATCTGGAGGAAGAAACGGTTGACCTCGCGAGGGGAGAGGAATACGCTTCGTATATATTCAATGCTGTCTTTGGAGACAACACAATGTACGAATTTAACGGAAATGTGCGCAACTTCGGACTTATAGACAACCTGCCCGAAGGATGCTGCGTAGAAGTTCCCGTTATTGCATCCAAGCAGGGGATAAGACCTCTGCATGTTGGCCCTCTGCCGGATCATCTGGCCATTCTCGTTAACATCAGCGCAAGATGTGAAGAACTGGCTGTACAGGGTGCCCTTACAGGAGACAAGGAACTGATTTACCAGGCAATCTATTTTGATCCCCTCACTTCAGCGGTTCTCAGCCTTGCCGAAATCAGAAAGATGGTTGACGAAATGTTTGAAGCAAACAGGGATTGGCTGCCGCAGTTCAATAAGTAATATGAATTGAATAATAGGTTGATTCAATTTGATTTACGCAAAATCAAGTCCGATTCACCGGGATGTTTCCTTTACGGGAACATCCTTTTTTTGCGTTGTTTTACAGGAAGCATCCTTTCTTTCCACAGTAAGTATATTTTTTTATTCCACAGGAAGCATCTTTTTTATTCCACTGTAAGCATACTTTTTATTCCACTTTAAGCATACTTTTTTGCCTTCCCGCCGTTACCCATAATCGTATCTGGTTTTCTTTACTCCCGCGGAAAATTGATTTATAATACATGTAATATGTAACTGGAGGGACAAGATATTGCGAAAACTATTGATGGGTAACGAAGCCATAGCCTTCGGTGCAATAAAATCCGGTGTCAGGGTTGTGACGGGTTACCCCGGCACCCCGTCTACAGAAGTTCTGGAAACCATTGCGAAAAACAATCCCGGCCATATCTATGTGGAATGGTCGGTAAACGAAAAGGTTGCCATGGAAGTTGCCGCGGGCGCGGCCTACGCAGGCGCCCGGTCCCTTGTAACCATGAAGCAGGTAGGATTGAATGTTGCCTCTGATCCCTTGATGAGCCTTGTTTATATTGGAGTAAAGGGCGGTATGGTTATTCTGGTTGCCGATGATCCGGGTCCCTTTTCCTCCCAGACGGAACAGGATACTAGGCATTTTGCCGAGTTTTCCAACCTGCCGGTGTTTGACCCGTCATCTCCCGAGGAAGCATACCAAATGATTGAGGCTGCCTTTGAACTTTCTGAAAAAGTTCAGCTTCCGGTTTTTTTAAGGCCAACCACCAGGATATGCCATTCCTGCAGTACCATAGATTTGCCGGACTCCTTTGAAAAACCGGGAAATCCGGAAGGTTTCCAAAAGGATCCCAGATGGGTCATATTTCCTGCTTTAGCTTACAAAAAACATATACATGTAGAGCAGCTTCAAACTAAGCTTTCCGAAATGTTTTCATCCTCCCCCTTCAACCAGGTTGTGGGAAGCGGTAAAAAAGGAATTGCAGCCTCAGGGGTTGCATACTCTTACGTTAAAGAATATCTGTCAATGACAGATGCCCGGGTAAAGCTGTTTAAAGTAGGTACTCCCTACCCTCTTCCTTCAAAACTGGCTCTTGAATTCCTGAACGGCTTGGATGAAGTCCTTGTGGTAGAGGAGCTGGATCCGGTGGTGGAGGAATCTCTCCTCCAGCTGAGTGCCTCAAACCTGTTAAATGTAAGAATTTACGGCAAAAAAACAAACCATTTGCCCTTTGCAGGCGAATACAGTTTTGAACTTGTTAAGGATGCCGTGCAAAAATTCCTGGGAACAGGCATTCATGAGGATATGGGGCATAAGTTAACCCCCT
The DNA here is from genome assembly GCA_023622945.1 of Bacillota bacterium. Lineage (GTDB taxonomy): Bacteria > Bacillota > Clostridia > Acetivibrionales > JAMNYG01 > JAMNYG01. Next base: position 20,847 of record JAMNYG010000144.1, on the reverse strand, counting down.
CTGACTTTCCGGCAAGGCCGCCGGTGCTTTGTGCCGGTTGCCCCCACAGAGGTTCTTTCTATGCCGTCAAGACGGCAATGAAAGGCCAAAAAGCCGTATTTACCGGCGACATAGGCTGTTATACACTTGGAAATGCGAAACCCCTGGATATGGTGGATACCTGCCTTTGCATGGGAGCAGGCATCACCGTTGCCCAGGGTTTGAAGCATGCCGAACCCGATGTCAGACACATCGCATTTATAGGGGACTCAACTTTCTTTCATACAGGAATACCCGGAATCATAAACGCTGTTTACAATAATACCGATATCACCGTTGTGGTCTTGGACAACGGTACCACTGCCATGACCGGACATCAGCCCCATCCGGGCACCGGAAAAACCATCATGGGAAGCATTTCGGAAAAAATAGACATTTTCAGCCTGGTTAAAGCCTGCGGCGTTAAATTTATAAAGAAGGCCAATCCCTTCAACCTGAAGGAATCTGCCAGGATCATCAGGGAAGCTGTCGAATTTAACGGACCATCGGTTGTAATCTTTGAAGGACCCTGTATTTCATTGTATAAACCTTCACGGATAATGTCCGTTACAGATAACTGCACATCCTGCAAAAAATGCATAAGGGAAATCGGATGTCCTGCCATGTATACGGAGGGTAAAAAAGTAAGAATTGAACCTTCCCTGTGCTACGGGTGTACCCTGTGCTCCCAGGTTTGCCCCTTTGACGCTATAGGAGGTGCTGATCAATGAAATACGACATACTCATTTCCGGGGTGGGCGGTCAGGGTACCGTACTCGCCTCAAGGATTCTTGCCCTTTCATCCATTGAAGCAGGTTTCTTCGCAAGGACGGCCGAAACCATAGGGATGTCGCAGCGGGGCGGATCTGTTGTGAGCCATGTAAGGATAGGCAGCGAAAACTCAAGCTCGGTCATTCCCCTGTCAGGGGCAGACCTGCTGATAGGTTTTGAGCTTTGCGAAGCTGCGCGATGCATTCAAAGGCTTTCCCCTGATGGCAAATGCATTGTAAATAAACAGGTGATAAAACCTGTTACGGTTTCGCTGGGAAATTCAAATTACGATACCGATGGGATAACGGAGTTTATCAAAAAAAACTGCAAATGTCCCGTTTTTATTGACGGTTACTCTCTGGCTGAACAGGCAGGTTCCGTAAAGGCCGTTAATATTGTGCTTTTGGGTGCTGCTGCGGGACTAGGTTTTCTGCCCTTTGACAGATCTGTTCTGGAAAAGGTTATTGCATCGAATGTTCCCCAAAAGTATGTTGAACTGAACATGAAAGCATTTGAACTTGGATACCGGGAAGGCATCATGCAAAAAACTGTGGCTGCATGCTGATTCTTTTTGCATTCATGCTTATTCATTCATGCATTTTTCAGGCTTTACAACTTTTGCATCAGGCTTTATAATATAAGGGAGTTCAGAACGAGACGAGGATGAGAGGAGAGTAGCTGAGATGAGAGAAGTTCAGTTTTCACTTCTTACGAAATTATTAAAAAATGTAGCTCAAAACAGCCCTTTTTACAGGCAGAAATTCAGTTCCCTCGGGATTTGCCCCGAAGATATCAGGTCGGAATCAGATTTTGAAAAACTTCCCTTCACTACAAAAGAAGAGCTCAGGGATGCCTATCCTCTTGGATTGCAGGCAGTTCCGGACGAAAAGGTTGTCAGGATTCACTCTTCTTCGGGCACCACCGGAAAACCCGTGATAATTCCCTACACAGCCGGAGATGTTGAGATTTGGGCTGAAATGATGTGCCGCTGCTTTAAAATGGCGGGAGTTACTCCCCTTGACCGGGTTCAGATAACTCCGGGTTACGGCTTGTGGACAGCCGGAATAGGCTTTCAGGCAGGCGTAGAAAAGCTTGGTGCAATGGCCGTGCCCATGGGTCCGGGCAACACCGACAAACAAATTCAGATGATGATTGATTTAAAATCCACAGTGCTGGTGGCCACCTCTTCCTATGCCCTCCTGCTTGCCGAGGAGGTACAAAAAAGAGGGATCCTATCCCAAATCCATCTGAAAAAAGGTATATTCGGCTCCGAGAGATGGGGCGAAAAAATGAGAAAAAGAATCCAGGACGGGCTTGGAATTGAAGTATTCGACATTTATGGCCTTACGGAAATATACGGACCGGGGATTGCTCTTGACTGCCACTGCCATTCGGGAATGCATTACTGGGACGATGTACTTTACTTTGAGATCATAGATCCATGTACCGGAAAACGGCTCAGTGACGGAGAATACGGAGAACTTGTCATTACCACTCTGGTAAAAGAAGGCGCTCCCCTTATCCGGTACAGGACCAGGGATCTTACCAGGATAATACCCGGAAACTGCAGTTGCGGTTCTCCCTTCCCCCGTATTGACAGGATAGTGGGAAGAACCGATGACATGATTAAGATTAAAGGTGTCAACATCTATCCCGGGCAGGTGGATGAACTTCTCACCGAAATCAACGGAATCAGCAGCGAATACAACATCATAATAGATCACGTGGAAGGCAGGGACAGAATGACTCTCAGAGTAGAACGTGAAGACCGGGTGGACTGCAGTTTGGTGGAATCCCTCATTGTTGAACTTTTCAAAAAAAGGATAGGCATACAGATAAGAGCTGAGGCTGTGCCAATAGGCACTTTGCCCAGGAGCGAAAAGAAGACAAGAAGGGTATTTGACTACAGGGAAGTTTGATTACAGAAAAGTTTGGAAAAATTTGCAGTCAGGTATTGACTGTTACCTGAATCCATGCTAATATTTACATAATTATAAGTTGAGATGAGTTGAGACGAGAAGAGAATAGTTTGATGGGAGAAGAGATGAGCCTGAGGCAATTTAAGACAATTCACAACAGCCGGGTTTATCTTGGCTGTTTTTGTTTGGGTTGCACGTCTGTAAGCATGGTCTTTTCCATTCTCTTTTTCTCAACATCATCTCCATAAAAAAATTAAAGGAGATGATCGTATGAAACTTGCTGAACAAAGTCAGGTCAAGTCAATAAGCAGCCTTACCACCGTTGACATTGCCATGATAGGCATACTTCTGGCTGCAGGTTCGGTCTTAAGGATTTTCTGTCCTCCGTTTTTTGGCATTACGCCCAATTTCACCATCGGTATGTACTGCCTGGCAATCTGCCTGATAAGGCCGAGGTTCATGGAGGTACTGGGAATAGGGCTGGTAGCTGCCATGGTCTGCCACCTCACAACAAAATCCATTATTCCCTACCTCAACTTTGTAAGCGAACCTGCAGGAGCCATCGCTGCTTATCTTATGACAATGATTCCCTTCAATCTTTCGGTCAGGAAATACACATTCAAACCTGCGGTTGTGACCTTTGCAGGAACCATTACAAGCGGGCTTGTGTACATTACCTTGGTGAAAATCCTTGTTTTGTTTTCAGGAGCCGGTGCCAATCCTGCCTTTACAGCACTGCTTACGGTAGTACTTGTTACTGCCGTAGCAAACATGATACTGTCGCAACTGGTTTATCAGCCGATCAGCCTGGTTCTGGGAAGAAATCTTTAGAGTTTATAGTGAGAAAGGGATTGGACAATGATTGAAATCCATGATCTTACCTTTACCTACAGCGGTTCCGGATCCCCTGCATTGGAAAACATAAACCTCAGGGTTGCCGGGGGAGAATTTGTCGGTATATCAGGACCGGCAGGGGCCGGCAAGACAACACTTGCCCTTTGCATTAACGGAGTTATTCCCCATTTCATGGACGGAAGTTTCCATGGGACGGTAATAGTCGACGGCTATGATACTGCATCTGCCGGCTGTAAAGAACTGGCCTGCTCTGTAGGAAGCGTGTTCCAGGATCCGGAATCACAAATTGTTTTTTCCACGGTGGAAGAAGAGATAGCCTTTGGTCTGGAAAATCTCAACATACCCAGAAAGGAAATGGTATCGAGAATAGACGAAAGCCTTAAGATGGTTGGCATATCTCATCTTAAGCGCTGCTCCACATCACATTTGTCAGGGGGACAGAAACAAAGGGTGGCAATAGCATCTGCCATCGCACTGAAGCCTAAGGTTTTGATCCTTGATGAACCTACGTCGGAACTTGACCCCCAGGGCAGCATGGAAGTATTTAAAACACTGGAGAATCTGAACAGCAACCATAACATTACCGTCGTGGTTATTGAACAGAAAATTCAATTGCTTTCAGAATTCTGCCAAAGGCTGGTCATCATGGATAAGGGAAAAATCATGATGGACGGCCCTGTAAAGAGCATACTTTCAAATCGGGAAGTCCTGAATTTTCTGGGAATCGACAGCTTTCCCGTTGCAAAGCTGATGCACCTCATAAGAGATAAGGGTCTTTACGACGGTGAATTCCCGGTAAATATAGATGAAGCTTTTGATATCATAAGCTATATCCTGAAACCAAAAATACTGCATTAAAATAGTTTTCTTATCCTGTTATTCATATATTTTTGCCCGGAGGTTGTGTAATGATTCTTGCGGAAAATGTTTGCTACACTTACAGGAACGGTAACAACGTCTTAAAAAACATAAGCTTTGAAATCAAGAAAGGAGAGTTTATTGCAATCATCGGATCCAACGGTTCGGGCAAAACTACACTTTTAAAGCATTTTAACGGTTTGCTCAAGCCTACAGGAGGCAAAATGCTTGTTAACGGCATGGACACCAGAAAAACAAAAACAAGCAGGTTGGCAAAATACGTGGGTTTTTTGTTCCAGAACCCTGACCATCAGATATTTTGCTCCACTGTATATGATGAAATTGCCTTCGGATTAAAAAACATAAGTACCAGGCGTGAGGATATCCGGCAGCGTGTAAAAAAAGCTGCAGAAAAATTAGGGCTTGAATCCCTTCTTGATTCCAATCCTCTTACCCTTAGCAAGGGTCAGAGACAAAGAGTAGCCTTTGCCTCAATCCTGGCTTTGGAAACGGATATTATCGTGCTTGATGAACCTACCAAGGGTCAGGATTATATTGAAAGCATCAAGATAATGGATACGGTCAGGGAGCTGAATGAGCAGGGCAAGACCATAATAATGGTAACCCACGACATGGAACTGGCTGCTTTATATGCCAAGCGTATAATAGTTCTCCGTAACGGCACCATTCATCTGGACGGAAGAACCGAATCGGTAATGGCCAGTCCGGAAATCCTTGCATCAAGCGGATTGAAACCTCCCCAGATTTATATGTTGTCATACATGTTTCGCAAGTACGGCCTTTTCTGGAATGTTCATACCGTAGAAGATATGTTTAGGCAATTGCTTGCGCATCTGGAGGGAAGTAAAAATGTCAGCATTGGTTGAATCATGCATACCCGGAAGAAAGTAAAAATGTCAGCGTTTGTTGAATCTTGCATACCCGGAGGAAGAAAAGATGTCAGCGTTTGTTGAATATATTCCCGGAAACAGCATATTTCACAGATTAAATCCAATTACAAAGATTCTGTGGACATTCTCGGTTATGATTGTTTGCTTTTTAACCGAAAACCCTTTGGCAGTCTTGTCGGTTTTTATTGTCAACCTGGTCATTGCCGCGACAGGAAACATTATCAGGCAAATGTATCCCATCTTAAGAGGGCTCCTGGTTTTCTGCACTATTCTCAGCCTCTGCCAGGTTTTTTTCATCAAAGAAGGCACCGTCGTGCTTTATGCCTTACCCTGGTTCAGATTAGGACCTGTAACGGACAGAGGAATTAGGCTTTGTGTTTTGATATCCCTCAGAATGCTTTCCACTGCGTCAACCGTTCCGATACTTCTGATGACCACACCTATGTCGGATATAATAACGGCCATGACCGAAAAGCTGAGGCTGCCATACAAATATTCGCTTATGCTCACAATAGCCCTTAAGTTTATACCTTCTTTCATAGATGAAATGAACCAGGTCATGCAGGCCCAGATGTCAAGAGGATATAATTCGGACACTAAAAATCCGTTTAGAAAGTTTTTGATTATTATACCCCTTGCAATTCCCCTTCTGATCACATCCATTCAAAAAAGCCGGCTCCTTGCCATTTCAATGGAAGTAAGGGGATTCGGCTCAGGAAAGCGCTCATGTTACAAGGATTGCAGCATGGGCAATGCGGATTATATTGCCATCATTATCATGGCATCCTTTGTACTGGCGGGAATTGCGGCAGCGCTCATCACTTAACCGGTTGTGTCAAAACAATAATTGATGGAAAGATAACTTAATGCCTTATTCCATCTTGCATAACCTGCCCACATAATATATAATCTTACATGAAAACATGATAATTGACATACATGACTGTAAGAACAGCCATTAAAAAATGTGGCTGTTTTTTATGCACATTATTCGCAGTGAAAGGAAAGATGAAGCAAATGAAGCTAGGTATAGTAGGCCTGCCAAATGTAGGGAAAAGCACACTTTTTAACGCAATAACAAAAGCAGGAGCCGAGTGCGCCAATTACCCTTTCTGTACCATTGAACCCAATGTGGGAATTGTTGCCGTTCCCGACCCGAGACTTGAAAAGCTGGCAGAGATGTACAATCCGGAAAAAGTAACTCCCACAACCATCGAATTTGTGGACATTGCCGGGCTTGTTAAAGGGGCAAGCAAGGGAGAAGGTCTTGGGAACAAGTTTCTGTCCCATATTCGCGAGGTTGATGCCATTGTTCATGTGGTAAGATGCTTTGAAGACAGCAATATTGTGCATGTGGAAGGTTCAATAAACCCTCTTCGCGATATAGAAACCATAAATCTGGAACTTATCTTTTCAGATCTTGAAACCCTTGAAAAAAGAATAGATCGTACCAAAAAGATGCTGAAGTCGGGAGATAAGAAATATCATGCTGAGCTTGAACTCCTGGAAAACATAAAGGCAAACCTTGAAAAAGGGATTCCGGCAAGAACAATGAATTTCAGCACTGAAGAGCAGGAAACGGTCGATCAGTTGTTTCTTCTTACTACCAAGCCTGTCCTCTACGCAGCCAATGTATCCGAAGAAGATCTGCAGCAGGGAGAGGACAACAAGTATGTGCACCAGCTGAAGGAATTTGCTGCCAAAGAAAACTCTGAGGTTATCGTCGTATGTGCCAGGATAGAAGAAGAGATCGCCCAGCTTGATGATGAAGAGAAAAAAGAATTCTTAAGGGAACTGGGATTATCAGAATCAGGGCTTGACAGGCTGGTAAAGGCAAGTTACAGGCTTCTCGGCCTGATAAGCTTTCTTACCGCCGGCCCCAAGGAAGTCAGGGCATGGACCATAAAGAAAGGAACCAAGGCTCCCCAGGCAGCGGGAAAAATTCACAGCGATTTTGAAAAAGGTTTCATACGAGCTGAGATTGTTTCTTACGATGACCTTATGGAATGCGGTTCCTATAATGCCGCAAGGGAAAAGGGCCTGGTGCGTTTGGAAGGAAAAGATTATGTCATGCAGGACGGAGATGTCACTCTGTTCCGCTTCAATGTATAAATAAGCGGAGTATAATTTTTCCGCAGCATAATATTTACGCCGGGCTTTTTTGCAAAAAGCCCGGCACTGCATCCCGTGTTTTATTCATGATTTTACTCTTGCAGGACCTTCAACATTTTACGAATGCAGGACCTTTAACTGATTTTTAACTGCCCGACTTCATGGCCATCAAGCAGTTTTTCAAGATCCAATATAATTACCAGCTGGTCTCCTCTCTTCCCTACTCCTTTTAGGTACTTTACGCCAAAATCCCTGAGAAGCCCGGGAACAGGTTCAATGTCCTCCTCTGACAGTTTTATAATTTCCGATATCCTGTCTGCCAAAAACCCTATTTGCATTCCTTCAATCACAGCAACCAGGATTTTGGATTTTTTGGTCAATACCGTGTCATCAAGGCCTAATCTTCTTGCCATGCTGACTACAGGGATTTCCCTTCCCTGGTAAACCGAAAAACCTCTCAGAAATTCCGGCATGCCTTCTTTTTCAGAAATCTTATCACAATTCAATATCAACTGAATTTGCCCGGAATCAACCCCGTAAGTTTCTTCATTCAGACCCAACAATACTATCTGATGCTCACTCATGGTATCCTCCGTATAATAAATAATCATCACGTAATAGGAGCTTTAATATTACAATTATAATACCATAATTCTACAATTGTATGCAATGATGCCATAAAATTAAAAAGGCGTCCTTTGATCAAAACATATTGACACATCGCTTTGTCCCATGTTAATATTGTATAAATTTTATATTCTGATAAAGGCAATGATGAGGAAAAGTAGCTTACGTGTGACCTTAAAGCGAATCGGGGATGGTGTGAGCCCGACAGGGAAGCGTAAGTGAAGTTCTCCTTTGAGCTATCGGCTGAACCGGACTAAAGTAGGCTGGATCGGATTTCCACCGTTAAAGGGAAGCATGTATCGGACATTTGTTCTCCTGTACATGGCTGAGTGGGCATTTGTGCCTATTAGGGTGGTACCGCGTGGATAGACTCCTCGTCCCTTATCTTTGGGATGAGGAGTTTTTTAGTATAAGGAAATTAATTTTAGCATGAGGCAATTTAAACAAACCGTTTGACAATACATCTTTCAAAGAGTGCAAAACAATAAATTTCAAGGATAAGGAGGATTTGTCATGATAGTTGTAATGAGTTCAAAAGCCACAAGAGAGCAAATTGAAAACGTAGAAAAGAAATTGACCCAAATGGGCTTTAGAACTCATCCCATATTTGGAGAAGTGAAGACTGTAATAGGTGCAATAGGTGACAAAAGATCCCTGAATACCCAATTGCTTCTCACCATGCCCGGTGTGGAAACCATTGTACCTATTATGAAACCCTACAAGCTTGTGGGGCGCGAGCTTAAACAGATACCTACCATAGTGGAAGTGGGCGATGTAAAATTCGGAAGCAATGAGATAGTGGTAATCGCCGGCCCATGTGCCATCGAAAGCGAAGAAAGCCTGATAGATACGGCTATGAAAGTAAAAGAGGCAGGAGCCAAAATTTTGAGAGGAGGAGCTTTTAAGCCCCGCACCTCACCTTACTCCTTCCAGGGTCTTGAAGAAGAAGGTCTTAAAATCATGGCGGCAGCACGGGAAGCCACAGGCCTTAAAATTGTGACCGAAGTGGTGGATACACGAGACGTCGAGCTGGTAGCATCCTACGCAGACATAATTCAGATTGGAGCACGAAACATGCAGAATTTCCGGCTCCTTAAAGAGGTAGGAATGATTGAGAAGCCGGTGCTTCTGAAAAGAGGGCTTTCCGCAACCATAGAAGAATGGCTCATGGCTGCAGAGTATATCGCTGCTGAAGGCAACAACAATATAATACTCTGCGAAAGGGGCATACGCACTTTTGAGACGGCAACAAGAAACACCATAGATATGAGTGCAATCCCCGTAGTTAAGGAGCTTTCGCACCTTCCCATCATTGTAGATCCAAGCCATGGAACCGGATCCTGGAAATATGTAAGTGCCCTTTCCAGGGGCGCAGTGGCTACGGGAGCTGACGGACTGATAATAGAAGTCCATCCTGATCCAAGTTCAGCCCTCTGCGACGGTCCCCAGTCCCTCAAGCCTGAAAAGTTTGCTCAGCTGATGAAAGAATTGGAGCCGGTAGCAGCTGCCGTAGGCAGAAAATTATGAGAATTGATTTTAACTGAAAAGAAGGGAGTTCATTCCCTTCTTTCCTTCAATCATTTATGGCAGTTTTCCTCAATCATTTATGCAATCTTTCCGCTCACTTAATTTTAATCGTTTATGCCTGACTCATAACCTCATCATAGCACACCACTTTATTTCTCCCCATCTTCTTTGCGTGGTACAGGGCTTTATCCGCACAATCTATAGCCGTCCTTATATCGCATGCATGTGTAGGATACTGGGCAATTCCGCAGCTCACCGTCATCCTGATAAGGTTGTCCTGATCCTTAATGCATATATTCCTCTCTTCAAGCTTCCTTCTGATCCTCTCCGCCACGCTTTTTGCTATAACAATGTCGATATCCCGGATCAGGACCATAAACTCTTCTCCGCCGTATCTTACTGCAACATCGGATTTCCGTATGACTTCCCTTATTATTCGTGAAAACTCAAACAACACACTGTCTCCCAGAATATGTCCGTAAGTATCGTTATACTTCTTGAAGTTGTCAAGATCGAAAAGCAGGATATTAATCCGGCCTCCCGATGAATCAGCATATGTTGTTTCTTCCTTCAGCTTCTGCTCCAGATAACGCCTGTTGGCTAGTCCGGTAAGCCTGTCAATCCTTGCCAGCCTGAATTCCTGCCTGTGAAGCTTGTTATACATTCTGATCTCTTTTCTTATTATGGATGTGCCGACTGCATCAAGCATTATCAGCATGCATTTTATTATAAGTCTTATCCACCTGATTTCTTCCCCGCTTTTTATCGAATGTAGGATGCAGGTCAGCAAATAACAGGTTATGGCAAAAAGGGATATATAGATAGTGTTGGCGCTGTCGCTAAATATTACACAGTATTTTATTACTAAAAAATACAAAACATAAAGATCCGAATCAATTCCCCGTATATGATAGCAGAAAAAAGATATCAGCAAAATATCCAGGTATGCTATCAATGGGCTTCGTTTTTCATTAAAGGTTTCCTTTGAAATATACATGGATACAATGGCATTATACAAAACCGAAACAGAAAACACGGACAGGAAAGCAATTCTTGATGAGACGGTGTTAATGTTGAAAAAATACAACAAAAGTATGGCAACTACAGACGACCACCTAAAAACGGTTATAATTGGTTTATACACTTGATTTATTCTTGATTCATATGCCTGGTTTAATTTTCTTCTTAACTTGGCCCGGCCAGTACCGTACATTTCCCTCACCTTAACCCCGGCTTTCAGTTCAGACAAAGAAAACATGATTTGCTTTTTGTCAAATCCTATTGTTTGCCAAATCCCTTTCAGTTTTTTCAAGCAGGCATAGCGTTTCCTTTTCAAGTTGCTCAAAGGTGCCGTTGTTGTATATCACTTCGTGGGCTATTTTAATATAGTCCTCCTGGCTTATCTGAGAATTTATTCTGTTGACTGCTTCTTCATATGTCAAATCACTTCTTTCCATGATCCTTCTTATCCTTTGATCAGGGTCTGCCGCAACAACCCAGACCGTATCCGCAACGTCCAAAAAACCATGCTCTACAGGTATCGGGGCATCTATAACTATAAACCTTGCATTTCCCTCGGATTTTAACTTTTCCAGTTCTTCAAGCATCCTTTCAACAATATACTTGTGGGTGATATTATTCAGTAACTGAAGTTTTTCTCTATCGGTGAAAACCATCTGAGCCAGCTTTTTCCGGTTGAGATTTCTGTCTTCATCCAGTATTTCCCTGCCAAAATACTCAACCAGCTCCTCCAATGCCTTGCTTCCCCTTGCTACCACTTCCCTGGCAATCAAATCAGCGTCAATGACTTTTCCTCCATACCGTGAAAGTATGGACGCAACCGTGCTCTTCCCGCTTCCGGTTCCTCCGGTCAATCCTATTACAAACAAACCCGTCGCACCTCCGTCATTTTGTTTCATACCAGTTGGAACCGGACTTTACATCCACCCTAAGAGGAACCCGAAGCTTGACAGCATTTTCCATGCTGTCAGCCAAAATGTGCTCCACTTCTTCCTTTTCATCCTTATGGGCTTCTATTATCAGCTCATCATGCACCTGGAGAATAAGCCTGGACCTCAGCTTTCTTCTTTTCAGTTCCCTGTACACCTTTACCATGGCAATTTTGATTATGTCCGCAGCGCTTCCCTGAATGGGCGTATTCAGTGCCACCCTTTCACCAAAAGCCCTGGTATTGAAATTCCTTGATTTCAGCTCGGGCAGATACCTTCTCCTGTTAAAGAGGGTGGTAACAAATCCGAATGTTTTTCCCTGTTCCACAATGTCATGCATGTACTGCCTGACTTTGGGATACGTATTCAAATATTCATCAATATACCTGCGGGCTTCCTTTCTTGTTATACCCAGGTCCCTGGAAAGGCTAAAATCTCCGATTCCATACACAATCCCGAAATTTATTGCCTTTGCCCTGGACCTCATGAGGGGAGTGACCTGATCCTTTGATACTCCGAATACCTTTGCCGCTGTGGAAGCATGAATGTCCTCATTATTTTCAAAAGCCGCAATCATGTGTTCATCTCCTGTAATGTGAGCCAGGACCCTCAGCTCAATCTGGGAATAATCTGCATCCAGGAGAATATATTCATCTGAACTTGGTATAAAGACCCTTCTTATTTTTCTGCCCAATTCAAGCTTTATCGGTATGTTCTGGAGGTTGGGCTCCGTGCTGCTGATCCTGCCTGTCGCAGTAACGGTCTGGTTGAAGCTGGAATGAATCTTGCCGGTTTCTGGATTTATCATGTTGATAAGCCCTTCAGCATAAGTTGATTTAAGCTTCATAAGCTGCCTGTACTCCAGGATCCGCGGTATGATCGGATGCATGGGCGACAGCTCTTCCAGTACATCAGCATCCGTTGAGTAACCGGTTTTTGTCTTCTTGATCACCGGAAGTTTCAGCTTTTCAAAGAGCAATGCTCCAAGCTGCTTTGTAGAATTTATATTAAACCTTTCCCCTGCAAGTTGGTATATTTCCCTCTCAAGCGATTCCAAACGCAGGTCAAGCTCTGAAGAAAACTCCCTGAGACCGTCCACATCAACCTTGAAACCATGGTGTTCCATATCTGCGAGCACCTCAGAAAGAGGCAGCTCAATGCCATAAAACAGCTCTTCCTGCCCGTTCTCCCTGATTACCTGGTCCAGCTTGTCCTTTATCATGAGAATAGCCCTGGCATGCATTGCAGCAACACGGGAAAGGGTTTCTTTAGGCATGTCCCTGAAAAAAGTAAAGTTTTTGCCCTTTCCTGAAAGCTCCTCAATTGGCTCAACTGAAAGGTTCAGGTATTCGTCGGCCAGCTCGGATACCGTGTATGCAGGTCTTGTAGGATTTATTACGTATGCTCCTATCATTGTATCAAAAGCCAGACCCTTAAGGCTGACATTCCTGTTTTTCAGGTATACCATGAGGCTTTTTGCATCATGCCCGTATTTCCTGACCCTGTCATCCTCCAGCAGGGGTTTTATGCCCTCAATAAATGTTTCTTCATCCAACCCTCCTGAAAGATCAATGTATGCCTGCTTATCCTTTCCCCAGGCTATTCCCGCCCCTATCAGCCTGCTCTCATGTATGTCATATTTATCTATAAGGTGATACATGGAAAAACCTTCTTCAGAAGAGGATAATTCATGTACCAAACCTGTAAAAGCCAGCGGAGAATCGATTACTTCAACATTGATTTTTTCTGTCTCCTGGGTAACTTTACGAGCCTTTTCCAGGTTAAATCTTTCTATTAAGCTTTTGAATTCCAGTCTTTTAAACAGCTCATACAGCGCCTGGTCGTTGAAACCCTTTCGCTTTAAATCTTCCATGGTGCACAGCTCAGGCATGTTTCTTTCAATTGTGGCAAGCTTTTTGCTCATGAATGCAAGTTCCCTGTTGTCATTAAGTTTTTGCCTGATGCTGTTTTTTTCAATGGAGTCAAGATTATTGTAAATCTCTTCAATGCTGCCGTACTTCCTTATTAGTTCCAACGCCGTTTTTTCTCCTATTCCCGGCACACCAGGGATATTGTCTGAGGCGTCTCCCATCAGGGCCTTTACATCTATGAACTGGGATGGTGTAATGCCATACTCTTCAACTATTTTATCATGATCATATTCCTGTGTCTCCGTTTTGCCTTTCCTTGTGGAAACCAGCTTTATTTTCGTCATGCCTGATGCCAGCTGAAGATAATCCCTGTCCCCGGTTACTATAACAACATGGATGCCTTCCTTTTCCGCGCAGAGTGAAACCGAACCGATTATGTCATCAGCTTCAAAGCCTTCATATTCCAACCTTTTGATGTTCATGGCATCAAGCACTTCTTTTGCAACAGGTACCTGTACGCTGAGTTCCTCGGGCATGGCTTTTCTTTTGGCCTTATAACCTTCAAATTCCTTATGCCTGAAGGTGGGACTTTTCATGTCAAATGCCACACATATCAGTTGGGGCCCTTCTTCTTCTATAAACTTATGGAGGATATTGACAAAACCATAGACTGCGTTTGTGTAAAGTCCGTCGGATGTAGACAAAAGCTGAGGCCCCATAAGCCCGTAAAACGCTCTGTTCAAAATGCTGTTACCGTCAAATATAAGAAGTTTTTCAGTTCCCATCGCATACCTCTCAACGATAAACTGTTAAATATTATATGTTTCTTACAACTATTTTACACAAAAAAGAGGCAGTGGTAAATGACTGCCTTCTTTCTGTCGGTCCATCAAAGCCAAAATCTTTACTCATGATTTCTCCACAGTATATGCATGATTATGCACACAATGTCAACTTCTTGTTATCGATATAACAACAAAGACGTTATTTGCGCCCTCCTTTATCCATTTCAACCGCCTGCTGGCCTTGTCCTTCAGTTCCTTCATGGGATTAAGGATCTCAGAGCTGACATTTTCATTGGCTTTAAGGGCATTCAACATCTGAACTTCGATGTTTAACAGGGAATTTTCCAGTTCTTTTGCCATTTGGCTGACATCTACAGAGTAAACACGACTTACCGTCAGCACCGAAGGGCTGAAACTTGAACGCATTGCGGCTATAACCCTGGGATATAATGAAACAGGTATTCTGACAAATATGATCACGCCTCCTCTGGCTTTATTCTGCCGGATATTCGTGTTCCCGGTAATTTCATTCAGAGGAATTTCGTTTTCAACAACTGCAGGATCCAGGATTTCCGCTCCCCGGGCAACCAAATATAATTTGATCCTCTCGGCTTCGGTACTAGGATTGGACGCTTTTATGGTTATTTCCGAGACGTTGCAGAACTTGTATGAATGATCATCCATACCGCTATTTCCCTGATCCTGCCGGACGGTAACGGCCGATTCCTCATCTTCCGGCACACCTGAAGCAAAAGCACCGTCAGGCATGCTTTCTGAGAATTCTAACATAATGGTTTGTTCCTGGGCTACGCTGCCTCTGGTACCTTCTTTATTTATATATCTCTCCTGATTTCCGCCTGTTTTATTATCCGTGGCTTCTTCCGCAGTACCGGCACCTGAAAGTTTTAAGGATACATTATCTGAGAATTTCCTTCCATGAACTTTAGCAACCTCAGGTTCAGCAGTCCCGGCATCCGTCTGCGTTTTCAGAGATTCCTGAGAATCCTGGCTTGAACTGCCGCTCACAGCGCTGCCACTCTCATCATGGAAATCGGTCTGAGGGTCGGATTCTTGTTGTGGAGAATTCGCTCTTTCAGTTGCTGATCCCTTGGCAAACTGCACTGATATTTCGCTTCTGTTTGTATTTCCAAGGGGCATTTGATGGATGAAAAGCCCTCTCATTGCAAAAATCAGCATGACTGCTGCAGCAATGCCGGAAGCATATTTCATGCTCCTGTTCCCCAGTATATTAATCCATTTTGATTTCTTATGCTTCTCTTTTTCTGCCAGCAACTTTATGCGAAGCTCCTGCTTAAAATCATCCGGCAAATCTTCTTCAGGAATGCTGTTACACAGCTTTACCAATTCCATCATTTCATACATCTCATACCTGCATTCATCACATATATCCATATGAGCCCTGAACTCTTCTTCCTGCTGCTTATCAAACATTCCGTCAATATATAGCGATATCAGATCTCTGAAGTTGCTGCATTCCATTTCCTCCAACCCTCCTTTCCATAATTATTTGACGTACTCCCGGCTTGAAAGTTCCTTATTATTTACCAGCAATTTTTTCAAAGCCTGCCTCGCTCTGTTTATTCTTGATTTAACCGTACCTTCGGGAGTTTGCAGTATCTTTGCGATGTCATCGTAACTTAATCCCTGTATATCCCTCATTATTATCATGGTCCTGTGATGTTCCGGAAGCTGTAAAATTGCTTCCTTTATCGCTTCCCTGGTCTCATTTCTCTCTGCGATAATATCAGGAGTCGGCTTATGATCTTCAAGCTGCCTTTTCAGCTGGTTATCCTCCAACTTTATATCCTCATCCATGGAAACAATTTTTCTGTTTTTTCTGCGGCGGAGCTCATCCAGGCAGACATTGGTTGCTATACGGTAAATCCATGTGGAAAGCTGCGACTCTTCCTTAAATCCTCCGATGGACCTGTAAATTCTGATAAATACCTCCTGAGCCAGCTCACATGCATCATCATGGTTACCTATCATTCTGAGAGCTATATTATATACTTTTTTATAATAACCTTCGAACAGCTGCTCAAAGGCATCCACATCTCCGCGCTTAACCTTGCTGATCAAGGCTTTTTCCTGATCGTTCATGAAAAAAATCCTCCCAGACAGTACAGAAGATGATAGTTAAAACTATCATCTTCCTTCATATTATACATTCTTTTTATTGTCTTGGATACTCTTAGATTACAAAATATGTATTAATGCTATATGAAACTTGCATAAAAACATATTTTTCACCATTACATTGCAACGCCCAGCGCACTGACCAGATATCTCAATTTTCCCATGTCCAGTCCCTCATCAAATTCCACATTTTCCAGATCAAGAGTATCCAATGTATATGCAGGAATCCCCGTTACTTCTTCAGCAAACTCTCTAAGCCCCTTAAGTCCTGAGCCTCCTCCTACAAAAACCATCCTTTCAACCTTTTTTCCTCCGCAGCGATTGCAGTAAAATTCTATGCTCCTTTTAATGTTGGCCAGAATTTCTCCCACTTCCTCCTTCAGACACAAAGTAACCAGTCTGCCTATCCTGTCTTCATTTTTTCCCCTTGATGTGAAACCGTACAGAATCTTATACCTTTCAGCCATACCAGGATCAAGGCCCAGCCTTTTCGAAAGCCGTGTATCTATATGGTATCCGCCCGTAAGTATCACGCGGTTGAATTCCAGCATTCCGTTGTTCAATATGCTTAAATTTGTGGTTTCGGATCCTAAATCCACTACAGCAGTTGTGGTCTTTCCTATTTCCAGGGAAACATTGTTCCAGCCTATTGCGTTCATGTCCCGCACCTTAACCCCCCTGGCAAAAAAGCGGGCAACACTGCTGAAGGGAATATCGACGGATAAGGTCCTTAAGTTAAGATGTCTTGTCAACCTTATGTAATTATCTATTGTTGTGTTTGGCACAATTGTTACCAGTACCCTGTATTTTACCGTTCCGTCATGAACCTCCGTGCCGGTTATCCTGTAGAAAAGCTTATGATTGCTTATATCCACAGGCATTTGCATTTCAAGTTCTTTCCTGATGTTTTCTTCAATATTCCTATTGTTACCCCCGGAAACAAATATTATTTTTGAGACAATATTTGAACCCGCAGAAATGACAATTTTGACGTTTTTTTCGTTCATGCCGTGCATGTCTATAATCTTCTTAAGATTTTCAGCAATTCCGTCCAGATCGGAAATTATACCGTTCTTAATGCAGCCTGCAGGAGTGTTTCCAATGCCGAAATTAATAACCCTCAACAAATCCCTGGACTTTTTTCGCGAATGTATAATTTTTATGTTGGTATAGCCGATATCTATGCTTAAAATGTCATTTTTAAAAAAAGTTTTACTCAGCTCATTAAGAAAGTCCTGCAGTATCAACTCCATCTCCCCTAATCAAATCAGTTGTGCCCGGTTGCAGGAAAACAACAGGGCTTGTTCATATGTTAACCCCCAGTATATCATTTCCTGCATTTTCACCTAACGCAACTAATTAATCTAATAATACAGTGAAAGAGTTACAATTATATTCCTGTTTAATGTGTCTATATGAACATCTACAACATTTTCTATTTTCAATCCTGACAGGATTATTTTTTTTATCATGCTTTCAGTGTCCATATCGCCTGCAGCAAAGATTTCAGTTTTCCGTATGTCTTCATGATTTATTCTTTCTTCCTGGGGGCTCTTTTCTTTAATGGCATCTTCTTCGGGTTTTCTCTTTTCCTTTACCCCATAAGTTTCCGCCGATGTTTGCCTGGGCTGTGCCGCAACATCCGCCTTCCTTATGTCCTGCTCCCTTTGCCTGTAGTAAGTACATATTGCCTTCTCTATAAGGCTTTCGTCCGCAAGAAAAGGTTTGATCTCCTTTTGGGTAAAAACCTTAATTTCATCGATGGTAAAGATATCATCAGGGTTGGTCATCGCAAGGTACAGGTAGTTTTCATCCATATCAAAGGGAAACACTTTGTACTTTAACGCAACATCAGCGGTAAGAGCCGGAACTGCACGTTTGTTTACACTTATTCTGTTTAAATCCACGTACTCAACATTCATGCTTCTGGCAAGTTCCTTCAGCATGGCAGAATTCATCCTCATATCCGTATCCATCAGAACACCCTTTATCTGTGATTTTTTCAACAGGCATAAAACATAGCGGATTAACGACAAGTAAATTATATATTTTGTTACCATATTTTGTCAAATCAATATTCACAATTGCCTGAATAACCCGTTGCGCCAGTAACATTCCGCACTCACCCGGATAGCTAATTGTCACTTTTTTAAATCTTGCAAGCATGGGTCCCATGATTATAATGGAAGATCTCATTTCAACTGCCAGATCTTCCGGTATATCTGTACTGCTTATCCCGGATGAATCTACCGTAATGGTATCACCTTCAACCCATGTTTTGCATCCTATGGTATTGAGCAGTTTTAACATAACATCTACATCTTTCAGCCTGGGACAATTTCGTATTACGCTGATACCGCCGTTTAACACCGTTGCAGCCAGTATGGGCAGTACGGCATTCTTGGAACCTTGTATCGTAACGTTTCCTTTAAGTCTTGGTCCACCGGTCACCACTAATTTGCTCACAACAAAAAACACCTCCGACTCCTGCGGTGGTTATTTACGGAATATTGCACCACGTTGTGGTTCAATATCATTTTATGCTATGTTTGAAAAGGTGGTGACAGAGGTGGACAAAGGCAGGTTAAAAGGGGTCAGGCTTGAATGGATCAAATGGAGTCATGCCTGCCCCGTATTTATATTCTCTCGTAATTTGCATATCGGGATATATTCAGAAGTATTCCAACTTCGGTTAAAAACAGCAGAAGCGATGTGCCTCCTGAACTGAAAAACGGAAGTGAAACACCCGTGTTGGGAACGGATGATGTCACAACGGCAATATTAAGCAGTGCCTGCACCGCAATAAGAGAAGTGATCCCCAGGCTGGTAAGGCAACCAAATACATCGGGGGCACACATTGCTACTTTGATTCCCCTCCATATGAATACGAGGAACAGCAGCATAACCGTCAAAGCCCCTATAAAACCAAGTTCCTCTGCTAATATGGAAAATATGAAATCATTATATGGTTCGGGTATGTAGAGGAACTTTTGAAGGCTTTTGCCAAGTCCCCTGCCGAAAAGACCTCCCGATCCTATGGCATAAAGGGACTGTACCGCCTGGTATCCCTCATCGTTGCTATATGCAAAAGGATTCACGAAAGACAGGATTCTTTCCTGCATATACTCATTTTTGTATATCACAAGAGCAAGAGCTGCCGTCACAGGTACGGCCATTAACATAAAATGCTTAAGCCTTGCTCCCGCCACAAGCAAAATTATGGATGTCACCATAAGAATGATGATGGTAGCGCTGAGATGGGTTTCAACCACTATCAGTCCTGCTACAATACCAATAACCAGCAAGTAGGGCAGAAGGCCCTTGAAGAAATATTTCAGCTGGTCTTTCCTCTTTGAAAGGCTGCTTGCCAGGAAAAGAATAAGGGCCAGTTTCGCCAGTTCGGAAGGCTGAAACGTTGTAAATCCCAAACTCAGCCACCTTCTTGAACCTTTGACTGAAACTCCTATTCCAGGAATCAATACAAGTATAAGCAGCACTATGCTCAAAATCAGAAAAGGAATGGCGAATTTCTGCAGCTTTCTGTAATCGAAATTCATAGCGACAAACATGGCACCAAGACCGATGAGAGCAAACAAAAGCTGGTTCTTCAGAAAGTAGTATATGTCCTTGTACCAGGTATAGGCAGCCGGTGCGCTTGCGCTGAAAACCATAACTATGCCCAAGGACAACAGTATAAGGATGGTTATAAATATCCAGAAATCAAAAGGCTTTCTGCGGGTCATTTGGTACCTCCATTCACCCAAACCTGTTTACAGCATGAAATAATCAAGTATTATAAATCCTATGAAACACAGCACAGCCGTTGCTGTCCAAAAAACATACACCACCTTTGTTTCTTTCCAGCCCGACAGCTCAAAATGATGATGTATGGGGGCCATTTTAAATACCCTCTTGCCCCTGAGCTTGTATGACGTTACCTGGATGATATCCGAAAGGGATTCCACAACATAAACCCCGCCTACCACCAGCAGAATCAGCGGAATCCTCATCATAACCGCAATTGCCCCCACCGCAGCCCCCAAGGCCAGGGCTCCGGTATCTCCCATAAATACCTTTGCAGGGTGCAGGTTAAATACAAGAAATCCAAGGCAGCCTCCCGCAACCGAAGAAGAAAATATCTTCAAGGGTTCCCAGTAACTTCTGGTCATGGCTACAATGGTAAAGAAAACCATGACTATGAGAGTGACACCTGCGCATAAACCGTCCAGGCCGTCGGTTAAGTTCACAGAATTGGTGGTTGCATACATAAGTACGATTATGAACAGCATATATGCCCACACGGGCACCTCATACCCTGTAAACGGTATGGTAATTCCTGATGCCAGATCGGTGTAAAAACAGACATATACGGCAAATACGGTTGCTGCAAGGATTTGCAGAAGGGTTTTCTGATTTGCATACAGTCCGTCTTTTCTCTTTTTTACAACCTTTATAAAATCATCTATAAATCCTATGGCTCCAAATCC
>JAMNYG010000128.1 GCA_023622945.1 Bacillota bacterium | reverse complement strand
GAAAAATGCACAGCATTTTTACCTTTTAAGAATGCTACAAGAGAATAAATTAGGTTTTAAACTACAGTGAAAATGAATAGAAAAAAATTGCCCACGTTTACTTGACACAAACCATATAACAGCTTAACTTGATTGAGCAGGACATATTATGATACAATCACATTGACAGCTAAATATATCCAGATAATATGGTAATATATGAATAAAAAATGAAATGGGGGACGCAAGTGAGCGATCTTTCTGAAATCCTTAACAAAATTGTCGAAAATGTTGAAAAAGTGATCGTGGGCAAGCGAAACGCCATTGAACTTACACTCATTTCTCTGATATGCGGCGGTCATGTACTCATCGAAGATGTTCCCGGCGTGGGCAAAACAAGTCTCGTGGCTTCTGTTGCAAAATCCATCAGCGCTTCCTTCAAGAGGATACAATTCACCCCTGATATTCTTCCGTCTGACATAACGGGTTTTTCCATTTACAATCAAAAAACAGGAGAATTTGAGTACCGTCCGGGTGCAGTAATGAGCAACATAATACTCGCCGATGAGATCAACAGGACATCTCCCAAGACTCAGGCCAGCCTTCTGGAAGTAATGGAAGAAAACCAGGTTACGGTGGACGGTGTTACTTATAAAGTTCCGATGCCTTTTATGGTTCTTGCTACCCAGAATCCCATCGAGTATGTCGGAACCTTCCCTCTTCCTGAAGCACAGCTTGACAGGTTTTTCATGAAGATTTCCCTCGGTTATCCGAGCAGTGCCGAAGAAAGCACCATTCTTTCAAGATTCAGACTTGAAAGTCCACTTGATTCCTTACAGCCGGTAGCCGAAAGCACTCAGATTCTAGAAATACAAAAAGAAGTGAGAAATGTACATATGGACCCTTCCCTGAACAATTTTATAGTTGAAATTGTTTCAGGAACCAGGATTCATCCGGACGTGGCACTGGGTGCAAGCCCAAGGGGTTCACTTGCCCTGTTCAGAGCTTCTCAGGCTTATGCATATTACAAGGGAAGAAATTACGTAATTCCCGATGATATTAAAAAGATGGCCTATCCGGTGCTGATGCACAGGATTATTTTAAAACAGGAAGCCAGGCTGAAAAAAGTTACCGCTTTTGACGTTCTGGAATCCATACTTGCAAAAGTCATGGTACCGGCGGTGAGTTAATGTGAGACTGAACAGAATTCTGTACATATCCCTGTTTATTCTGTCACTGTTATTTCTCTACACATACGGTGGCAAGGTACCCTATATGCTTTTTAACACACTCCTCACCATGCTTGCAGTATCTTTCCTCTATGCTTTGGTTGTGTACCTTCGTTTCACCTGCAAACAGGAGCTTGACAAAAAAATTGTAACAAAAGGTGATAAGGTAAATTTTATATTCAGCGTTAACAACGAGGATAAATTTCTCTACCCTTTCATAAAAGTAACCCTTTACGGTGATGATACCATCTTTTCTCACCAGTTCCAGACAAAATGCTTCTCCTTGGCTCCCGGAAAGGAAAAGGCTTATTCTTTCCAACTTGAATGCAAGTACAGGGGAATCTATGAAATGGGTATTAAGTCTATAGAAGTTGGAGATCTTTTGGGACTTTTCAGGCTTAAGTACGACTATACAGAAAACAGATATATAACCGTTTATCCAAGAATTGTTCCCCTTGAACGTTTTCGTCTCAAATCCAGCCTTCTTTCCGAAACCCAGACCAACCTGAGCAGCCACAACGAGGATATGGCAGCCATTTCAGATATCCGGGATTATATCCTTGGAGACAGCATCAAGAAAATACACTGGAAGCTTACGGCAAAAACCGGTGAGCTTTTGGTAAAGAACTTTCAGAGCACTTCGGAAACCAGCGCAGTGGTGATACTGGATCTGAAACAGAATCCTTACAATGTTGAGATCAATACCATCCTTGAGGACAAGGTGATTGAAGCGGCGGTTTCGGTAATATATTACTGTCTCAGCAACTGGATACCCCTAAACCTGGTTTATTTCAAGGACTCTCTGGTAAACCTGGAAGCCAAGAATCTTTTTGATTTCGAATACATCTACACTTTGCTTGCCCAAGTAAGTTTTTCGGAAACCGTGGATGTAAAAGACGTGCTGAATGTATACTTGACTGAAAACATAACCAGGACCAACCTAATCATCATAACCTCCAACCTTAACTATGACCTGTTTGAGGAAATCTACAAATCGAGGTTTTCGGGCTATGAAGTAATACTCATATATGTATCCCCCGGAGATTTAACCGGGATTGAAAATATTGAAGCTGACAACATAACAGCTTACCTTCCCAAAATCGGAGTGGATGCTTACAAAATCAATATAAATGATGATGTCGGCTCAGTTCTCAGCAGCTGACAATTCCGTAAGCAATGGAGGTATTATGGAGAAGCAGAAAATAAAGAATTTTATTTCAGATTTAACTTTGTCGGCCATTATGAGTTTCAGCCTGGTTTATGCCATGATTACATCCCTGGTGTTTGACCGTAATCCCCTGGGCCTTTTTGGTATAATACTGGTTGTGACATTGATATTTTCCATTGCTTTTTTTAACAGGGTAACAACCCTGGTATCCATAATTTCTCTTACGGTACTTTCTGTTATATCCGGAATCATTGTTTACTTTATGGATTATACTGAAAGGGTTGCCGAAGAAGTAAAGGAATTTATCATCTGGATATATGATTACATAGTAGGATATGATATTGCCAAGGGCAACTATCCTGTCTGCCTGACCATCCTTCTTTGCGTCTCGGTTTCACTTTACGTTTTCATATTCACCGGTAAATTCTACAGTTTCCCGGCTATACTGATTTTCGGAGCGGGGACTTTTGTTATACAATGGGCTTACGGCATTATGGTAAGCATTATACCGTTCTACATTTTTGTACTGATCATCCCTGTCTATTATATGAGGCACGTTTTCCGTAAGAATGCCCAAATCGACGCCAATAACTTTGAAGGCCACGGAACTTTTACCGCCTGGATGTTTCCGGTTTCAGCCTTAATTTTTATCATTGCCTTTATTTTCACAACATTTACCCAGCCGATAAAGATAGAGTGGCTTGATACCAAGATAACCCAGGTAATTAATTATATTGAAGAAACCCTTCCGGGCAAAACGGTGGATTATTTTTCAGTGGCATCCACGGGATTCGGAAGGGATAAAGGCAGGCTGGGAGGAAGAGTCAGGCTTGATGACAGCATTGCACTTGTGGTTGAAACTCCCAGGAATATTTATCTTAAAGGTGCCTCATATGGTATCTATACCGGCTTGTCCTGGGAGGAATCCGAAGAAGATCTCTATCCCACTTCAGTAAATGTAACAGGCAATGTTATTGCAGGTCAGGACATCTTCGAAAATCAGAACAATATAGCCATCGATTTGATGGAATGTTCTCTGGGACCTGTTGTTCTGGACGAAAGCTCAATACCCTTTACCGAAAACAAGGATCCCCAAAAAAGACATGTTTACAAGGATGATATCAAAATCACTTATCAGGAGATCAGTTTAAAGTCCCTCTTTCTTCCCCTGAAGGCTGCTTCCCTGAACATCAGCCAGGAAGAAGGAATATCATTGTTCATCAGCAGCAATGACGCATTGTCAATGGACAAAAGGAAAGGCAGCGGTTTTACTTACTCTGTCACATCGTATAATTTTGACTATGGAAACGACTACTTTAAAGACTTGTTGAGAAAGAGCAAAAAAGGGCTGTACAGGGAATATTTGAGCAGGCTGTATCAAATGGTTTCCAATGAAGATGACTACCAACCTGCATTTTTGTATTCGGTCTCACCTGATAACAGCATTATGGTGTCTTGCAGTGCCATTTCCGGCAATCCTGTAGATTTGACCAGGCTAATTTCATTGCTTGCCCTGCATTCTGACTATGTGTATTCAAAATATCTTCAGTTGCCCGATACCCTGCCGGACAGGGTTAAGGAACTTGCCACTGATATCACCAGGAATTTTGACAATAATTACGATAAGGTCAAAGCAATAGAAAATTACCTGGCAGAAAATTATCTTTATACGCTTAATCCGGGAAGGACCCCAAAAGAACGGGACTTCGTTGATTATTTCCTGTTCGAACTGCAAAAAGGCTACTGCACTTACTACGCATCCGCAATGACCGTTTTAACACGCTGTATCGGCTTACCGGCAAGATATGTGGAAGGTTATATACTCCCGCCGAAACCTGTTGAAAACACATTCCGCACCTATCATGTAACCAACCAGCAGGCTCACGCATGGGTAGAAGTTTATTTTGAAGGGTTCGGATGGGTACCCTTTGAACCAACATCCCCGTTTACTTCACCGTTCTATTCAAGTTATGAAGTAGTACCTGAGGTGGCGGAAGGATTCCTGGATGACCTGTTGTATGAAAAATACTATGAAATGCTTGAAGAATACAGAAATAAGCCCGGCAACATCGACATTGACCTTCCTGCACTTCCAGAACCTGATGAAAAGGTTATAAGTATGGAAATGATATTGGCAGGGTTTGCGTCATTGCTCATAGTATTGCTGATTTCTGTGATAATGTTTAATTACAGCAGAGGAAAGGTAAGGCTGTATAATCTCAGAAAACTTGAACCAAGGGAAAGCGTTCTGGAAGCATTCAAGTACTATTTTAAAGTGCTGGCCCTTCAGGGTCTTGGTATAAAACCGGGTGAAACACCTTCCGAGTACTCCCACAGGGTAAGCAACCAGATTCTTTTTGAAAGATTCGGGCATAAAGGTGAAAGCCTGTCTCAGTTCATGGACCGCATTAACAATCTTAAATCCCTTTACAATCAGTCCAGGTTCATATCGGTAACAGAGATATTCGTCAAGGCAAGGTACAGCCTTGAGGAAATTACCGAAAAAGAAAAACAGCTTGTTTACAGCTACCATGAAAGCCTTGAGATGCAGGCAAGGGACAACCTTGGGAAAATAAGGTTCTTCATATACAAGTATCTGTTGGGTTGGATTTAAACTGATGCGTTGTGTTAGTTTTTAGAAAATGATATGCAGGAATAACAGTCGCTTCGCTAAGAGACTGGCTAAGGTATGGGGACACTTCTCAAGCTACGAAGCAATGCTTCGCAAAAGAGAGATGCCCCCATACATTATCCCACTAAAACTTCGGTCTTTGAGGTATGATAGCCCATGCAATTATATATGCCAAAATACCTGTACCACCCATGAAAGCTAATATAATCCACAAGAGCCTTATTAAAGTAGGATCTACTCCGAAGTATTCGCCTATTCCACCGCAAACCCCACCGATCTTTCTGTCGGTATCAGACAGGTATAGCCTCTTCATAAGATATCCCCTCTTTGCCTTGATTGAATTCTACTATAGTTTACGTATGGCATAAGCGTTTGTCTGATAAATGTACAATTTTTATAGTTTATAAACTTCGTCTGCCGTTAGAACCCTTACGTTGCTGTCGGTCAGAGCAGCTGCCGCTGCTATGGGATTGTCCGCTTTAAGTATTACCAGAGCTTCATCTCCTGACTTTCCGACAAATGCATACAGGTATTCTATTCCGATGGATTCTTT
>JAMNYG010000187.1 GCA_023622945.1 Bacillota bacterium | reverse complement strand
GTTGACAGTAAGACAAAACCGGAGGAAGCATGTGAGAAGGCCATTTCCATGGGTTTTGACGGCTTGGCTTTTACGGACCATATGGATATTGACTTCCCGGGTATTGATGTTGAATTTATGGTGGACTTGGGAAAATACCATCCATATATGGACGCCCTAAAGGACAGATACAATGGAAAGCTTGTGGTGCTGAAAGGCATAGAAATCGGCATACAGCCTCATGTTATGGAGGAAACAAAAGAGATTGTAAGACAAAATGAATTTGATTACGTACTGGCCTCAGTTCACGTTATCGACGGCATGGATCCGTACAAAAAGAAGTATTATGAAGGAAAGTCCAAGTTTGAAGCTTATGAACGTTACTTAAGACAGGTCCATTATATGGTTAGCCATTTTGATGATTTTGATGCCGTAGGGCATCTGGACTATATCATACGAAAAGCGGATTATGAAGACAGGACGCTGGTGTACGGAGAACATTCCGATGTTCTTGACATGATTTTCAAATGCCTCATAGAAAAAGGCAAAGGCATGGAAGTAAACACAGCTTCCTACAGGGATCATCCGGGCAGGGTTACTGCCGGATTTGATATCAGATTGCTTAAGCGGTATAGAGAATTGGGCGGAGAAATCATCACTTTGGGATCAGATGCCCATATACCTGACTATATCGGCTATAAGTTCGAGAATTTCAAGGAGATTCTTATGCAGGCAGGCTTCAGGTATGTTGCCCATTTTGAAAACAGGAAGCCTGTATTTGAACCTCTTTAGCAATCATCTTTAACAAACTTCATTTATCAAACTCCTTTGTCGAACTTCTGTGGGAAACTTTTTGACAGGCATCTTTAACGTCGTTTCTGGCAATTTTTGAATAACTTTTTTAACAAGCATTTTTAATCTCATTTTTAACAAAAAAGGCACTGCTGACAAGAAGCAATGCCTTTTACTTTATAAAGCCGTTTCTATCATTGTGTTATTCCTTACGTAAGGCTTTTCCGCTTTTTAAGGATTGCTGGATTACCCCGCCTCCTACAACAATGTCATCATCATAGAAAACTACCGATTGTCCGGGAGTTATTGCTCTCTGGGGTACATCAAAAACCACCCTTGCCCTGCCGTCGGTTTCAGGAAAGACCGTAGCATCAGCCTCTTTCGATGAATAGCGTATCTTGGCCTTTACCCTGATGGGCTTTTCAAGGGTTTCAATGGATATAAAGTTTAAATCATCGGCAATCAATGCATCATCATAAACCTCAGTCTCATCTCCGAGAATGACTCTGTTTTTTTCAACATCTATATCAATGACAAACATGGGCTTGCCCAAAGCTATCCCAAGGCCTTTCCTTTGCCCGATTGTATAATGAACTATACCTTTATGGCGCCCGAGAACATTGCCCTCTGTATCTACAAAATCACCGGGAAGGATTTCGCGATCTGCATTTTCGGTTATGAACCGTCCGTAATCATTATCTTCCACAAAACATATTTCCTGGCTGTCAGGCTTTGATGCAACGGGAAGACCCAATTCTTTTGCAATCTCCCTTACCCTTTCCTTGGTATAGTGGCCTATGGGCATGAGGGTCCTGGCAAGCTGGGCCTGAGTGAGATTGTAAAGAGCATAGGTCTGATCCTTTCTTTCGGTGACCGACTTTCTTAGCATGTATCTTCCCAGGTCAGGGTTATATTCTATCCTGGCGTAGTGGCCTGTCGCTATATAGTCAATTCCCATGGAGGCAGCCTTATCCAGCATTGCACCGAACTTAACATGCCTGTTGCATGCAATGCACGGATTAGGAGTTCTTCCTTTCAGATATTCCCGGGTGAAGTAATCGATTACTGTTTTTTGGAAGACATCCTTAAAATTAAGCACATAATATGGTATGCCAAGCTTATTGGCCACCCTCCTTGCATCATCAACTGCAGAAAGGGAGCAGCATCCCCCTTCGTTTCTCCGCTCCTCTTCACTCATGTCAGGCCATATTTGCATTGTTACTCCGATTACATCATAACCTTGTTCAAGAAGCAAAGCAGCGGCGACTGAACTGTCCACGCCGCCGCTCATGCCCACCATCACCTTTTTTCTTGCCATCTTTCAACTCCTGATACTCATTATTCTTCATACTGGCTGTGTACATCTTCGCACTTTCTGCAGCATACACCGCAGCTACCGTTTCCGTTCCCGCTTTTTCCGTTTTTCCTCATATAATCTTCTATAGCTGCTTTGATTGCTTCTTCAGCCAGGTTTGAGCAGTGCATTTTAATGGGAGGCAGTCCGTCCAAAGCCTCTGCAACTGCTTTGTTGGTTATGGCAAGAGCCTCCTCTATTGTCTTGCCTTTCACCATTTCTGTGGCCATGCTGCTTGTTGCCACGGCAGCTCCGCAACCAAAAGTCTTAAATTTCGCATCGACAATTATATTATTCTCAATTTTGAGATACATTTTCATGATATCTCCGCACTTGGCGTTTCCGACCTCACCTATGCCGTCAGCATCGGGTATTTCTCCCACGTTTCTGGGATTCATAAAATGATCCATCACTTTTTGGCTATACATTTTTTTCCCCTCTTTTCACTTTTTCATATAAAGGTGACATTTCCCTGAGTCTTCCCACTATGTCCGGCAATACTTCCAGCAGGTAGTCAACATCCTCCTGAGTGTTTTCTTCTCCAAAGGTAATTCTGAGAGAACCGTGAGCAATTTCATGAGGCAATCCGATGGCCAGAAGTACGTGGGACGGATCAAGGGATCCTGATGTACAGGCCGAGCCGCTTGATGCCGCAATGCCCTTCATATCAAGCATAAGTAAAAGGGATTCCCCTTCTATAAACTCGAATGAAAAGTTAACATTGCCCGGAAGCCTTTTGTATCTGTCACCATTCAGTCTTACATAAGGTATTCTTTTCATTACCTCGTCTATGGTTCTGTCCCTAAGCTCAATAAGTTTCTTATTGTAAGCATCTATATTGGCTGTTGCCAGCTCAATTGCCTTACCCAGTCCGACTATTCCGGCTATGTTTTCTGTACTTGCTCTCCTGCCCCTTTCCTGTGCTCCTCCGTGGAGAAAATTGGTTACCTTGATACCTTTTCTGATGTAAAGAGCTCCTACCCCTTTAGGTCCGTAAAACTTGTGTGCCGAAAGGGAAAGCATGTCAATGTTCATATTCTTAACGTTGATGTGTACGTTTCCAACGGCCTGAACGGCATCGGTATGGAAAATGACACCTTTTTCCCTCGTGATTTTGCCTATTTCGGCGATGGGCTGTATAGTTCCTATTTCATTGTTTGCAAACATTATTGAAACAAGAACGGTATCAGGTCTTATGGCATCTGCCACCTGCTGGGGGGAAACCAGCCCGTTTTCATCAACAGGAAGGTATGTTACTTCAAAACCTTCGCTTTCAAGATACTGACATGTATGAAGCACCGCATGATGCTCTATCGCAGTTGTGATTATGTGGTTGCCTTTTTTGCGATTGGCGTATGCGGCGCCCTTTATAGCCCAGTTGTCTGCCTCGGTCCCCGAGCCTGTGAAAAATATTTCCCTTGACTCTGCGCCTAAAGCGGCAGCTACCCTGTCTCTTGCTTCTTCTACGGCTTTTTTGGTTTCCCTTCCCAATGAATATATGGAAGAAGGATTCCCGAATTTCTCAGAAAAATAAGGAAGCATTTCTTCCAGCACTTCGGGTTTTACGTATGTTGTGGCTGCATGATCGAGGTACACTACTCTTTCACTCATAAAGATTGCTCCTTTTTCTGTAGATTGTCAAAGTTTATAATGTATCGAAAAATACTTGCTTTAAGTATTTCTACGCTTTAGGTATTTCTACGCTTTAAATATTTCTACAGAATAAATATTCCCTTTTGATATATTGCTAAACAATAATTTCGACTAAATTTGTAGGAATTTCTTAGTTCAAATAATCCAGCAGGTTAACCTGACTTTAGATATAATACATATACCCTTCATCGGGATTGAGCTTCCTGTATTCCTCCACAAGATCCTTAAGCGTTATGGAATCAACCACTTCATTTACCTTGTCCCGTATTTTTTTCCAGATAAACTTGGTTACACACCTGTCAGCCCTGTCGCAGTAAGCAGGATCATTCTCGGTGACGCAGTCGACCGGGGCAAGAGAGCCTTCCAATGCCCTTAAAATAGCGCCTACGGTTATTTCCTGAGGATCATGGGCCAGCATGTATCCTCCCTGGGCTCCTCTTATACTTTTTACTATACCTTCCTTCCTTAGCAGGGCAAACAGTTGCTCAAGGTAGTTTTCAGATATATTTTGTCTTTCGGCTATGCTTTTTAAGGGAATGTGCCCCTCGGATGAATGTATTGCAAGATCCAGCATAGCCTTAACTCCATATCTGCCCTTTGTAGACAGTTTCATTCAAATCTCAACCCCTTTAATTCCAAGCAAATTACTTGGATATTAGCTTCTTTAGATTAACACTAATCAGAACTATTGTCAAGATACTTATATCGTTCTGTATGAAAATTTAACAATAAAAAATACCACTTCCGCTGAATTAATTATTTGCGACAAGTGGTATTAATATACTTTTTCCGGCAACGGGTGCCGTCAGAAGGAAGAACCGGTTCTTTCAAACCTGATATACCTTGTTCCCTGAAATGTCAGTCTGCCGACATCCCCTTCAACCAAAAGTCCGTAATCCCTGCCGTCCATTTGCAGCTCCATCCTGTCGCCGCTCTCAACTTCAAAGGTCACATAATACCTGGTATAATCATGGTAGTGATTGTGATCATGGCTGTGGCGAAAATTCCTTGATGATATATGGGACCTCTTTGCAATAACTTTTGCGGGAACCGTCAAAACGGGCTGCCTGTTATTATAGTTCCAGGCGCGGGCACTGTTTATCGTGTTGAATATAACCGTTCCCAGTATCAATACAAAGGTTAGAACAAAAAGCACAGGAAATATGCCGAAAATCATATTGAATGGATGAAAAAAACCGTCAAACATCTTATTTCTCCCTTCCTAAACATTTGCTATCCCGATGATGGTGACATCATACGTGTTCTTGTCGTTTTTCATATCCATGTAGTAAGGCTTTACAGCCTCATTGCCGTGCATGATTATTTTAAGCTGTGGTCTTAAGCAGGCATCAGGATAATTCTTGGAAACAATCCCCACTTTATTGTTGCTGAGCAGTACGCATGAGCCAACAGGATAGGGAGACACCTTTTTCAGGAAATTGGAAACCAGATCAGGATCAAACAGGGTGCCGCTCCCTGCCATAATATATTCAACCGCCTCCGAGGGACTTAATGCTTCCCGATATGGTCTTTTGGATGTAAGGGCATCATAAACGTCGGAGATGGAAATTATCCTGCCGAATAACGATATTTTGTGGCCTGCAATATTATATGGATAACCTTCTCCGTCAAACCGCTCATGGTGCTGCAAGATTCCTATGTATGTAACTACCGGCATATCAAATTTCTCTTTGAGGTATTTATATCCCTTATACGGATGGGTTTTTATCAGCTCATACTCCTCTTTTTCAAGTTTTGAAGGTTTATTGAGCAGCTTTTTTGGAATGAACACCTTTCCGATATCGTGAAGAAGGGCTGCAAGCCCCAGTTTGTAAAGCTGTGTTTTGTTAAGACTTAACGCAACACCTACAACCAGTGAAAGAACGGTAACATTGACAGAATGGTAAAAAGTATAGTCATCAAATACTTTCAGATCTATCATATTCACTACCAGTTCACGGGAAGCGATGATCTCGTCAACTATTTCATCCACCAGTTTTGTTACGTCATTGAAATTTTTTTCGGTGAGGCCGGATCCTTCTTCCAGGTTTACAAAAATCCCCTTGATCGTCGAAACGGTCCTTATCTTTAAGTCTTCGCTTATAAGGGAAGGAATATCTATTTCGCTGGAAAGATCATCATCCACATATACTCCTACTAAACCCAGGTCATTCAGTCTTTGGATATATGAAGAGTGAAGTTTGGCCCCTTTTCTGAGAAGAAAATCGCCGTTTGCGTTAAATAAATCCTGTGCCAGGATCATTCCTTCCTTTATACAGTTTACAGGTACAAATCGCATTTAGTGCAGCCTCCATTACTCCAATTACAGACAAAATCAGAAATAAAGCTGTTTTTTTCAACAAAATAATATTATATTTTTCTTTTTGTGTAAATACAGACCTGTCATTCCTTATGGCTTTTCTTCCCGGTTCCTAAGAAAATATAAGGGATTACTATCAGTATGTATATTCCCAGACTCAGGATGGGCTGCCACCGGAAGATGAGAAGATTTATCAAAAGCAGAAGAAAACCTGCAAGAAAAATCCATGCAAGAATTCGTTTTCCCATATTTGCTCCTTTCCGAAACTACTTAGAACGTACTCTTTCAAGCCATTCTTTTATTTTTGCTTCATATCCGTTATTTGAAGGATTGTAGTATACGGTGCCTTTCATTTCATCAGGCAGGTATTCCTGTTTTACGTAATTCCCGGGATAATCATGAGCATATTTATACCCTTTTCCATACCCCAGATCCTTCATACCCTGGGTTACAGGATTTCTGAGATGCATGGGAACGCTTCCCGTGTACCTGGTCTCAACGTCGTGCAAAGCCTTGCTCACCGCTTCGTAGCAGGAATTAGACTTGGGGCTGGTGGCAACCATAATTGCTGCATGTGCCAATATTATCCTGGCTTCGGGCATTCCTATCATCCTGACGGCTTCGGCAGCAGCTACTGCAACTGTAAGAGCGTTAGGATTTGCCATTCCCACATCTTCCGAAGCACAGATAATTATCCTGCGGGCGAGAAATTCAGGGTCTTCTCCTGCATAAAGGGCACGGGCCAGGTAAAAGACGGCAGCGTCAGGATCGCTTCCCCTCATGGATTTTATGAAGGCACTGATATTGTCGTAATGCTCATCCCCTGATTTGTCAAAGGGTATCGGCCTTTTTTGAACGCATTCTTCGATTGTGTTTACATCGATGTGAATTTTGCCGTCTGGTTCAATTTCTGAAGTGATGACAGCAAGTTCAATGGTGTTAAGCGCCACCCTGGCGTCACCGCCGGATAAGGCG
Organism: Bacillota bacterium; assembly: GCA_023622945.1. Lineage (GTDB taxonomy): Bacteria > Bacillota > Clostridia > Acetivibrionales > JAMNYG01 > JAMNYG01. Next base: position 65,314 of record JAMNYG010000187.1, on the reverse strand, counting down.
GCAAGGTATTTCAATGCATCTTCCGAGACCTCCAGGTCATAGTTTCCCAAACCCCTTTCCTTATCGTTAATGGCATTTTTCAAAATCTTTATTATATGCTCCTCGGAAAGGGGTTTCAGCATAAATACCTTCGAACGGGATATAAGGGCTTTATTGACTTCAAAGAATGGGTTCTCGGTGGTGGCACCTATCAATATTATGGTCCCGTCCTCAACATAGGGGAGCAAAGCGTCCTGCTGGGCTTTGTTAAACCTGTGGATCTCGTCAATAAACAGGACCGTCCTGCCCGAGGGATTGAGAAGGCTGTTCTGGGTATCTTCCACTATCCTTCGTATATCAGATACCCCGGATGTAACAGCATTCAACTTTACAAAATTAGCCCTTGTAGTTTCTGCAATAACCCTCGCAATTGACGTCTTTCCCGTTCCAGGAGGTCCGTACAGGATAATGGATGATATCCTGTCTGCCTTGATCATCCTGTATAGTAACTTGCCTTTGCCCAGTATTTCTTCCTGTCCTACAAATTCTTCCAAGGTCCTGGGACACATTCTGTATGCAAGAGGTTCTTTCCTGTCCACCGTGCCATACCTTCTTTCCAGCCCTACGAAACATTAAAGGAATCCCATATTCTTTCCACTTCATCCCTGACGGCATCTGAGGAAAACAAATCCGGCAAATATATCATAAAGCAGTAGGATTTATCCTTGGTATCAATAAAATAATATTTTAAGTCTGCAAAGGCTTCCTGCTCATCATCGTCAATCCTGTACCGGTACATGGTTATATTTGTACCCTTTGCGTAAATTGTTTTTTTCTCCATTTCCTTCATGTCATACTTATACATCAGCAGGGCAACCAGGGAAAACCTTTCTGTATAGTCAAATTTCCTGATATACTCATTAAGTTCCAGCGCCTCTATACCTATCTGAACTCCTGAATCAGGAAGAATAAAAAGCTGAAGGCTTTCATCCGAATATGTATATTTCTCCCAGTATCCGGGAAACTCTGCACTCCATTTAAACGTCTTGTTCTGGTATTTGACGGTTTCATCATTCTTGCCCAACCTTTGATTCCCGTATTTGATCCAGTAACTGTCAACTTCCTTTACCAGGCTTTTCTCATCCAACTGGTTGATTCTGAAAGTGTCAAGCATTTTGTTGTAGGTTTCAATCTGAGAAGCATATTTCTCCTCAGGTGCCTTGAGCGTCAGATTATATACAAAGTTGCCGTGATGGATGTAGTAATCGTCAACAATATAGTTTTTTCCTTTCAGTGTCAGACGGAAAGTAATCTTGTATGCAGGGTATCCTGCTACATGTGTACTTCCCTTTTCCAAAAGACTGTAGCATTTTTTGTTAAGGTATTTATCGTTCCATCTTGCTATGTCTTCCCCATAGGATTCAATGTCCGCAAATTGATCGATTTTTTTGACATATACGCTTATGAACTCATCTGAATTCAATCCAAGTCTTGTGTGCAGGGGATAATTATCTCCCGTGGCAAGGACATTCCATTCCGGTATCACGTTAATTTCCCAGTTGAAATACTTTTTCAAATAATCAAAATGTACGTAATTCTCATACCTGGCAAAACCGTAAGCCACTTTTGAAAGGTCCTGCACATCCTTTGCTTCTCCGTCATATCCCAGGCTGAATGAATTCATTATTTCTTTTAAATATTTGTCATTGCTTATTCTGTTAGGGTCGGTTTCGTAGTAAAGGGTGAGAATGACGGAATAAACTCTGTTCCCGTTTGTGTAAATTCTGTGCATCACCCATTCTTCGTAGAAATTTAAATAAATAAATTCGGCGTATGGGATTTGTGCACCCAAAAACAGGCCTGAATCGATAAGCATGCCGTCAAAAAACTTTTGAGTGTTGCTGACAGCTTCATCATAGATAACATCAAGGCTTTTGTTTTCTCCTTCATCCACCGATATTTCGATACCTATGGCCCTGTGTTCGTTTAATATATAAGTGTATTTTGAATTAAAGGATATGTCCACGAGCCTTGAGCCGTTGGGGACCTTGATGCTCCAGCCAAAGTAGCTGTTGCCAGCCTTTGGTTTTCCGATGCTGTTTGTAAGGAATGAAAAATCAGTAAGTGCACCGTCATCTTCCAGTACTATGGTTATATTTCCCGTTTCGCTGTCAAATTCAACCGTAACATCGAAATTTTCTTCTATAAACTGAAGAGGGACCATGGTGGATTGACCGGATATAAACGGTGCATCGTCAAGCTCTTTGCCCTCCTGGTTCACAGTGTAATAAGTGCTTCCTATTCTGAATTCTATGTCCAAGTCTCTGTAAATGATGTTTACTTTTCCATGCTCTTTCCAGATGGTTTCTGCCCCAAAAGCTTCAAGGACCACCTTTGCCGGAACAAAGGCAGCATTTCCTTTCAGTTGAGGCGGTTCAGCCTTTACCTCAAATAAATTTACATATGCTTTTTCGCTTCCGATTTTAAACGAGATGGTCAGTTTATCATCATCCGCCGCCAATGCCGATCCCAGAAGGGAAGCAATCATGGATATGCATACAATAAGCGCCGTAACTTTCTTTTTAAGGTTATTCATATACCATTCCTCTTTCTTCAGGTAAGTTTCCTGCCTCTTGAATCTGACACTGCCCAATTAACGCTTTCATTAAGGATCTAAACCTTTTCACTGAATTTTACCTTAATGTTCAATATCGTCTCATTTCTTCTTATGGTCAAATTCACAGTATCTTCGGGCAGATACTGTTTCAAGATTTCGTTATAGTCCAGCTTTGTTGCGATTTCCTTTCCGTCTATGGCAATCAATACATCATCTATTTTAAGCCTTGCCCGTTCAGCAGGAGATCCTTTTTCAATTTCGGTTATGGTCAGGCCTTCATTAACCGGAAGCCCATAGCTTGCAGCCACCCCTTCAGAAAAGGATGCCCCAAGGTAAGGCCTCCTGATCCTGCCATATTTTTCAAAATGATCAATGGCGTATTGTACCGTGTCTATCGGAATGGAAAAACTCAGCCCTTCAACTCCAAAGCCGACATATTTTATGCTGTTTATTCCTATCACTTCACCTTTGGAATTGACAAGGGGACCTCCGCTGTTACCACTGTTTATTGCAGCATCTGTCTGGATAAAGCGGTATTCCCCGTCTGCTGATCTGTTAATGCCGCTTATGATGCCTTTTGTAGCGGAATTCCTGAAAGAAAATGATAATGGGGTACCTATTGCAATTGCTTTGTCTCCTACAGCCACCTCGTCAATATTTCCGAAAACAGCCGGGGTGAGGCCGCCTTTATCGATTTTGATCATGGCAAGGTCAAATGGTTCGTCAATTGCCTTCAGCCTGGCGGTATATGCTTTGCCGTTTGAAAGCACCACCACAATCTTTTCCATGTCCTTTACGACATGAGCATTGGTAATTATGTATCCGGTGGATTTGTATATTACTCCCGTCCCTATAACAATGTTGTCGCTACCGGGGCTGTAACCCTGGCTGCTTACCTTAAGTTTTCCGATTATGCCTACCACCGAAGGACTGACTTTTCCTATTATTTCTGCGTCGCTTAATACACCGTCTTCCAGATTCACAACTCCTGATTCTTTGTCGTAGTCTGCTTCTATTCCAAGACCTTTTTTCAGGCTGTCCAGCGATACATAAGGCGTTCCGTCAATAATCATTACATCCTGGGAGACAGCCCTGCCGTTAACTTTAAGTGTGATATTGCGTTCTTCGGCATATGAAACGATGGAAAACAACACTGAAATCACTGCAATTGAAACCAGGAAAACAACAATACTTTTCTTTATCATCATGAACCCTCCAGGTATTTTCGGCAGTTTATCAATCCGATGTTTTGATTATAGCATACTTTGCCTCAAATGGATATCTTAACTATTTTCATACACCTTATACAGCTCATCAGATCCCGGTGGGAGTATTTCCAATATCCCGTCATCGGTTATGAGGCTCCTGTCTTTTTTATCGGTTACTTTCCCGATTACCGCAGCATTAATCCGGTTTTGTTCCAATACTTTAACCAGTTCATGGCCTCTTTTGCATGTTATGAGCATACTGCCGCTGGATATAAGCTTAAGAGGGTCAATGCCGAAAAAATTGCATATCTCAGAGGTTTCCCTGGCAACAGGTATCTTGCTTAAATAAATCTCAACCCCGGTTCCGGATGCCTCACATACTTCCCATACCGCCCCGAGAACGCCGCCTTCGGTTATGTCATGCATGGAGTTTACTCCGAATTCTCCGGCTATAACACCTTCTCTTATAACACTTATTTTGTTGATAAAACCCTTTGCAGAATTTATAAAATTCAAGTCAAAATGTTTCAGCAATTCTTTCTCACGGTCATGGGCGATTATGGCCGTTCCTTCTATTCCGGCCGACTTGGTCATGACTACATCATCACCGGGTTGTGCCCCGGAAGTAGAGACCACTTTGCCCTTTAAAGCCTTTCCTATCGCTGTACTTATAATTACAAAACGGTTGACAGTATCGGTAATCTCGGTGTGTCCACCGATTATGTCAACTCCGACGGAATGAGCTGTCTCCAATATCTGGTTGATTACCTGATTGAGTTCTTCCTCGGTGGTTCCGGCAGGTGCAAGTATTGTATTTATCAGTCCTAAAGGTTCCACACCGCAGGAAGCTATGTCATTGCAGGAAATATGTACCGACAGTCTGCCTACATCGTTAACCGCTCCGGTTATGGGATCGCTGGACATTACGCATACATATTCGCCGAAATCAACTGCGCAGCAATCCTCTCCTATGCCCGGTCTTATAATAATATCCTTTCTGTAGCTTTTGATCTTATCAAAAAGCATCTTTTTCAGGACTTCATTTGGTACTTTACCTATGTTCATTTCCATACACTTCCTTTGTGCTGAAATTGTTTCTTACAGGCCATCAGCTTCAAGCATCTCTTCATATCTGCTGTTTACCCTGTATTGAGCTTTGATTGGATTATAGACATCTTCCGATATCTTTTCGGTTTTAATCAGTTTGCCTGATGAATCATATGTCTCCCGGTATGTGACGGTTCTGTATCCGTTTTTTGGTTCCCTCAGTATTACCTTTATACCGTCCAGGACTTCTTCGTCGATGACATATTCCTCACCCTGGGGTGGAATTACTTCAATGACTTCTGAACGAAGTTTTACCGTAAGGCCGTCTTTAGTATCCTTTCCCAGTATGGAAACGGTCAGTTTGTTTCCGATTACTTCGGCATGGACCAAAATGCAGCTGTCCATATTGTTGCGGAACTTGAAATCCAGGTAGTTTTCAGCGATGGTAGCATCCAGTCCCGGCTTAACATAGCTTATTGCAACCGAATGGTTTGATCTTTCCACCACATCCAGCCTTGAAAGGAGCACCGCGTTATACAAGGTGCTCACCATCTGACACACCCCGCCGCCAATCCCGGGAACCACCTCATTCTTAACAATAATGGGTGCCTCCCTGTAGCCGTTTTCTGCAGTTCTGGGACCCAGTTTTTCATTCATGGAAAAAATCTCTCCCGGCTTTAAAAGAACATTGTTTATCCTTTCTGCCGAGAGCTTCAGGTTATAGGTCCTGTTTATTTCCTGGGGATTGAAATGTGTACTGAAGGATGCAATCACTTTTTCAATCTGATTTACATCTTCCGTGGTTATATGAGGCTTTTTCTCTTCCACTACAAGGTTTATCTCCCCGTATTTTCGCCCCTTTATTGCCTCCTCGATGATGCTCATTGTGGCATCGACATCAAGGGAAAGCCCGATGCTTGATTCAGTCCTGTTGATTTTGCCTTTTTCATACCATACTGTTGCATTTTCAGGTTCCCTGTCAATTTTTTCTTTAATTTTCCAGATGCCATCCCTTAACAGTCGTCTGTCATAAGACAAGGAACAGGGAATATTTACATGCCGGGATTTCAGCCGTCTGATCTCTTCCAGGCGATTTATAAAATTCCCGGACCTTCCAAGGGAGTAAGCCTTTTCGACAGCCTTTTCTGCAAGATATTTTAAGGATATGTCCTCCATTTTCAATGTCCATGATTCCTGTCCATATCGCAAAATGATGCTTTTGTCACTATGCTGACTCTTCATCGAAGTATTAATCAGATGTAAAGCCTCTGCTTTTGTTAATCCCGAGATGTTGATCCCTTCAACATATACGCCTTCATAAACGGTATCACGGGACAGCAGCAGCATTATCCGTACTGCTGCCCATGTAAGGAATATAACTAAAACGGATAATACTAAGAATAATATCCTTTTTATCAATCTTGAACCAGGCAACAATTTCACCCCAGTTAGAATTCCTATTATTACATTATTTTTGGCCTGGTTCCAATATGTTATTATAAAATTAACTATTTTATTATCAAATTACTTTGGTATCATCAAGCTACTGCGTTATCATCAGAATACAAGGTCATACGGATATGTTTAATACCTCAAGGTATTGTCAAATTACCATGTTATTGTCAAAATGCAAGGTCATCCGGATATACTTAATACCTCCGTATTGGCAATGGCTTTTTCAATGAGCTGGTCCAGATCAAGCCTTTGCTCAGAAAGCAGTATCTTATTAAGCTGAGGCTTTGTTGTAGGATGTTTTGCCACAAATACCGTACAGCAGTCCTCGTATGGAAGTATTGAGGTCTCGTAAGTATCTATCTTTCTTGCAATTTCAACTACCTCATTTTTATCCATACCTATCAGGGGCCGAAATACAGGCATGCTTACTGCAGCATTGGTCACAACAAGGCTTTCCATGGTCTGGCTGGCAACCTGGCCGATGCTTTCCCCCGTGATCAATGCCTGTGCTCCCGTAGATTTGGCAATTCTTTCAGAGATTTTCATCATCGCCCTTCTCATGAGTATAGTCCCCTGGTCCTGAGGACACTTGTCGTTGATCTCCAGTTGAATTTCGGTAAAGGGAACTATGTGAAGATTTATGTGCATGCAATACTGTGCCAGAATTTTTGCCAGGTCAATAACCTTTTCTTTTGCCCGTTCACTGGTATAAGGGTAGCTGTAAAAATGTACGGCGTCTATCTCCACACCCCTTTTTGACACCATCCATCCTGCTACGGGACTGTCAATTCCCCCTGACAAAAGAAGGACAGCTTTTCCGTTGGTACCTACCGGCATACCCCCGTAGCCGGGTATGATTTCCCAATATACATAGGATGATTCCCTGACTTCTATATATAATATAAAATCCGGATTGTGGACATCAACCGAAAGCCGGGGTATATTGGAAAGAATTCTTGCTCCGGCTTTCCTGCTGAGTTCAGGTGATTGCATGGGAAAGTTCTTGTTCCCTCTTTTTGTTTCAACCTTAAAGGTTCTAAAGCCTTTATTTTCAACAACATCCTTTGCAACGGCAAGAGATGTATTCAATATTTCTTCAAGATCTGATTCTATTTTCAATACAGGGCTTACGGATACAATGCCGAAAACCTTTGTCAATCTGCTTAAGGCTGCATCAAAGTCATAGTCATCGGAAAGGGGTTCTACATATATCCTTCCCTGGGACCTGATTACATCTGCATTTCCGTATTGCTGTATGGCTTTTTTAATGTTGCTTACAAGCTTGTTTTCAAAATGGGATCTGTTCAGACCTTTTAACATTATCTCTCCGTATCTTACCAGTATAATTTTCTTCATCTTCTTCCTCCCGTTACACTTTGAAGTTTACATGCAATTTCAGCCGCAGCATCAGCAGCCTCACATATCTCATCTTCCTGGTTCATCCCGGAAAAACTGAAGCGCACTGCACCTTCTATGTAACCGGCTTCCAGACCCAATGCCTTAAGTACATGACTGTGTATGGATTTTCTGGAGGAGCAGGCCGAACCTGTGGAAACAAAAATCCCCCGTTCTTCGAGATGATGGAGCATCACTTCAGCACGTACACCCGGAAATGCAACGCTCAGTATATACGGTGAGGCGCTTTCCGGGGAAATTATTTTAAATTTACATGATGATTCCGCAAGTTTCCTCCTGAACAGGGAGTTAAGAGCCTTGACTTTCTTAAGGTTTTCGTCCATTTTTCCGAATATAAGCTCTGCCGCAAGACCAAAACCGCAGATTCCGGTGATGTTTTCGGTACCGGAACGGATAAGTGACTCCTGGCCTCCTCCGTAGATGATGGGCCTGATCCTGATACTGCTGTCCACATACAAAGCTCCTGCTCCCTTTGGCCCGTGTATTTTATGGGAGCTGATGGAAAGCATCTGTATTCCGTCCCTTTTCGGATATATCCTGAATTTTCCATAAGCCTGTACTGCATCCATATGGATGACCGTCCGGGGGTTTGCCTGGTTTCTGATTTTCACTATTTCATCTACAGGCTGAACTGATCCGATTTCATTGTTTACATACATTATGCTTATAAGAGCTGTATCCTTGCGGATCCTGTTTTTTAAACCTTCAAGGTCAATTATTCCGTCTGAGTTCACATCTATATAATCTACGTCATAACCGATCTCGGACAAATGCTTGCATACTTCCATGACCGAAGGATGCTCTATCTTTGAAGTTATTATATGTTTACCCTTCCTGGGGTTGGCATCAAGGTATCCTCTTATGGCCAGGTTGTTGGATTCGGTGCCTCCCGATGTAAAGTATATTTCCTTCCTGTCCACCTTAAGGGTGTCGGCGATAACTTCCCTGGCCTTTCTTATCAGCTTTTCTGCTTCAAGCCCCATTCTGTGCAGGGATGAAGGATTCCCGTAAACATTTCTGTTTATATGCCCTATATATTCTATAACCTGGTCATACGGCCTGGTTGTTGCACTGTTGTCCAGATAAATGGTTCTTTCCATTCATTGTCTCTCCTGTAATTGAACTTTTTATACATTTAGATATTCTAGCATAAATACCAAAAATTATCCACAGCGAAAGGCAACCTGCATTAGTCCGGGAACATAAAATAAAATCACGGCGTCTAAGCAAATGAATGCATTTTGGCCGTCTCATCCTCCTATTTCCTGAAAGGCTCTCTTCCGCCTGCCAACTTGAAGTATAACCTGCTTGATGTTAAAATATTTTAGAATATGGGGGGTCAGGAAAATGAACAGGAATAATCATCTGAACAGTGTTAAACATAGATTTGCAAGATACATTAACATTACTGTCGTATTGTTTCTCGTAACCGCTTTGCTTTTTGTTCCTTTTACGTCTTCAGCCTACGAAAGCATTGGCACCGAAAACGGCTGGTTTCTGGATGTCTCTGAAAACAGCCCTGCATATGAGGCATTGCTGGTGCTAAGGCAAAAAGGGATCATTCCGTCCTCTGAAGGAAACAGGTTTCGTCCTTCCGCGTATTTGAAAAAGGGCGACTTCATGGTATACCTTTGCAAGCTTATGGGGTGGGATGAGGTAAATCCATCAAAAAATACCTTTTCAGACGTTAAAAAGGGCAATAAATACTTTCCTTTCATAGAAGCAGCGGTCTCTCATAATGTGATATCCCCAAAGTCAAAGTATTTCAGACCTAATGCCTATATCACCAAGGCTGAAATCGCGGAAATGTTGGTCAGGGCCATGGGGTATGAACGGCTTGCTGAAAAAGCCGCAACTTACGGCGTGCCTTTCACCGATCTTGGTGCTGAAGCCGGATATGCCATGTTTATGGTGGATACGGGAATTATGGAACCTGAATCTTCCACCCTGTTTGGAACAAATGACAGGGTAAAAAGAGAGGAAGCAGCAATAATCCTGTTTAACGTTTACAGAAAACTTGATAAAAGCATCAGGGAGCTTCATGCTTTTTATGCAATAGACTCAAGCTCCCAGATGGATTACATTAAGGACCTTGACTCGGTAAGTTTTGGCTGGAGCCGGTTGCAATATGACAAAAACTCAAAATCGGTGTTTTTGAACACCACCTATTCAAACAACAACGAATATGCTGTGCCCCTGTCTTTCTCAAAACCCGTTGCCCTTGCAAAGGAAAACGGTGTAAGCGTCCTGCTTAACGTTATAGCAACCCAGGAAGAAAAGGTGTATGACAGCAAAAACAATGAAGACATCGGGCTTGTTGAATATGTCATTTCAAATCCCAATGTAAGGGAGAAAGTCATAAGTGATATAACAAAACAGGTGCTTTCTACCCAAAGGGGAAATGAAAAGGTATCTTTCGACGGAGTTGTCATAGATTTTGAGGGTTTACGGGGAGAGGAACAGAAAAACAACTTTACCCTTTTCCTCAAGGAAATGAAAAACGCCCTTGATCCATACAAAAAAAAGCTTTATGTTGCGGTGCATCCTGCAAGATACGGCCAGTCTTATTACGACGGTTATGATTACAGGGCCATAGGGGAAATTGCCGACAAAGTGATACTGATGGCCCACGATTACGATGCAAAGAGCCTGACTTACCAAGAAATGGACAGAGGGTATACCTATACTCCCTTAACTCCCATAGATGAAATCTATTACGCCCTTAAAGCCATTACCGACAGTCAAACCGGGGTGAAAGACACCGGCAAGGTCTGGCTCCAGATAAATTTTGCTACGGCCCAATGGCAGGTAAGGGATAAAAAGGTTATAAACAAAACCCCCTACAATCCGTATTATTACCAGTTGAAAAACCGCATACTAAATGAAGAAACGAAAGACACGCTGACAATTGAATTTGATGAAAAATCTCAGAACCCGTATATAACTTATACCGACAAAATAAGCGGCATACAGAACCGCATTTGGTACGAAGATGCAAGAAGCGTGCTTGCCAAAATCAGTGTTGCATCCCTGTTTGACGTGAAGGGAATTTCCATATGGAGACTGGGAAACATTCCGGATTATGAGGATGAACAGGAAATTAAAATGCATCTGAATGTGTGGCAGGAAATCATAATTTTGGCCGGGAAATGATAATCATCCGTTTGGTTGAAATGATGATTGTCCGTATGGTTTTCAAAAAATTCCGTATGATTTTCTAAAATGAGGATGATTTGCAGGTTATGATAAGCAGATTCAGAACAATGACAAGCACATTCGGGAAAATGACTGAAATGGTGAAAAGGCGCGACATCGAAGGTATTGAGATGTTGCTGGCCGAAAAAAAAGCCTTATGTTTCGGCATGATAGCCCTGCTTGCGCTGCTGGTCTACTCCAACAGCTTTACTGCGCCTTTTACCCTTGATGACTTCGGTTCCATCGTTAACAATTATTCCATAAGAAACCCTCTGGATTTTAAAGCCATATGGGATTTTTACTCCAATAGGTTCATACTGTACTTCACCTTATCTATAAATTATTTCATACATGATACTCACGTGGTGGGATATCACATCGTAAATACATTGATCCATATATTCAACGGAATCCTTGTCTTCCTGGTAATGCGCAGCTTACTGGGACTGAAGCAGTTTCAGGACAAACTCATTTCAAAATATTCAACCATGGTGTCTTTGGTATCAGCCCTGATATTCGTGTGCCACCCCATACAGGTTAATGCGGTGACATATATAGTGCAGCGTACCGCTTCCCTGGCAGCAACATTTTACTTGCTGGCAGTTTATTTTTACCTTAGGTTCAGGATATCGGACAAGGCGTATTATTTTGTTCTGACATTGCTCTTTACCGTTATGGCAATGTATACAAAGGAAAATACCATTACCATACCCTTTATGCTCATCCTCATTGAGTTTATGTTCTTTCTGAAGGACGGAAAAACGTCATGGCTTAAAAGAGCGTTCATCGCTTTTATGCTTCTTCTTACCGTTCCGATAATTCCCGGAACCTTGCTTTTTCTTAAAGGGTACAGCCAGAGTGATCCTGATGTAACCTTCAAGGCAAGCACATCAATGAACCGCATGCATTATTTTTATACCCAGCTGAATGTCATTCTTCATTATATAAGGCTTTTATTCGTACCCATAGGGCAGAACTTTGACTACAGCGATGATTACCCCATTTCCCGAAGCCTTTTGGAGAACAATTCATATATTTCATTGATAATACTTTGCATGATAGGCATCTTCTCACTGCTTAACATCAAGAGAAACAAGCTTGTTTCCCTTGGTATCCTGTGGTTCTTTATAGGGCTTTCGGTGGAGTCCTCATTTATTTCAATTAAGGATGTCTATTTCGAGCACAGGCTGTACTTCCCTCTTGCAGGATTTATAATGTTTGTACTGGGAATGATATTTGATGAATCCCGGGGTGACGGCACATCAAAGAGATATCTTTTTAAAAAGCCGTTAAAGGTATTTGTCATCTTTACGTGCGTGGCCATTTTATTCTACTCGGGGCTTACCCTGAGAAGAAATTATATATACAGCGACGGTATTCGGTTATGGTCGGATGTAGTGAAAAAAGCGCCCAACAGTGACAGGGCCCACAGCGTGCTGGCCGGCGAATATCTTAACAAATATGAAGAAACAGGCGCTACAGACCAGGAATTGTTCCTTCTGGCTGAGAAGGAGTTTCTTAAGGCCATTGAACTTAGATATTCAAACAGCACGGCTCATTGCAACCTTGCAAAGCTTTACCTTTTGAATAAACAATATGACAGGTGCATTGAAGAAGCCCGTAAGGCAATCAACCTACAGCCTTCGGTATATGCATATCATAACCTGGGTTCTGCCTATAAAGCCAAAGGAAACCTGAATGAAGCGTTAAAGGCGTTTAAAGCAGGGTATGAACTGGACAACAGGTGCACCTTCATCCTGCGCGACCTGGGTGATACCTACTATGAACTTAAAGACTATGAAAATTCCCGGTTCTACTATGAAGAATTCCTTAAATACAACATATACAGGAACAGTGAAGAGGAAGTGCAAAAAATACTGGAAAGCTTCCCCGATAACACAAAATAACACAAAAAGCAAGAAAGATGCACCCTTTCTTACTTTTTGCGTTTCCCAAACCTTTCTGTGTCTTCCTGCCTTTCCAGGAACTCCAGGATATTCAGCGACCTGTAGTCTTCTCCGTCGTCTATGCATGCACAGCAGTTATCGCAAATCTTGCTGCTGTCCAGGTCGCACACCAGGCATTCTCCGCAGTCTATGCATTTCCTGTCGTAAAGAACACATTCTTTTTCCATAGGTTCATTTTCCATAAGTAAGACTCCTTGCTGCAGAAAACTGTATCAACTGATTTAAATATACGCCATGTAAACTGATTTGTAAATAAGCTATGCAAGCCTGTTTATGTAACGGGTAAGATTTCTTACGCTGGATTCGCCTATTTCATGTACTTCTATTCCATATTCCGTGCAGTTGGACATGGGATTTTTTCTTACCACTCTGCCTTTGAAAGCGAATTTGTTTGTATCATCAAGCGAGACTGAAACATCAATCAGGTCTTCAAGCATAATGTCTTCCCTGCAGATTAACTTCACACCGTTAAAACTGATAGCCTTTGCAACTGCAGGTATGTTTTCCTGTATGCCGATGACTTTAAGGTTGGTTTGCATACAAACTGGAACCCTTTGATTCTTTTTTGCATTTTTCAATTTTTCAATTGATGATACTTTTACTGCCATCTCGAGAGGATCGGCAGAAATTATGCTGTCTATTTCGCCGCTTAAGACATAAGAATCATTGGATGTGAAATATAGAACTACATGGTCGCCTTTTGACAGGTCTACAGGCTGAACGGTATCCTTTGATCTGATCTTTAAAGAGTTTTCTCCTGATTCAAGAACGGTGAATTTTATTAAGTCGAAAGAACCCGGATACTTAAGCTGGATTGAGTCATTGCTTTTAATGATCCTGGAAGGGCTTTTGATGCTGAGAAACCCAAACAAACCGCCTTTCTTCTCATCAAGATCGTACCCTTTCATACATATGCACCCCTTTACAATTAATTGCACTTGATCACAATAATTTATATAAGCTTTTGTGCATTCAAATGTAGCCAGGCTGTGAATATGTCTGAAGATGAAAGGGAAATAAGTATATACTCCTTGAAAGAAACTTCCAGGATAATTTTATAACATTATGAACGGTATTTCAATCATTAATATTTCAATAATCAATATTTCACTATGCCAGTACCTCTGAAATTCAATATGAAATATACAGATACCCCTTACTGATACAGACTTAATCAGCGTAAAGGTATCTTTATAAGGGTGCCGGGATAAATGATGCTGTCAGGTATGTTGTTAATCTTTTTTATTTCGTATATGTAACGCCTTATATCCGAACCGTTGCTGTATTTGATCGCAATGTCCCACAGGGTGTCCCCTTCCTGTACGGCTATCAGTTTATACTGAGGTTCTCTGTAACCGTAAGATTTTACCGCAAAAAACGTAAAAGCCAAAAGCGCAATAAATACAGTGAGCATTGCAGCAAAACGCTTTTTGTTTCGCAACACATATTTTCTATTCATATCCGCCACCCACCTCATATCGGTCTTGCAGAACACTTGTTCTTTTTGTAAAATTATACACAAACGTATGTTCTTTGTCAATGATTTTTTACGAACATTAGTTTGATTTTTTTATCGTATATGATATAATACCTTTAGCTGTTGGAAATTTATAAGAATCGGGGTGCGAAACCAATGACGGTCAAACTGACTGACAAACAGCAGAGAATTCTTGATTTTGTGAACAGGCACGTTGAAGAAATGGGCTATCCCCCATCAGTCAGGGAAATTTGCAGTTCTGTCGGCTTTAAATCAACTTCTACCGTTCATGCGTATCTGAAGAAACTTGAAAAGTTGGGACTTATACAAAAAGATCCAACAAAGCCCAGGGCAATTAAAGTGTTGGATAACAAGAAAAATAACACTGCGGGAAATGCTCAGGGTTATTATTCAAGAAAAGAACTTGTAGATGTACCTATTGTAGGAAAAGTTACAGCCGGGCAGCCCATTCTGGCGGTTGAGAACATTGAGGACACCTTTCCCCTTCCCGTTGATTTTGTACAGAATTCCACCGTATTTATGCTTAGGGTCCAGGGAGACAGCATGATTGAAGCCGGGATACTGGACAGGGATTATGTTCTTGTAAAGCAGCAATCGGTTGCCAGCAACGGGGATATTGTAGTTGCCCTGATAGGAGACGAAGCCACCGTCAAGACGT
Source organism: Bacillota bacterium (assembly GCA_023622945.1). Lineage (GTDB taxonomy): Bacteria > Bacillota > Clostridia > Acetivibrionales > JAMNYG01 > JAMNYG01. The sequence continues at coordinate 50,274 of JAMNYG010000187.1, read as the reverse complement.
TTTACAAGGAGAAAGACCATATTAGGCTACAGCCTCAGAACAGATATATGGATCCCATAATCGTCAGAGACAATCTTACAATCCTCGGGAAGGTAATAGGAGTATTCAGAAAACTGTAAAACCTGATTCTGTATTGATTAATGAGATACCAATTCTATAGTGAAAAAGAGGATCATGCAAAACTACAGATCCTCTTTCTGGTTTCATGCTTCCAAACCGTTTATTACCCCTGCTCTTTGTTGTCGTTGAAGATGAGATTTACAAGCTTCATGGGAGAAACGGTAGATATGGCATGCTTGTAAACCAGTTGCTGCCTTCCGTCACTGTCAAGGATAACGGTAAAATTATCAAAACCCTTTACCAGCCCTTTCAACTGAAATCCATTGGTTAGGTATACAGTAACCGGTATGTGTTCTTTCCTGACCTGGTTCAAAAAAACATCCTGCAAATTAATATTAACTTTGTTCACCGGAAATCCTCCTCTAATTATCTATGTTTGTCTATATGTTTATGACACATGTCATTTCACTTTTACAGACATCAAAGCTTATACTTATTCTACAAGAAAATTCCAAACGTTGCAAGGAAATAATAATTTTTTTGATAAACCAATAAATCTTTTTTAACACACCAATAAACTTTTTACATATGTAACAGCTGCGTCTGTAAGCTCATCCGCGTCTTTAAACCTGTCCAGGTCAAGCCAGTATACTCCTTCGATCCTTTTAAACCAGGTAATCTGCCTTTTGGCATAACGGCGGGTATCTCTTTTTAAAATGTATATGGCATCATCAAGAGACATCTCTCCTTTCAGATAAGAAATGATTTCTTTATAACCCAGTCCCTGCATGGAAGTATATTTTGTATCGAATCCCCGTTCAACAAGGCTTTTCACTTCCTGTACCAGGCCTTTTTGTATCATTAAATCCACCCTTTTGTTAATCCTATCGTATAACCTTTCCCTGTCCATGGTCAATCCTAAAATTATGAAGCGGTATTTTGGAGGGTTTTTCCTTGAAACTTCCTGATGATGCGATATAGGTTTTCTGGTATACTCATAAACTTCAAGAGCCCTTATTATACGCTTCAAATCATTTACATGGATTTTGGCTGCAGCTTTTGGATCAATTTTCTTAAGCCTTTCATGCAAAAATGCATTCCCCTTTTCCTCTGCTTCGGCTTTAAGCCTTTCCCTGAATTCCCAATCGCTTACGGTTTCAGTGAAATTGATATTATATATCAGTGAATTTATGTAAAGTCCGGTACCTCCGGCGACAATAGGCAACTTACCCTTGGACAGCACCTCATCTATATATTGATAAGCAAGCTTCTGGTAACGGGCAACGCTGAATTCCTCAGAAGGATCAACTTCATCTATAAGATAATGCTTTATTCCCTCTCTTTCTTTTTCATCGGGCTTGGCGGTTCCGATGTCCATATATTTGTATACCTGCATGGAATCAGCTGAAATCACTTCTCCGTTCAGCCTTTTTGCAAGTTCAATGGCAAGCCTTGTTTTTCCGGATGCTGTAGGACCTAATATGACAAGTACGTTTTCCATATCACATCACACAATTCTTTTGAATTTCTTTTCAAGTTCATTTTTACTTATCCTGATGATTGTAGGCCGCCCATGAGGGCATGAAAACAGGTTTGCAATTCCCTTTAATTCTTCAAGCAAAGCCTTGATTTCCACTTCATCCAGCCTCTTATTGGCTTTGACGGCTGCCTTGCAGGCTATATTATAGAGAGTTTCATCTGCGGCATCTTCAAGCACCGGATTAGTACCCGATATCAGATCCAGTGCATCGAGAAAAGTTTCCCTGACCAATTCAGGGTCCGTGATGCCCGGTACGGATCTCAGTACAATAGAATTATTTCCAAAGTTTTCAAATATATAACCCAGTTTTGAAAAATATTCCTTATATTCTTCGGCAATCCTCATCTCATTATTTGTAAGCTCCACAACCACAGGAGTGACCAGAAGCTGTGTCATGGGCATATTTTTATGGTATTTTTCCTTGAGCTTCTCATACATGATCCTCTCGTGGGCTGCATGCTGATCTATTATCAGAAGGTCGTCATCGTGCTGAAGGATTATATATGTTGAAAAAGCCTGTCCTATTATTCTGACCTGGTCCAGGAAACTTTCGGACGGGGTGCCTTCAGAATAATAATCCTTCCCATTAGAATGATAATCCCTTGCATTATTGTATTGGCAATCCTTTGCATTATTGTACCGGTGGAAATCCCTATTACCTTCAGCGTTTTGTACATAACTGCTGCCCGAATCTTCCCGGCTTTCCTCAAAGTCAATTGACTGCTGGACATACTCATCCTTTTTCCCGGCTGACCCTGTGAAACCGTACTTAGCTATGGAGTTACTGAAATCTGCAGGATGATTCAGATTGCCCCGAATCGCATTTTTTCCTGTATCGTCATTAATGAAGGAGGGTCCTTTGCCGTCTGAGCCTTGAGATTTAACATCATAAAGGCTTACGCTGGGTATCAGTTTCTCTCCGGTCAGTGCGCTGGCTATAGCATTATATACGCTCCTGAATATTTCCTGCTCTTCGGAAAACCTGACTTCCAGCTTTGCAGGATGAACGTTTACGTCAACAAAGCGTGTATCAAGTTCAATATTCATAACGATAAACGCGAATTTATTCTTCATCAGAAGAGTGCTGTACGCCTCATCAATGGCCGAGGTGATCAGCTTGCTTTTTATGTATCTTCCGTTTATGAATATGGACTGATGATTTCTATTGGACCTGGCAATCTCAGGTTTCCCCGCATAGCCTTTTATTATCAGCCACTTATCCCGGTAGTTTATTTCGCATAACCCGTCAACGGTTTGCTTTCCGTAAATGCTGAAGATGGTGCTCAGCAAATCGTTGTTGCCTGGAGTGTGAAGCACCTTGGTATTATTGCTTATAAACCTGAATGAAATGTCAGGATTCCCCAGCGCCAGGCGGTTGATTATATCGGAAACATATCTTGCTTCTGTGCTGTCGTTTTTCAGAAATTTATATCTTGCAGGGGTATTGTAAAACAGGTCTCTTACAATAAAGATGCTTCCGACAGGGCAGCCTGTCTGACCTATTTCCTTTATCACTCCTCCCTGCACTCTAATAAAGGTTCCGTGACTGCTGTCCCGGGTACGGGTTATAAGTTCAACGGAAGATACCGCTGCAATACTGGCCAGAGCCTCTCCTCTGAACCCCAGGGTCAAAATACTGCCAAGGTCTTCAGAACTTCGTATCTTGCTTGTGGCATGCCTTTCAAAAGCTATTTCGACATCGTCCGCTTTTATGCCCGAACCGTTATCCGAAACCTTGATATAGGATATTCCGCCGTTTTTTATCTCAACGGTAATTATCTCCGCACCTGCGTCTATGGAGTTTTCCACCAGTTCTTTTACTACCGAAGCAGGCCTTTCGATTACCTCGCCGGCAGCAATCTTGTTGGAAGTGCTTTCATCAAGTATAATTATATCTCCCATAAAATTCACCGTTTTTCCTTTATTATCCTTTTACCTTCCTCCATCAGCTTTCCGTAAGCTTCTTTCCTGAAGTGTCACTTCGGCCTTTGTTCCCGTTTCACAGGTTTCTTGCCTTCTGCTGCAATTTGTACAGGATATTCATTGCATCAATGGGTGTAATATTTGAAATTTCAAGTTTTTTCAACTCTTCCACTATTTCGTCTTTACCTTCGGATACATTTAAGGCTGCAAAAATGTCAATCTGTCCCTCAATGGGCTTACTGCTTCTTTTCCTGACGGTTTCTTTCCTGCTGATATTTGCTTCCTCCAGCTGATTAAGTATATCCTTTGCGCGCTCTATTACCTGGTCGGGAATTCCCGCAAGCTTTGCTACCTGTACCCCGTAACTGCCGTCAGCGCCTCCGCGGATTATTTTCCTTAAGAATATTATGTCATCTCCGTCTTCCTTTACCGATATGCAGTAGTTTTTAACACCGGTAAGTTTCCCTTCCAGCTCGGTAAGCTCGTGATAATGGGTTGCAAAAAGAGTCCTTGCGCCGAGGTTTTTGATGTCGCTTATAAACTCTATAACCGCCCATGCTATGCTTAATCCGTCATATGTGCTTGTGCCTCTCCCTATCTCGTCCAGCACCAAAAGGCTGCGCCGGGTGGCGTTTTTTAGTATATTGGCCACTTCCGACATCTCAACCATGAAAGTACTCTGTCCTGATGCAAGATCATCCGATGCCCCCACCCTGGTGAATATTCTGTCCACAACGCCTATGGTTGCCTCAGAGGCAGGCACAAAACTTCCCATCTGCGCCATAAGTACAATGAGGGCAACCTGTCTCATGTATGTGGATTTTCCGGCCATGTTGGGTCCCGTTATTATAAACAGCCTGTTTTCGGTCATATCAAGAAGAGTGTCATTTGGCACAAAGTTTTCCTGCTCAAGCATTTTTTCCACTACCGGATGCCGCCCGTCAATTATGGATATTTCTTCCCCGTCGTTAACCGTTGGCTTGCAGTAATTCTCACGGTCAGCAACCTCTGCAAGGGAACAGAGCACATCTGTTTCTGCAATGCATGACGCAGTGGTTTTTATTCTTGCAATTTCGTTTGCTATCCTGCTTCTAATTTCGGTAAAAAGCCGATATTCCAGTTCAACCAGCTTGTCTTCGGCTCCGAGGATGGTTTCCTCCAATTCCTTTAGCTCCTGTGTAAAAAATCTTTCACAGTTTGCAAGGGTCTGTTTTCTTATATAGGTGTCGGGCACAAGGTGAAAATATGACTTGGTAACTTCCAGGTAATAACCGAACACCTTGTTATAGCCCACTTTCAGATTTTTTATTCCGGTCTTCTCCCTTTCTGACCTTTCAAGTTCGGCAATCCAGTTTCTGCCCTGGGTGGCTGCCTCTCGAAGCCTGTCCACCTCCTGATTGTACCCCTTCTTTATTATTCCTCCTTCTCTGACCGACACGGGTGGATCATCCACAATGGCTGCATCTATAAGATTGTATATGTCTTCCAGGGTGTCCAGCATCTCGTAATTCCTGCGGTTCATTGCAGCGGTGCAGCCAGAAAGGATATTTTTTATATGGGGCAGCTGTCCTATGGAATTCTTCAGAGCTATGAGGTCCCTGCAGTTTACGTTCCCGAAGATGACTTTGGTCATAAGCCTTTCTATATCATAAATTCTCCTCAGCAGTTCCCTCAGCTCCATTCGGACCATGAATTTTTCCTTAAACTCTTCAACTGCATCCAGTCTTTCATTAATGTCCGAAACGTCCTTCAGGGGCTGCTCTATCCACTTGCGAATGGTTCTTCCTCCCATGGATGTCATGGTCCTGTCCAGCACCCAGAGCAGTGAGCCTTTTTTTGAATTTTCCCTCATGGTTTGGGTGAGCTCGAGATTGCGCCTGGTTGCTGCGTCTAATACCATGAAATCCTCTATATTGTAGGAAGTGATGGTCCTTATATGCTCAAGGTTTACCTTCTGGGTTTCCTCAAGATATTCAAGAAGAGCCCCCACAGCGTTTATTGCCAGCTCTCCGCACTTATCGGCAATGGCTTTTTTATCAAACCTGGACTCAATTTTTTTCCTGGCAAACTCCTCTTCATAGTAATTGTCATCAAACTGGGAAATGTATATGCCAAATCGCTTTCTTATTGTGTCCACAAGTTTTTTATCGCTGAAAAATTCGCTGTTGGATATGATTTCGGAAGGAGATATTTTTGCTATTTCATCCGTAAGCTTGCTTACGGTATCCCCCCACATGATACGGGTGGCAGACAACTCACCCGTCGATATATCGACCGAAGCCAGGCCGAAGTAATATTTATTCCTGTAAACAGAAAGAAGATAATTGTTTTTCTTTTCTTCGAGCATGGCTGAATCGGTAACCGTTCCGGGGGTAATAACGCGTATGACATCCCGCTTTACTATTCCCTTTGCCTGGCTTGGATCTTCCACCTGTTCGCATATGGCTACCTTGTATCCCTTGGTGACAAGCCTGGCTATATAAGAATCGGCAGAATGGTAAGGCACGCCGCACATGGGAGCCCTTTCTTCAAGACCGCAATCGCGTCCCGTAAGAGTTATTTCAAGCTCTCTGGAAGCGATTTCGGCATCCTTGAAAAACATCTCATAAAAATCTCCCAGTCTGAAAAAAAGGATACAATCCTTGTATTGTTCCTTTATTTCCAAATACTGCTGCATCATTGGAGTTACTGTTGACATTTGTTTCCCTCACAATATTTTCCTCATTATTTTTGACTGCAGCCCTTGCCGCAGCTTCTGCACCTGCTGGGCGAACAGGGCTCCTCTCCCGTCGCAGAGAATATGATAACGTCATTGACGGTTTTTATAAGATTGTCGAAAGCGTTTTTTGATTCAATGAATTTCTTTGTGACAGCATACTCATTCAGCTCCTGCTGTTTTGACAAAAGCCTTTCCCGCACAGAGTCAACTTCATCTTTCCCTTTTTTTCCCTTAACGGCCTTCACCATTTCAACCTGGAGCATTTTATATTCGTTCAAAAGGGCTTTTGCCTTTTCGTCTCTTTCCACTGCCGCTTCTGCATTTTTGTATGCCTGCATTTCTTCTGATTCTGCGATAAGAAGCCCCAATTCCCTTGCCTTTTCAATTATATCCATATGTTTACCCCGATTCAGCTTTTTTGTATTATGACGAAAGATATCGATTTTTTACTTATAAATCTTATCATACACACAGGTGTGAACTATTTTTCAGCCGTTTCTTCCAAAGTCCCTTCCAGGGAGAAAGTCTGTACCTTGTCAATTCTGACAGTTACTATTTTGCCCATCAATTCCCTGTTGCCCTTGAAGTTTACTATCTTATTTGTGGTTGTCCTTCCGGTAAAAGTGTTGATGTCGTTTTTACTTGGCCCTTCAACAAGAATCTCGACGGTGGTACCCAAAAGAAGCTCATTTATTTCCCTGCTTATCCTGTTCTGTACTTCAAGAAGCCTTTCAAATCTTTCCTTTTTGACTTCTTCAGGCACCTGGTCCGGCCTTTTGGCGGCAGGAGTGCCGGTCCTTTTGGAGTACATAAACGTAAACGCCGAATCAAAACGGACTTTTTCCACAACATCAAGGGTATCAAGGAAGTCCTCTTCGGTTTCACCGGGGAAGCCCACAATTATGTCTGTAGTAATGGCTATTCCGGGTATGTTCTTTCTGATCCGGTCCACCAAATCAAGATATTGTTCCTTGGTATATTTCCTGTTCATCTCCTTAAGCACTTTTGTGCTTCCTGCCTGCACGGGCAGATGCAGGTGTTTGCATACCTTGTTGCAATCCCTTATTGCATATATAAGCTCATCTGAGAGATCCTTAGGGTGAGAAGTGGTAAACCTGATCCTTTCTATTTGTTCAATCTTGTTCAGCTCATACAGAAGTTTTGCAAAACTCGTACCGTCATTAAGATCCTTTCCGTAGGAATTGACATTCTGTCCTAACAGTGTCACTTCCTTGTAGCCCTGTTGTCCTAACATCCTGACCTCATTAATTATGCTTTCCATGCTCCTGCTTCTTTCTCTTCCCCTTACATAAGGGACTATACAATATGAGCAGAAGTTGTTGCAGCCGTACATAACGGTTACCCACGCTTTTACCCCGTCTTTGCGTTCAATTGGCAGGTCCTCGGCTATCATGCCGGTAGAATCCCATACATCAACAACCGTTTTTCCTGTAGCCAAAACCCTGTACAGCAGTTCAGGGAATGTGTGGAGGTTATGGGTTCCGAATATGATGTCAACATGCCTGTAACTCTTTTTTATGTGCTCAACCACTTCGGGCTGCTGCATCATACATCCGCACACGGCAATGATGAGATCAGGATTTTCATCCTTTAATTTCTTAAGTCCTCCCAGATGGCCGTATACCTTTGATTCGGCATGTTCACGCACACAACATGTATTGAATATTATAAGGTGGCTTTCATCCCTCACCCGGGCTTCAGCAAACCCCATTTCGGTAAGCATTCCTGCCAGTCTTTCTGAATCGTTCTCGTTCATCTGGCAGCCATATGTCTGTATATAATAGAGTTTTTTCTTTCCGTGTTCTGTTTCGTACTGATGATTTATTTCCCTGACCTCGTTCATAAACTGCCTCTGTCTTGCAGTTTCTTCAGCTTCAACATATATACCTTTTCTTAATTGTGTATCCCTGTTCAATGCTTCACTTCCTTTTATCGTTATTTGCATATAATTTTACACATAATTATTATTGACATATGTTGCCATCAATGGCAAATAAGACTGTGATTAGTATTCGAAAACTGATTTTATACTATTCCTTACGATTTGATACAAAATATAATCTTGATACAAATCATTTTAGCATAAATTTTAAGCCATTGAAAAAAATTTTGTTCTGATAATTTTTGATACTGAAGCGGAATAATATTTCTAAAGGAGGGATAGCATGGCCGACAATAAATCAAAAGAACGTTGTATGGCAAGGCCCATTGAGAAACACGATACCGCAGCCTGGGCAAATGTGGAGAAAATGAAGCCGGGTTCCAAAGTCACAATACCTAGCGAGAGCCACGTACGCGATGCAAAGGATTACGTGGACGCCAATCAAAAATAGCGGAATTTAAGAAAAAACACAAAGGTTCCTGTAAAACGGGCCTTTGTGTTTTTAATATTAGGTTATCAATATTAAGCTGTCAATATTAGGCTATCAAAATCATATTATCAACATCATGCTGTCAACATGAATTGTCAGTATTAAGCTGCTAAAAGGGAAATGATATGCAGAGGCTGTTACATCACAGATGATGCCTGCAGAGACTACAACATCGCATATCATTTCCCCTGCTTCTGGAGGCACAACAGGTAAATTTATGCCTGAAGCAATGCCGGCCTGTTGCTTATCCCCAATGCTCCGCCATCCTCTTATAGGTTTCATATCTTTCTCTTGCATGCTTTTCTGCAATGTCAAACATTTCATCCGCAATTTCAGGGAAGGTGTTCCTCAATGAGGAGTAGCGGACCTCGCTGAGGAGGAACTCCTTAAATGAAGCAACGGGTTCCTTGGAATCAAGTATGAAAGGATTTTTGCCTTCTTTCTTCAGGTCCGGATTGAACCTGTACAGGTGCCAGTAACCTGCCTCCACGGCTTTCTTCTGTTGCCTGATGCTGGTTCCCATTCCGGTTCTTATTCCGTGGCTTATGCATGGACAATATGCAATTATCAGGGAAGGACCTTTATAGCTTTCAGCTTCCTTTATTGCTCTTATGGCCTGGTTCATGTTTGCACCGAGAGCTATCTGGGCTACATATACATAACCGTAACTCATGGCCATCATTCCAAGGTCTTTCTTCCTGATCTTCTTACCTGCTGCAGCAAATTTCGCCACCGCCGCTGTAGGAGTTGCTTTGGAAGACTGTCCACCTGTATTTGAGTAGACCTCTGTATCCATGACAAACAAGTTTATGTCATCTCCGGTGGCCAGTACCTGGTCCAGTCCGCCATATCCGATATCATAAGCCCAGCCGTCTCCTCCGATGCACCAGATTGAAGGCTTAACCAGGTAATCTTTCCTTTCGGCTATCTGTGAAACGGTATTGCTTACGGAATCGCCGTATTTGGCAAGGAGCTCCTTTATTCTGGCAGCAGCGGCCTTTGAACCTTCTCCGTCGTCCATTACATCAAGCCATACATTAAACGCATCTTTCAAATCCTGAGGTATATCCTCGGCAACGGCCTGTTTCATCAGGTCTGCAAGCTTTTCCCTGATCTGTTTAACTCCCAGGTACATTCCGTAACCGTATTCTGCATTGTCTTCAAACAGTGAGTTGGCCCATGCAGGTCCTTTTCCGTCTGCATTGGTGGCATATGCTATAGACGGAGCGCTGGCACCCCAAATGGAAGAGCAGCCTGTAGCGTTGGCTATGATCATTCTTTCTCCGAAAAGCTGAGTCAAAAGCTTGATGTACGGTGTTTCTCCACAGCCAGGGCATGCTCCGTTGAACTCCAGAAGGGGACGGGCAAACTGGCTTCCCTTGAGGGTACCACGGTCCATAAGATTGTCCTTGGTGGTTACCGTCATTGCAAACTCCCAGTTCTCAGCCTGCATCCTGATCTGTTCTTCAGCAGGCTTCATTATCAGGGCCTTCTCCTTTGCAGGGCATACATCGGCGCAATTTCCGCAGCCTACACAATCAAGGGGGCTTACCTGTATGCGGTAATGGAGATTTTCAAAACCCTTTCCTATTGCCTTTTTGGTCAGGAAAGACTCAGGTGCCCTTGCCTTTTCCTCATCGTTCAAAAGGAACGGCCTTATGGTTGCATGAGGACATACATATGAGCATTGATTGCACTGTATGCAGTTATCTATCTGCCATTCAGGCACAAATACGGCAATACCGCGTTTTTCATAAGCTGTTGTTCCCAATGGGAATGTGCCGTCCTCCATTCCCTTGAAAGCGCTTACCGGCAGCTTGTCCCCTTCGTTTCTCATCATGGGTCTGTGTATTCTCTTTATGAATTCCGGCTCTTCCTTAACCGGCATTTCTTCATCCTCAGCATCTGCCCATGAAGCAGGCACATTTACTTTTACAAGGGCGTCAATACTTTTATCTATGGCCTTCCAGTTCATTTCAACTACATTCCGGCCTTTCCTTCCGTACGCTTCTTCCACCGATTCCTTCAGGTATTTTATTGCGTCATCAACAGGAATTATATTTGCCAGTTTGAAAAATACAGACTGCATTACCATGTTTATCCTGTTGCCGAGGCCTACTTCCTCTGCAATGCTGACAGCATCAATTACATAGAAGTCAAGCTTTTTCCTTGCAATTGCCCTTTTGATGGATGCCGGAAGATTTTCCTCAAGTTCGTCTTCCTTCCATGGGCAATTAAGCACAAAGACACCTTTTTCCTTTGCAACGCTGAGTATGTCGTACTGGTATATGAAGGATTTGTTGTGGCATGCCACATAATCTGCATGATTCACCAGGTAATGAGACTTTATTGGTTTCTTTCCGAATCTTAAATGCGAAGTGGTTGTACCACCGGATTTTTTGCTGTCGTATGAGAAATATGCCTGTACATAAAGGTCGGTGTTATCCCCAATGATCTTTATTGCAGATTTGTTGGCCCCTACCGTGCCGTCGGATCCAAGTCCCCAGAAAATACAGCTTGTGGTTCCCTCCGGGGTGGTCTCGACAATGGCTTGAGGTTCAGGAAGGGAAGTATCCGTCAGGTCATCAACAATCCCGATGGTAAATCTGTTTTTGGGAATTTCCTGTTTTAAGTTGTCATAAACGGCAATTATCTGGGACGGTGTGGTATCCTTTGAACCAAGCCCGTATCTGCCGCCCACGATTACCGGCTTCAACCGGCTCTGGGTAAAGGCATTGACTACATCAAGGTACAGGGGCTCTCCGATGGAACCCGGTTCCTTTGTCCTGTCAAGTACGGCTATTTTCTTAACCGTTTCAGGAATCACACTGAGGAAATGATTTACCGAGAATGGCCTGTACAACCTGACCTTTACTACTCCTACTTTTTCACCCTTATTCATCAGGTAATCAATGGTTTCCTCGATGGTATCGCATACCGAGCCCATTGCTACTATCACATATTCAGCATCTTTTGCTCCGTAATAGTCAAAGAGATGATATTCTCTTCCAGTGAGCTTCTTTATTTCATTCATGTAATACTCAACTATTCCGGGAACAGCTTCATAGAACCTGTTTGCAGCTTCTCTTCCCTGGAAATAGATGTCGGGATTTTGAGCTGTACCTCTTACCACGGGATGCTCAGGGTTTAGGGATCTGTTACGGAATTCCCTGAGGGCTTCGTAGTCAATGAGCTTTGCAAGTTGGTCATATTCCAGGACCTCTATCTTTTGGAATTCATGAGATACTCTGAAGCCGTCAAAGAAATGCAGGAAAGGAACCCTTGATTTTATAGCGCTCAGATGGGCTATGCTTGCAAGGTCCATCACTTCCTGGACATTGGCTGATGACAACATGGCAAAACCCGTCTGACGGCATGCCATGACGTCCTGATGATCTCCGAAAATTGACAGCGCATGGGCAGCAACAGCCCTGGCACTGACATGGAAAACTGCCGGAAGAAGCTCTCCTGCCATTTTATACATATTTGGTATCATTAGAAGCAAACCTTGTGATGCGGTATAAGTTGTGGTCAGTGCGCCTGCAGCCAGTGAACCGTGAACAGTGCCTGCCGCACCTGCTTCTGACTGCATCTCAACCACCTTGACGGGTTGGCCGAAGATGTTTTTCATACCTTGAGCTGACCACTCGTCAACACTTTCAGCCATTGGAGACGATGGAGTTATCGGGTATATAGCCGCAACTTCGGTGAACGCATAAGAAGCATAAGCTGCAGCCTGATTCCCGTCCATTGTTTGTGTTCTTGCCATAAGAATAGCTCCCTTCCGTGAAATAATATAATAATCATTTATAATTTCCCACAATTGACTTAATAAAAACATTTTAAATCGTATATGTCTTTTTCAATGCACATCCTTGCCCTTTCGGCAGTCTTGGCGTCTGCACTGAGAGAATTCCTGATGAATTCCGGATGCCGTATGAGAAACTCACGCATGGTTTCCCTGGGGTTGTTGATATATTCGGTTATTACTATGTGTTGCCGGTGGTTTATAAATCCTAAGGAAAGACCCCTGTCAAAAAGTTCCTTGTCGATTCTGATGAGCGCATGAGATTCGATGCCACAAGCAGCAAGATTTTCAGCACCTCCCTGAAGCCTGTCGGCTACTGCCAAACTCCATTTCAAGGTACCGCCAAGTTTTTGTATTGCCGGAATCCACTGCCTTTTATAACTTGAAGCTTCGGTTATTATGTCTGCTATGTGCAGTATTCTTTTTCCGTGTATGCAATATGTTTCTTCCAGGTATTTGCCGTTATAAATAACAGCCGTTAAGTCTTTAAACAGCGTTATGTGCGGCTTGCCCAGGATGTCAGCCACTATAAGGGAAAAGAACCAGTCCCTTCTTTCTCCTCCCGATATGTAATCTATCTCATCTGTACCAATATTTTTCATTATATATGATACCATATAATCTATAAGTTCTCTATAAGTTTGATTACTTTTATAACTTTCCTTCAGCCTGGATAAGATGACCGGAGAACAGATGCTTTTATCATCTTTAACCTTATCGATAAGCAATAAAAGCTCATTGGCTTCTCTTTCACTTCCCAGCAGGTAATGGGTATTGACATAATAAGGACCTATGGTCCCCGACGTGTACCAGAAGGGCTTATCCTCAGGGCTGACCTTTATGGCTTTTGTTTCAAACAACATTGAAGCCAGCCTTTTTTCAGACAACTCCATTTCCATTCCTCCTATGGGCGATAAACCCGATTATTCAGTTTTTTCCATCGATTTTTGGTTCTGAATCTTCTTTAGGTCCTCAAACCACCAATCCTGGTTCTGTAATGTACTAAGGCTGCCTTCCAGGTGAGATGCGTCACCTTCGGTTATAATGGAAAACCTGCCATCTTCATAATCGATAACCGTTATTGCCGTGTTGTCGCACCAGGGTATATTGACCATTTCTTCCAGGCTGCATCCCCTGAAATAGCATATCAGGGATTTTATAACAGTTCCGTGGGTTACAATGCAAATGTTTTTGCCTTCGTTATTTTTAATGATGTACAGGACCTCATCCATCACACGCTTCTGGAATCCCTCCATGGACTCCCCGTTAGGCATCTTGTGAATATGAGGCTTGTTTTCCCATGTGTCATACTCAAACGGCCATTTTAACGGGAGTTCTTCCCATGGCCTTCCTTCCCAGTCTCCGCCGTTTATTTCCTTAAGCTTGTCCGTTCTGATGATGGGAAGATTTTTCACCCGGGATATATAATATGCTGTTTGCATGGTCCTTTTCAGTGAGCTGGAGTAGATAACGTCAATTTCCCAGTTTTTAAGCCTTTCAGCTACCAATTGAGCCTGAATATGTCCTTTTTCAGTCAGTTCACCGTCAGTCCATCCCTGAAATATTCTTTTGAAATTGCCTTCGGCTTCCGCATGCCGGACAAAAATAAGCCGCGTTTTCATTTGATACCTCCTGCTTTAAGCTGTGTCCAGTTTTCCTATTATTTCATTAACATGTCTGTAATTATACATTTCCATGTATTCTTCTATGCCTTTGATCACTTCCAGGCAGGCAAAAGGATTTACCAGATTGGCAGTGCCCACCATTACTGCACTGGCTCCAGCCAGCATAAATTCAACGGCATCCTCCCCAGAGAAAATTCCTCCCATGCCTATTACGGGGATTCTTACCGATTTTGATACCTCGTACACCATCCTGACGGCAACAGGCTTTATGGCAGGTCCTGAAAGCCCTCCCACAATGTTTCCCAGCACAGGCTTTCTTTTGTGTATGTCTATTGCCATTCCAAGCACCGTATTGATGAGGGATATGGCATCTGCCCCGGATGCCTCGGCAGCCATGGCTATTTCTGCTATATCTGTCACATTAGGCGTGAGCTTTACTATCAGGGGGTGACTGCAACAGGCCTTAACCCTCGATGTTATTTCAGAGACAGCCCCGGGAGAGCTTCCAAAAGCAGCGCCTCCTGATTTTACATTGGGGCATGATACGTTAAGCTCTATAGCGTCAATCTCTGTATCATCAAGCATCCTTGCCATCTCACAATACTCTTCAACGGTATCTCCTGCAATGTTCGCTATGATGGCTGTGTCATATTGCCTTAAAAAAGGAAGTTCATCTTTTATAAAAGCTTCTATGCCCGGGTTTTGGAGTCCCACGCTGTTCAGTATTCCTGCAGGGGTTTCAGCGATCCTGGGAGGCTTATTCCCCCGGGTGGGTCTGAGCTTAAGTCCTTTAACCGAGATACCTCCAAGTTTGTTTAAATCTATAAATTCTGCAAACTCCCTGCCGAAACCGAATGTACCCGAAGCCGCTATAACAGGATTTTTCAGTTTTATTCCTGCGATGTTTGTTGCCAGTGAAACCTGAGCCATTTTCCTTTCCATGCCTTTCTAAATCTATTTTACATGATTTTCAGGAAAACTTTCTGTTTTACATTCCTACTCTTCAAATATTACATCCTGCCCCCAGAAAACAGGTCCGTCCTTGCACACCCGGCTGTATTTCCAACCGTCGTCCTGCCTGGTGGCGCACACGCATACCAGACATGCTCCGATACCGCATCCCATCCTCTGTTCCATGGATACTTGACACATTATATCATGGGCCTGGGCTATGGAGACAATTTTTCTGAGCATTGGGACAGGACCGCACGCATATATGATATCGGGCTTGTCCCACGTTTTTATATGCTGTTCAAACAAGTCGGTAACTGCGCCCTTATACCCTGCACTTCCATCATCGGTTGATATCAGAAGCTTATCCGTAACTTCCCTGAAATCTTCAACCATAACCATGGACCGGCAGTCTCTGAATCCCAGGTAAGCATGTTTTTCTGCATTGTTCATTTCCTTTAGTAGAAAAAGCAGGGGGAATATTCCTATTCCTCCTCCCACCGCGGCAACTTTTGAATGCTTTTGAGGTATTAATGTATGAGGCAATGAGAATGAGTTTCCAAGAGGCCCTGTCAAATCTATAAGATCTTCCCCGGAATATTCAGAAAGCAACCGCGTTCCCTTGCCTCTTACCTGGAATGCAATGTCAAAGGTTCCCTTTTGTCTGTCTACACCGCATATGCTTATGGGTCTTCTTAAAATGTTATTTATTCCGTCGCCGCATTTTATGTTTACAAACTGGCCCGGCAAAGCTGTACTGCTTATATATTCAGACTCTATGGACATTCTGAATACCGAATGGGAAAGCATTTTTAAAGATAATACCTTTTCTTTCAAAGCTTTTGCCATATATTCCTCCATTAAACTTTTACCAATAATCCATCCTGAAAAGTAACGCATTTCTTAACTCAACTTCCGGAAAAGCGCCTCTTAACCGCAAGGTTTATATCATCCCTCATCCTTATGGCTTCAGCCCTTGCAGCTTCATTAAAACTGAATTCATCAAACCTGTCACTCCAAAGGTTCGATTTCCAGGCGCACATTATGCTTCTTGATGCATTTACAACAGCCCCCAGCCCGTCGGGACAAAACGAGCATGCAGCATCATTTGCGGTGCCTCCCTGGGCGCCGTAGCCCGGAACAAGTATATACGCTCTTTTCATGATTTTTCTTAATATTTCTGCCTGGGCAGGATAGGTAGCGCCCACCACCGCACAAACACTGCTGTAGCCAAATGTACCCGTCAGTTCCTCTCCCCATTGGTCTACCAGTCGGGCAATTTCTTCGTACAGCCTTCTGCCGTCTTTAAGTATCAGGTCCTGAATCTGTCCGGAGCTTTTATTTGAGGTCTTTACAAGTATAAATATCCCCTTGTCATATTTTTTGCAGTCATCTATAAAAGGTTTTATTCCATCAAAACCCAAATAAGGGTTGACTGTAACGGCATCTGCATCAAAGCCTCCGGACAATGAATTCCCTTCTATGGTCACTTTTCCGAGATATGCTTTTGAATAAGCTTCCGCGGTACTTCCTATATCATTTCTCTTTGCGTCGGCTATTACCACAAGACCTTTCTTACGCGCATATTCTACGGTTTCTGAATATGCTTTAAGGCCTTCAATTCCAAAGGCTTCATAACAGGCAAGCTGAAGTTTTACTGCAGGTACTATGTCCCATACGGCGTCTATTATTTTTTTGTTGAATATTGCCATCGACCTTGCTGCACCGAGAAGGTTTTCCCCATATTCGGCATATGCCTTTTTTCTTATATGCATGGGTATGAATTCCGGCCTGGGATCAAGGCCGATCACCGAAGGATTGTTTTTGCTTTTGATTTTTTCAATAAGCCTGTCTATAAACATCCTGCATCTCCTTACTCATTTCCGGCATCATATTGTATTTTTCCCCCCACAATTGTGCAAGCAACAGTTCCGGTTAATCTGAATCCGTTAAAGGGAGAGTTTTTTCCCCTGGATTTAAATCTGGAAACATCTACAGTAAATTCCCGGTTAAGATCAACTATTGTTATGTCGGCAGGACTGCCTGTTTTCAGGGTTCCTTTATTTAAACCAAGAATTTTTGAAGGCATAAGGCTCATTTTGTTTACAACCTCATCTATGCTCAGATGACCCGGTTTAACAAGGTAAGTAACAGCCAGGGAGAAAGCCGTTTCAAACCCTGAAATTCCGTTGGCAGCAAAGTTAAACTCTACATTCTTTTCATCCATATGATGCGGGGCATGGTCTGTTGCAATTATATCTATGGTGCCGTCCTTAAGTCCCCGGATGACGGCTTCCACATCCTTTTGTGTTCTGAGGGGTGGGTTTACTTTTGCAAGAGTGTTGTAGTCTCTGCAGGCGTCATCGGTAAGGGAGAAATAATGGGGACAGGTCTCAGCGGTAACCTTAACTCCCCTGTTTTTGGCATGTCTTATCAGCTCAACCGAAAGCTCTGTGCTGACATGGGCTATGTGTATCCTGGCTTCCGTATATTCCGCAAGTATGATATCCCTTGCAACGGCAATTTCTTCAGCAGCCGACGGAATGCCTTTAAGACCCATAACCGTCGAATTATACCCTTCATTAATGACGCCTTCTTCCGCAAGGTCCAGGTCCTCGCAATGGGATATTACAAGAAGGCCAAACATGGAAGCATACTGAAGGGCTTTTTTCATGAGAGAAGAACTGACTACGGGCTTTCCGTCATCGGACACCGCTACCGCCCCAGCCAGCTTAAGCTCTCCCATTTCGGACAGTTCTTCGCCCTTCATGCCTTTTGTGATACTTCCTACGGGATATACATTCACCAGTCCCCTGGTTTTTGCTTTTGATTGTATATACCTTATCACCGATTCATTGTCTGTAACAGGATTTGTATTGGGCATGCAGGCTATGGAAGTGAATCCTCCTGCCGCTGCACTTTTTGTTCCGCTTTCAATATCTTCTTTATACTCATATCCCGGATCACGCAAATGGCAATGGGCATCAACAAGACCCGGCAGAACATGCATTCCGGAAGCATTAATTACTTTACAACCGGTGTGATCCAAATTTTTGCCTATGCTGATTATTTTCCCTTCATCCACCAATATGTCCATCACATCATTTATTCCCTGATCCGGGTCTACAACAATGCCTCCTCTAATCAGCAGCTTCATTGCTTCTCCTCCTTGTTAACAGGTAAAGCAGTGCCATCCTGACGGCAACTCCGTTGGTGACCTGTTCATTTATCACTGAACGTTCATGATCTATCACTTCAGAAGTCATTTCAATGCCCCTGTTGACCGGACCGGGATGCATTATTATGGCATCCTTCTTTGCAAGGCTTATCACCTCTTCATTTAACCCGAAGAATCTCGAGTATTCCCTTGCGCTTGGGAAAAGGCCTTTTTTCTGCCTTTCAAGCTGTATTCTAAGTCCCATGACAACATCAGCTTCTCTGACTGCTTCCTGCAAATTCATGCATACCTCAGCGCCGGTTTTTTCAATACCCGGAGGAAGCAAGGTGGAAGGTCCTGCAATGCATACCTTTGCACCCAGCTTTGTCAATCCCCATATGTTGCTCCGGGCAACCCTGCTGTGAAGTATGTCTCCCACAATTGCTATCTTAAGTCCTTCTATGGTGCCTTTCTTTTCAAGAATTGTGAACATGTCCAGCAACGCCTGTGTTGGATGCTCATTCATTCCGTCTCCTGCGTTTATGACTGAAGCCCTGACATATTTTGCAAGGAGGTGGGGAGCTCCTGACATGGGATGCCTTATTACTATTACATCAGCCCCCATCATGTCAATGGTTCTTCCGGTATCCACCAGGGATTCACCCTTTGCCACGCTGCTTCCGGATGCTGATATATTGGCTGAACTGGCGCTCATGTATTTTGAAGCAAGTTCGAAGGAAAGCCTGGTCCTTGTGCTGTTTTCGTAAAAAAGTGTGACTATGGACTTTCCCTGGAGATGAGGGGTTTTCTTGTTATTTGTCAGCAAAATATATTTCATGGTTTTTGCAGTGTCAAGTATGTGCCTGATCTCTTCCGCAGTCATGTCTCGAAGTCCCAGGACATCTTTGCTTTTTATCATAAATTGCACTCCTTGAGATGTTTTATTCTGAATTCCCTGTACAAATTTTATCTGAACTCATTAGATTTAATTTGGTCTGAACTCCTTGTATAAATTTAGGCCGAGCTCCTTGTATAAATTTAGCCTGAAATCGTATATATAAATAAAGCAAGGAAATAATATTCCTTACTTTACTTTTTAATATCGCTTATGGTTACCTTGTTGATCCTGTCTATTTCATA
The DNA here is from genome assembly GCA_023622945.1 of Bacillota bacterium. GTDB lineage: Bacteria > Bacillota > Clostridia > Acetivibrionales > JAMNYG01 > JAMNYG01. The sequence continues at coordinate 30,958 of JAMNYG010000187.1, read as the reverse complement.
AACTTTCACGTTAACCATCTCGCTTTTTGCAGTTGGTACGTTCTTGCCTACAAAATCCGGTCTTATGGGAAGTTCTCTGTGGCCCCTGTCAATCAGAACTGCAAGCTGAATCATTTTGGGTCTTCCTATATCCATTATTGCATCAATGGCTGCGCGGACGGTTCTGCCGGTATATATAACGTCATCAACAAGCACAACCTTTTTGTCCACCACCGGGAAATTTATCTCGGTACCCTTAATTATCGGGTGCTCGTCGAGCATGCTGAGGTCATCGCGATACAGGGTAATATCCAAAATACCCACCGGCACTTCTTTCTTTTCCACTTCCTTTATCTTCCGGCTTATCATCTTTGCAAGCGGAACACCCCTTCGCTGAATACCTATAAGTACTACATCATCCACGCCCTTGTTTCTTTCTATTATCTCGTGAGCTATCCTGGTTATTGCACGCATCATGGCCGACTCATCCATTATCTCCGCCTTGTCAGTCATTTTATCACCTCCGCCTGATGAGTATATCTGAATTATTTTCTGTCTGACCAATATTTGCATCCGACCGGTCTTTTAATCTGACTAATGTTTATATCTTACTAATAAAAAACTTCTTGCCAAAAGGCAAGAAGTAAACTTCTGCTCGTTTATACTCCAAAGGAATAATTTGTTCTCTTACCTTTTAGCCTCACTGGACTAATTAAAGGTCATATGCAATTTAGGATATAATATCACATAAAAATTACGAAGTCCATAGTTTTTTTAATACAAAAAAGTTTATTTTTTTAGAAACTTATTCCATTAATTCGGTTGTAGTTGTAAAATTATGTTATGAATGAACAGGAGGAGTTATTCCTATGTCAAAAAATATTACAGCGTTTCTTTTGTTCATGGTCATAATGGTTCTCTTGTTTTTTAACCTGGACGGTTTGATAGGATTTTTCAGAAGAATAGGAAATCCCAATCCCCTGAAGGATGTCAAGACATATAAAGTATATTATGACCATCTTACTCCCGAGATAATAGAAGAAATAAAGAAACTGGATTTGGTCATTCTGGAACCTGCTGCTGTTACTTCCCGGGAAATCAGAGAAATTCGTGAGCAGGGCAAAACCTTGGTTTACGGGTACATATCGGTTATCGATATTGAACCGTACGACTCACTAAAGTTAAATCTTATAAAGGAAGAAGACTACCTGAAAATAAACGGTGAAAAGGTATACGTGTCAGATCACGACTGTTACCTTGCCGACATAACTTCTTCCCACTATCATGATGTTTTGCTTAAGCTTATACAGAAAAAAATCATTGGCCTGGGTTTTGACGGTGTGTTTTTGGATACTTTGGACAGAATGGAATATCTGAAAGATGAAAAGCAAGTGGAAAGGTGTATCCAGGGCTACAGAGAATTTCTTGCCAAACTGAAAACGAATTTCAGTGATCTTTCGGTAATCCAGAACAGGGCTTTTAATTCCTTTTCCCAATTTAGCGGCAAATATGTGGATGGCATATTGTATGAAGATTTCAGCTACAACAAGATGAAAGACAGCGAATACTATCAGAAACTTCTGGCTTCTATCCTTAAAACTTCAAAGAGGAACGGATGCAGGGTGCTGGTTATTTCTTTCGATCAAGACGGTGAAACGGAAAAATTCTGCAGAAAAAACGGATGGATCTACCTGTATCATCCGGAAGACTCGGTATATAACACGTGGTATAATTAAGATATTACATAGCCGGCATAAATAAGGTATCACAATAACCATATCATTATACCTGAACATCATACCCGGCACAAGCAAGTATTATCCTGAACAATCTCCCAAAATCCGATATCCGGGTACAAAAAGCTATTTCCTTAAATCATCCAACAGCTTCTTAAAATATTCAGGAAGCCCGGAGTCAAACTCCATATACCTGTTTTTTGTCGGATGAACAAACCCAAGGATTTTTGCATGGAGGGCCTGGCCTGAAAAACCATATTCCTGCTTACGTCTGCCGTATACTTCATCACCGGCAACAGGATGGCCTATATATGACATGTGAACCCTTATCTGATGGGTTCTTCCGGTTTCCAGGGTTACTTCAACGTATGTAGCCCGTTTAAACCTTTCCAGCACTTTAAAATATGTGACGGCATTTCTGCCGTTCCTGGTGTTTACCGCCATTTTCTTTCTGTCAACGGGATGCCTTCCGATGGGTGCATCTATTTTGCCGCAATCTTCCTGTATGACTCCTTCCACAACGGCATGGTAAACACGCTTTATATCATGTTTTTTCAGCATCTGGGACAGTTTTTCATGGGCTTCATTGTTTTTGGCCACCACCAGGATTCCGGATGTATCCTTATCTATCCTGTGAACTATACCCGGCCTTATGACCCCGTTAATATCAGACAGATTGTCTTTGCAGTGAGCCATAAGAGCATTAACAAGTGTCCCGGTGTAATTTCCTGCAGCAGGATGTACAACCATGCCTTTCGGCTTGTTTACAACAATGATGTCATCATCCTCGTACATAATATCCAGATGGATGTTTTCAGGTTTCACATCCAGTTTTTCCGGTTCGGGAACAAATACGGATATCCGGTCCTCAAGCTTAAGCTTATAGTTTGCCTTGGGATTCTTTCCGTTGACCTCAACGTTTCCGTCACGTATGAGCTTCTGAATATATGAGCGGGAAAACCCGCCTATTTTTTCAGTTAGCCATGAATCCAGCCTTACACCTTCTTCATCCGATACAAGCCTAATTTCCTTGGTTATCATTCCCCGTCAGCTTCCTTCAGCCCTTCTGTTGCTGCCTTGCTTTCCTGAGACTCTTTATAGAAAAACAGAATATAGGCAGCCAGCATTATTGTCCCCACAACTATAAATACATCTGCCAGATTAAAAGTCCAAAACCTGAAACTGCCTATATGAAAATCCAGGAAATCGGTTACCCTGCCCCTGAATACTCTGTCTATAAAATTCCCTAATGCCCCTCCCAGTATGAATGAAAGGGATATTTTGAGAAAAACGCTTTCCGCTTTTACCAGCGCAATGGAAACAATGATCCCTATGACGGCAGTTGCAGGAACAAGGAAATACCTTCCGTTCTGGAGCATTCCCATGGCTGCGCCGGTATTCTCAACACGCACTATATAGAAAAAATCCTTAATGACGGTAATTGAGTCGGAAAAACTGAGGTTTTTCATGATCAGATATTTTGTTGCCTGGTCAAGGATTGCAATGGCAGCAATAATCAATATCCAGGGCATATATTGCATTCTCCTTTGTGTTTTTGTCAATATAGAAATTATAACCGCAATCCAGGCACATGTAAAGGGGACTGATTTTTAGGCATAAAACAACCGGAGATTCTGTCCATTTCTTCTCCGGGGGCTTGAAAAGGAAAAAGGGGCTGCCTTTCAGGTTAATAACCTTTTTTAGTCAGCCCCCTGGCTCATTGAATTTACAGAATGTTCATCTTCATCAGATTGTCATAGCTTATTTTGATGCTTTCAAGGGCAGGACGCCTGCATACATCCTGTTCTACTATGAACCACTTTGCATCATTCTTTTTTCCGAAGTCAGCAATGGCTTTAAAATCTATAATTCCATTTCCTACTTCTGTCATTTCCCTTTTCTCGCCTGCATCCATATCCTTAAAATGTATCAGGGGAATGCGCCCTGCATACTTTTTCAATACTTCCAGGGGATCCAGTCCTGCATACTTGACCCAGTAAACGTCAATTTCCGCCTTTACCAGTTCAGGATCGGTTTCCTGGTATAAAATATCCAGTCCGTATACTCCGTCAAAGCAGGCAAATTCCTGAGCATGGTTATGATAGCCAAAGTAAAGCCCTTTTGCCCTGCATCTTTCGCCAATCCCGTTGAGGAACCTGGCCATCTCGTGGAAATCTTCCTTTGATTCATAGGATGCCCAGGGGCAAATGATATATTGGTTTCCTATTTCAAGGTTGTATTCTATAACCTCATCCAGTTTATTTTTCAAATCGTCAATGCCCACATGGCTTCCGCAGGGCTTTAATCCCAGTCTGTCCAGCAAAGATTTCATTCTGGAAGCTGAAAGGCCGCCGTATCCTGCAAATTCAACACCTTTGTATCCTACCTCGGCAACCTTTTCAAGAGTCCCTTCAAAATCCTTTGCCGTATCCTGGCGTACCGTATATAATTGAAGTCCTATAGATATGCTCATATCAAACACCTTCATGTCATCAGATATTTTTTATAGTTTTATCAGGTTTTTTTGTCCATGAACTACATTTTTATTTTTTACCAAGCATTTTTATCCATAAAACATATTTTTGTTGTTATCAGGTATTTTTATTATGAAGTATATTTCATATTTATCAGGCATCTTTGTCATAAAGCATATTTTATAATGCGAAAAAGCTTTTTGTAAGGCCCACCTGCCTGGTGAGCCTTACGTATATATCCTGATCAGAACAGTTGCGCATATTATTCAAAATATACCGGCTTTCCGGTTTTTGCGGATGTGTAGATAGCTTCAAGTATCTCAGTTACAACAAGAGTCTGTTCGGGTTTTACTACCAGCTCGGTGTCGTTAACTATGCTGTCTATCCAAAGCCTTGCTTCAACATCGCCTTCTTTTTCCACTCTTCCTTCAAAGTATGCTGCGCCGCCGGCTCTGAAATCGGGTTTTGTGACATACAGTCTTCCGAATTCTTCTCCATTTATCCTGAGCCCGTCCCACATATCGGCTCCGCCTTCTGTTCCGCAGAGGGTGGTTATTGCTTCACCTTCCTGCAAGGTATTCAAAGCCCAGCTGGATTCGAGTACGATGGTTGCACCGTTTTTCATTGTAATGAATCCGAATGCCGAATCCTCAACGGTGTATTTTTCAGGATCCCAGGGACCCCATGCATTGGCCTGTCCTTTTAGTTTTCCGAGCTTCTGATATACATTTCCTACAACATACTTGGGTTCGTAGTTGTCCATCATCCAGAGGGTAAGGTCCAGAGCATGGGTGCCTATGTCTATCAACGGTCCTCCACCCTGTTCTTCTTCATTTAAGAAAACTCCCCAGGTAGGAACTGCACGACGGCGGATGGCATGGGCTTTTGCAAAGTAAATTTCTCCCAGATCTCCCCTTCTGCAGAGTTTGTAGAGATACTGAGAATCAGCCCTGTACCTGTTTTGATAGCCTATGGTCAGCTTTTTGCCTGTACGCTTTGCAGCTTCCACCATCCTGCGGGCACCTTCTGCCGTCTTTGCCATCGGCTTTTCACACATAACGTGCTTGCCGGATTCCAGGGCATCAACGGTTATATCTGCATGGGATTTATTGGGGGTACATACATGTACCACGTCAATGGTCTTATCTTCCAAAAGCTTCCTGTAGTCAGTATAAACCTTTGCATCCTCAGTTCCGTAATCCTTTGCTGCCTTTTCAGCCCTTTCAGGTACAATATCGCAAAATGCAACCATCTGTACATTCTTAAGTCTGGAAAGGGCGGGCATGTGCTTGCCGTTTGCTATACCTCCGCAGCCGATTATACCGACCCTTACAGTGGTTTCACATTTAGACATACTGAACACCCTCCTGTTTTTTTATTATATGGATACGGAATGATGATTCCTCATTCATCCCGATATCAAACAGTTAATTTAATCCTTCCTGAGTCATCAAACCTGAACAACAAATCTCCTCTTGAGGCATTAAATCCTTTCCAAAAGCACTAAGTCTTCTCCGGAGGCATCATATCTTCTCCAGAGGTTTTACATTGGGACAGGTGATTTCAGAAATCATTTTCACAGGTTTTGCCCATCTTACAGCATTCTTAATGACTTTTATTATTTGGGGATTGTGGTATACAGGATATGATTCATGTCCGGGCTGGAAATAAAATACCTTACCGTAGCCTCTCTTGTAACAGCAACCGCTTCTGAATACCTCTCCGCCTTTAAACCATCCGATAAATACAAGTTCATCGGGAGTAGGAATGTCAAATCTTTCTCCGTACATTTCTTCCTGCTCTATATCTATGTACTCTCCTATTCCTTCTGCGATGGGATGGCTGGGCTCTACAACCCACAATCTTTCATTTTCACCTGCTTCGCGCCATTTCAGAGTACAGCTGGTTCCCATGAGCTTGACGAATATCTTTGAAAGGTGTGCAGAGTGAAGAGCTATTAATCCCATTCCTTTGAGAACCCTGTAATAGATCTTTTCAACAATCTCGTCCTTAACTTCTCTGTGAGCCATGTGTCCCCACCATATAAGGACATCCGTATTTTCCAGTACTTCGTCTGTCAGGCCGTGTTCAGGTTGGTCCAATGTAGCCGTCCTTACTTCAAAATCCGGTTCTTCCTTCAGGTACCCTGCAATCGCATTATGTATTCCTTCAGGATAAATCTTGGCAATTCTCTCCTCTCTCTTTTCATGACGGTACTCATTCCATACGGTGACCCTGATAGCCATCGCTTTCATCTCCTTTGATAATATTTGCTTTGATATCACTTCAAGGTATCTACCTTGGTAGATTCCCTGATGATCAGATTGTAGTCAAGCATAATGCTTTTCGGCTCATCGAGCTCTCCTTTTATCTGCTTAAGGAGCAATTCCATGGCGACGCAACCCATTTCATACCTTGGCTGCGCTATGGTAGTTATCATGGGGTCATACATGGAAGCGAAATCAATATTGTCAAAACCTGCAACTGCTACATCATGCGGTACCCTCAACCTGGCTTCTTTGGCAGCCCTTATGGCCCCTATTGCCATTATATCCGAGATTGCAAATATTGCCGTTGGCCTGTCGTCACGGGAAAGCAAAGCTTTTGCAGCCTTCAGTGCCCTTTTGTAACTGTAGTTGCCATAGCCCACAAGATCGGTATCAAATTGAATGCCGTTATCCTCCAAAGCCCTTTTATATGCTTCATGTCTTTGGATGGATGAAATGCAGTTGCTTTTGCTTCCTATAAGCCCTATTCTCCTGTGTCCGAGCTCTATAAGGTGGCTTACTATTTCGTATGCTGCTTTGTAATTATCTATTGATACGTGGGAAACGCAGGCCCCTTCCTTGTATTCACAGCATTGAACCGCCGGATATTTGCTTCCTATTTCGGACAGTTCCTCCTCATTCAGTTCAGGAGCCATGAATATAACTCCGTCGGACAGCTTGTTCTTAAGAAGCTCCAGGTATGTCTTTTCCCTCTGGTAATCGGAGTTGGTGTTACAGAGCATTATATTGTAACCGTTTTTATGGCCGATATCCTCTATACCCTTGACTATTCCTGAGTAAAAGGGATTTGATACGGTAGGAAGAAGCACAAGTATCATTTTGGTCTGAGATCTTCTCAAATTCCTGCCCAGAAGATTCGGCTTGTAATTCAGTTTTTCAATTGCTTCAAGAACTGCCTCACGTGTTTTGGGCAAAACAGAAGTACTGTTGTTTAATACCCTGGATACTGTTGCAACAGATACCTCTGCTTCCCTTGCCACATCAACAATGGTAGCCATCAATACCTCCGCAGGAAAATCCATAAACTCATGTCAGAACTCTTAATTGTTAAAATCCATGATTTTCATAAATGTAATGGATTACATGAGGTATTATATAACAGTCATGTCCCGAATACAATATGATTATCTAAAAATACAATATAATTATCTAAGCAATTATACCTTTCACGGTATTTTTCTGCAGCAGTGTTTCTTCCATGCTCTTACAGTGATTCTGTTCCATGCCCTTTCAGTAATTTGGTTCCATGTCCCTGCAGAAATTCTGTTCCATGCTCTTGCATAAATTTTATTCCATATTCCTGAGCTCTTCTTCAAAACTCCTTATGTCTTCAGGTGAAATATTTCTGTCTTTAAGAAGTTCGGGCCGTTTATAATAGGTCCTTACTATGGACTGAAGTTTTCTCCATCTTTCTATTTTGGCATGATGTCCTGACAATAAGACGTCAGGAACTTTCTTTTCATTAAAAATGTAAGGTCGTGTATACTGGGGATACTCTAAAAGGCCATCGTATAATGAATCTTCCTTAAAGGAGTTTTCATCGGAAAGGACACCGGGCACCAGCCTGCTTACGCAATCAATGAGGACCATGGCCGGGAGTTCTCCTCCTGTAAGAACATAGTCCCCGATGGATATTTCTTCATCAACTATTTCTTCCAGTACCCTTTCATCCACTCCTTCATAATGACCGCAAAGAAGGATTATATGATTATAAGAAGCCAGCTCTATTGCTTTTTCCTGAGTAAGAACCTTTCCCTGGGGTGACATGTAGATTACCCTTGGTTTATAATCCAGACTCTTGATGAGGTGAAGATAAGCGTCGTATATAGGCTGAGCCATCATGACCATCCCTTTTCCCCCGCCGTAAGGATAATCATCCACTTTTCTGTGTTTGTCGGTGGAGAAGTCACGTATGTTGACCGGGTTTATTTCAATTATCCCTTTCTTTTGAGCCCTGCCTATTATGCTTTCACCCATCACCACCCTGAAAAGCTCAGGAAAAAGGGTTAAAACGTCAAATCTAAGCATTTGCAAACCTCCAGTGCTGACGGTACTATTCGTCATCTAGCAAGCCTTCAGGAAGAATTACGGTAATCTTTCTTTCTTCAATGTTTACGCTTGTTACAACGCTTTTTAAGGCAGGTATAAGTATTTCTTTTTTGTCTTCCGCTTCCACAACGTATACATCATTGCTTCCGGTGCTCAAAACATTTTTCACCGTGCCCAGCCTGCCTCTCATGGAATCGTATACTTCACAGCCGATAATATCGCATATGAAGAACGTGTCTTTGGGCAATTTTACGGCGTTTCGCCTGTCCACTTCGAGGAAGAGGTCTTTTAAAGCCTCTGCAGCATTCATATCATCTATCCCTTTAAATTTGACGATTACCGAGTTTTTATGGTATCTTACCCTCTCAATGTCATATCTTTTCTGATCCCCGTCCCTTTCTATGTAAACCCATTTAAGCCTGTCAAACCTCTTTGGATCATCGGTAAGGGGCATTACTTTAACTTCTCCCCGAACTCCATGGGTAGTGAGTATTTTCCCTACCTGCAGATACTGATACATAGCCTGGACACCACCAAATATAAAATACCGTGATAATAATGAGAAATACCTGACTATATAAAAACGCCTTAAACATAATGAAAAAGTGCTTTAGCTATATAATAAGAAATACAATAGCTATAATAAGAAATACAATAAAAAATGCCGCAAATTATAATAAAAAGGCGGTAAACGCCTTTTTATTATTTAATCTCTTTTCAGTATATAATTTCATATTAGATAATCTCTACGACTACTCTCTTATTCTCCTTAACTGCCGCAGCTTTCATCAAAACTCTGATTGCCTTTGCAATCCTGCCTTGTTTTCCGATGACCTTTCCCATGTCTTCTTTGGATACCTTAAGTTCAAGTATCATGGAATTTTCTCCTTCAACTTCATTGACGGAGACTTCATCGGGATAATCAACAAGTGCTTTGGCAATGGTTTCGAGAAGTTCCTTCATTTTTATACCTCCCGGAGAAATATCTCATTTATGTCTGGTGGAATAACTGTCTGCTGGGTAACTGTTTACTGTATAACACCAGCTTTCTTCAGAAGGGCTCTCACGGTGTCTGTGGGTTGAGCCCCATTTTTCAGCCACTTAGTTGCCTTTTCCACATCTATATTGAATTGTGCGGGTTCAGCGGTAGGGTTGTAAGTACCTATTTCCTCTATAAACCTTCCGTCTCTGGGAAATCTAGAATCAGCAACCACTACTCTGTAATGAGGATTCTTTTTTGCACCTATCCTTCTTAATCTGATTTTTACAGCCATTTTATCACCTCCTTGCGAAAGTCATATCCTTTTTCAACTGCAGTGTTAAATTTATCAAAACCTGCCTGCTTTGGTCAGGCTATACGCCTAAAACGGCAGGCGGAATTTGCCAAATCCTTTCTTATTTTTCTTACCCATTTCTGAAAACATCTTGAACATTTTTCTCATCTCTTCAAAGTCCTTCAAAAGCTTGTTTACCTGCTGTATTGTTGTACCGCTGCCGGCAGCGATCCTTCTTCGCCTGCTTGCATTAATTATCGAAGGGTTGGCCCTTTCCTGTTTTGTCATTGACTTTATTATTGCTTCGGTTTGTGCCAGCCTCTTCTCGTCCACTTCTATATTCTGAAGGAGTTTGTTGTTCATTCCCGGAATCATGCTTAAAACCTGTTCCAGCGGGCCCATTTTCCTGAGCTGCTGCATCTGCTCAAGAAAATCGTCAAGGGTAAACTGCTGCATGCGTATTTTCTTTTCAAGTTCCTGTGCCTTCTTCTCATCAAAGGATTCCTGGGCTTTTTCTATAAGGCTCAGCACATCACCCATGCCCAGTATTCTTGATGCCATTCTGTCGGGATAAAAGACTTCAAATTCGCTCAGCTTCTCACCCATTCCGGCAAGTTTGATGGGTTTGCCCGTGACGCTCTTTACCGAAAGAGCTGCGCCGCCTCTTGTATCGCCGTCAAGCTTTGTCATTATTATGCCGTCTATGCCCAGTTTTTCATTGAAGCTTTCGGCTACGTTTACCGCATCCTGACCTGTCATGGCATCTACAACCAGCAGTATTTCATGAGGCTTTACAGCATTTCTTATGTTGGCAAGTTCCTCCATGAGCTCTTCATCAATGTGAAGCCTTCCGGCTGTATCTATTATCACCAGGTCATTCTGGTTAGCTTTTGCATGTTCAATGGCTGCCTTGGCAATGTCCACCGGATTTACCCTGTCACCTATGGAAAATACGGGCACACCAAGCTGACCGCCTACCACCTGGAGCTGTTTTATGGCTGCAGGCCTGTATATGTCACATGCCACCAGAAGCGGACGTTTCCCCTGTTTTCTCATCATATTGGCCAGCTTGCCTGCAGTTGTGGTCTTACCGGAACCCTGCAACCCAACCAGCATATACACTGTAGGAGGTTTGGATGCTAATGTAAGTTTGCTTGGAACCCCGCCCAGGAGCTGGATAAGTTCTTCATGCACAATTTTTATAACCTGCTGTCCCGGGGTCAGGCTTTCAAGCACGTCCTGCCCTACCGCTCTTTCGGAAACCTTGGATATAAAATCTTTTACAACCTTGAAGTTGACATCTGCTTCCAAAAGAGCAAGCCTGATCTCTCTCATCATTTCTTTTACGTCTTTTTCAGTTACCCTGCCTTTTCCGCGCAGCTTCCTTATGGTCTCCTGAAGCTTGCCCGATAAACCTTCAAACAAGGGCATAATATCGTTCATCCTTTCGGAAATGGGTTAAAACATCACTGAATCTGCCATATCTTTATCCAAATCTTTACCTGCTATATCTTCACCTGCTATATCCTCACATAATATATCTTCACCTAATTTATCAGGATTTACCTTTACAGGCTTTCTGTCATATCCATGAAACAGCTTTCGATTTTTTCCAGTAATTCGCGATTGGTTGGGCTTAGGCTTTCCTTTTCTATTTGTTTGAAGTACTCATACAGTTTCCTGGTCCTTGCTTTCTGTTCAGAAAATCTTTTTACAAGGCCCAGTTTTTTTTCCAGCTCGTAAAGGGAAGCCTTTGCTCTTTTTACGGTATCATGGACACCCTGTCTGCTTATACCCAGAAGTTCTGAAATCTCCCCGAGGGAATAATCATTGTTATAGTGCAGGTCCAGTATTTCATACTGCCTCCTGGTAAGCAGCTGTCCGTAAAAGTCCAGGAGCATGCTTATCTCATATATATCTTCCATACCAATCACCAGTGTAAAGTAAAAATACTTTACACCTTATTTTATATAAATATACGGCATCTGTCAATATTTTTATTTAGGGGGTTATTGTAACCATGTTATTGACCCGACCCGGTTATGATTACGCAAACAGCGCTTCCACGAATTCTTTGGCGTCGAATCTTTGCAGATCATCCATCTTTTCTCCTACCCCTATAAGTTTCACAGGTATATCCAGTTCGGATTTAATGGCGATGACTATGCCGCCTTTAGCGGTACCGTCAAGCTTTGTAAGGACTATTCCTGTTATGTCTGCGATCTCGTTAAATGTCCTTGCCTGTGAAATGGCATTCTGCCCTGTTGTAGCATCAAGGACAAGCAGTGTCTCGCGGCTTGCTCCCGGCAGTTCCCTGTCGATCACCTTCGACATTTTCCTGAGTTCCTCCATGAGGTTTTTCTTTGTGTGAAGCCTGCCCGCGGTATCGCATATGAGTATGTCGGCCTTGCGGGATTTGGCAGCCTGAACCGCATCATATATTACCGCAGCCGGATCAGAGCCTTCGGAGTGCTTTATGATATCCACTCCCACCCTGTCGGCCCAGATTTCCAGTTGATCTATGGCCGCAGCCCTGAAGGTATCACCCGCTGCCAAAATGACCTTTTTGCCCTGCTGTTTATACATATGGGCAATCTTACCTATGGAAGTGGTCTTCCCTACTCCGTTCACACCTATAACCATAATGACTGACGGTTTTGTGATGGTGTTAAGATCGGTGTCGTCATCCTTCAGTATCCCGATGATGGATTCCTTTAAAAGATTTTTGATTTCTTTGGGATCAACTATCTTTCTTTCTTTTACCTTTTTCCTGAGATCTTCGGTTATCCGGATGGTTGTCTCCATCCCTACATCCCCTGCTATAAGGATTTCCTCAAGCTCTTCAAAAAGCTCCTCATCAATTTTCCCAAATGATACCAGAACCTGTTCAACTTTTTCGGTGATTCCTCTTCTGGTTTTTGACAGTCCTTCTTTCAGTTTATCAAAAAATCCCATTTGAAACCTCCATCTAAAATATTTGTTTTGCATCAGCTTGCCTGTTCATTCAGCTTCATGGAAACTATTCTTGATATCCCTCGTTCCTCCATGGTAACTCCGTATAATGCGTCCGACACCTCCATGGTCCCTTTCCTATGGGTAACTATTATAAACTGTGTGTCCTTTGAATACTTTTTAATGTAACTTGCAAATCTCTGGACGTTGGCATCATCCAGGGCTGCTTCTATTTCATCCAGTATGCAGAAGGGAACGGGTTTCAGCCTCAGTATGGCAAACAGCAAAGCTATTGCTGTCAGTGCCTTTTCACCGCCTGAAAGCAGCATCATATTCTGGAGTTTTTTGCCGGGAGGCTGAACTTCTATTTCAATACCGCTTTCAAGGACGTTATCCTTATCTGATAATATAAGCTCTGCATGCCCTCCGTCAAAAAGCTCCCTGAAAACCATGTTGAAATTTTCATTGATAAGACTGAACTGTTTAATAAACTGCTGCTTCATGGTTGAGGTAATCTCTGCAATAACCCTGTAAAGCTTTTCTTCAGCCTGCTTCATATCATCAAGCTGAAGCTTCATAAACTCATAACGTTCCTTGGTTTTTACATACTCGTCTATGGCTGAAACATTAACATGACCGAGGCTTTTGATTTCATTTCTCAGTTCATTGATCTTTTTCTGAGCCTGCGTAATGCTTCCTATGTCTTTTTTAAGCTGCAATGCATTGGTATATGTAAGCTCATATTCGTCCCACATCCTGTTTTGTACAGACTCCATTTCAGTTTCAAGCCTTGCCTTCATTACTTCAATCCTGCTGCTCTCTTCCTGGTAAAGCATTATGTTTTTATTGATATCCTTAATGATATCAACTATACTTGAAAGTTCCTCCTCCAGGACTTTCTTCTCTTCTGTTATGCGGTCAATTTCAAAAGTCTTGCCTGATTTGGCCGTATTTATGCTTTTTATTTCATTCTTAAGTCCCTCGGTTTTCTCTTTCAGTGACTGAATTTCCACAAGACACCTGGTTTTCTCCTGTTGTTTTTTATTGACAGCGTTTATGCATGCATCCATCTCGGAATTTATCCTGTCAAGAGATTCTTTTACGCTGCTTAGACTTTCAAGTATAGAATTTACCGATATTCTGAAGTCTGTTATATCTCTGTGCAAGGAATCCCGTACCGTTTGGACTTCTTTATTTTTTTCCTGGTACTCGGACACAACCCGCTTGGTTGTTTCAATGTCAGCTTCCAATGTGGAAATCTCTTCCGTGTACTTTTTAAGTTCCGTCTCTGTTTCTTCTTCCTGTCTTTGGAGCTGCAACCTTTCCTGCTTTAACATTTCGGCCCTTGATGATATTCTTTTAATATTGTCTTCCACCTGGGCAAGCTGGCTTTCCCGGCGGATTTTTTCAAGCTCTGTTTCCCTTTTTGAGCTTTGGGTTTCTGCTATTTCAGCCTCTATATCTTTAAGAGCCCCGGAAATTTCATTCAGCCTGTTTTCAAGAGACTCCTGCCGTAAAACCTGTTCCTTCAGTTCTTCCTTAAGCTCTGAAATCTCACGGTTTCTGCTCAGTATCCCATGCTCCCGGTTTTCGGTGCTTCCGCCCGATATTGAGCCACCGGTATTTAATATTTCTCCTTCCAGGGTTACTATTCTGAACCCATATCCAAACTTTCTGGCCATCTCTATTCCCGCATCCAGGTTTTCAACAACAGCCACCCTGCCAAGCAGGCTCAGAATTATCCCTTTGTACTCCTCTTTATACTTCACAAGGTCGGAGGCGACACCGCAAAAACCGGGATGTTTCTTTATTTCATCCAGGAGCCGGCTTTCCATGTATCTTCCCTTTACCGAACTTATGGGTAGAAAAGTTGCCCGCCCGAGCTTGTTCTTTTTAAGATACTCAATGGCATTTTTGGCATCTTCTTCGGTGGTGGTTACTATATTCTGCAAAGCGCTTCCGAGGGACATTTCAATGGCAACTTCGTATTTTTTGTCCACCGAAATAACCTGGGCCAGAGCACCATGTATACCCTTTGCAAGCTCAGGGAATCTGTGGCATGCCTGAAGGATCATTTTTACGCTTCTGTTATAACCCTCCAGGTTTCTTTCCATATCCTGGAGCATTTTTATCCTTGATGATTTTACATGAATCTCTGATTTAACATGATTAAGCTTTTCATTCAGATCCTTTGAAATGACTTCCAGCTCATTCTTTTCCTTTTCCAGGGCATCCAGCCTTTCCTGGGTCAGGCGTATGACTTCCCCCGCCTGGCGTATGGATTCTGTCAGATCCTCTTTTTTCATGGCTTCCCGGTCTTTTTCAATGCCAAGGTTGTATATTTCGGTTGCCAGTTGATTTTGTCTTTTCCTCAAATTATCTATGACAAGCTTTACATTTCCCATCTGTGCCTTTTTATCCGAAAGTATGTCAAGCTTGTCCATAATGCCGGACTTCAGTTCTTCAATATGCCTTGAAGTCTGGTCCATGGATGCGAGTACCTGGTTTAACTGTTCCTGGTATTCATTTAATCTGGATGAATAATCCTCATACCTTTCATTGAGGTATTTGATGCGTTCATCCTTTGTTCTCTTGTCCTTTTCCAGATTGTTCAGCTTTGCACACGTCTCCTGTATTTCCGCATCTATCCTTGATATATTTTGTGTCAGGTTGTTTACTTTTTCTTCATTAAGCTTTATTTGGGATCCAATCTGTTCAAGCCTTTGCTCAAGGCCGAAAAATTCCTGTCTTGATGCAACGAGCCTTTCCTCAAGGTTCTTAAGAAGATCCGTCTTCTCCTTGTTTTCCTGTGTTATCCTTTCAAGCTTGTTTCTTTCCTGTTCCATGTTCTCCTGGAGAGAACTGTACTGATCCTGGTACTCCTGGATTTTTTTCCTGTATTTTGAGATGTTTTCGATATATACATTGACCTCAAGTTCTTTCAGCCTTTCCCGGAGAGCAAGATACTTCCTCGCATCCTCTGCCTGACGGCTCAAAGGTTCCAGCTGTTTTTCCAGTTCCGAAATAATATCGCTTATCCTTAAAATGTTTTGCTTTGTCAGCTCAAGCTTCTTTTCGGCTTCCTGCTTTCTCAGCTTGTATTTCATAATGCCGGAAGCCTCTTCAAAAATATGCCTTCTTTCTTCAGATTTGGAGCTTAAAATCTCTTCCACCCTGCCCTGGCCGATTATGGAGTAACCGTCCCTGCCGATACCTGTATCAAGGAAGAGCTCATGTATGTCTTTAAGGCGGCATTGAGATTTATTGATAAAATACTCGCTCTCCCCCGAACGGAATATCCTCCTTGTAACTGTAACCTCGCTGAAACTGACGGGAAGTGCATTATCGGAATTATCTATGGTTATTGAAACCTCAGCAAAGCCAAGAGGTTTCCTGTGGTCAGTACCTGCAAATATTACATCCTCCATTTTACCGCCCCTGAGGTTTTTAACACTTTGTTCTCCCAGAACCCATCTGACGGCATCAGCAATATTGCTTTTACCGCTTCCGTTAGGACCGACAACAGCTGTTATCCCCGGATTGAACTCAAGGTATATTTTATCTGCAAAAGATTTGAACCCCTGTATTTCAATGCTTTTCAGGTACATTTCGACACCCCTGATGCAGTTAATTTTCAGTTACCACCCATCATAATCCTATGCCTGGGGGATAACCTTTATCTTTTTGTAGGATCTTTTTATAGAGCCTGTTACAGAATCTCTTTATAGAATTTTTCTTTAAACCTTTTTGCAAAACTTTTTTATAAAATCTTTTTGCAAAATTTTTTTGTAAAGTCTCTTCGTAAAATCTCTTCGTAAAATCTCTTTGCAGAAACTCTTTACAGAATCTTTTGTAAAGAACATCTCCGCCTAATTAAGCCTGATTTCTATTTCATTTCCCATATCCTTATTGCTCCTGATTCTTATCTCGGAAAAACCATATTTTTGGATAAGGTACTCAATATTTTTTCTTTTTTGTCCTGCAACATTGGATACATTGCTGCTGCCGGTATATATCTCAAGTTCGGTTCCCTTTTTGATGTCCATTCCGTTTAACATTCCCACGATTTTCTTCAGCATAAGCCTTGACTCGACAAGCTGTCTGAAAGCAGGATGAAACGGACCTGCAACTACATCGGAATTTTCATTAATGTTTTCGGTGGGCTGAAGGCCTACTCTGATAACATTTATGCCGTTGGAGTAATAAATTTCCAGCAGGTCGGCGCATATATCGACGGCTTCATCCAGTTCAAGGGGCTTATATTTCCCGCTGAGATACATTTTTTCCAGATAGGTATCCTTTATCACCAATGTGGGATAGATCCTTACCACATCAGGAAGCAGTTCCACTACCTTTAAGGCAGTTTCCATATCCTTCTGTCTTGTATCTCCCGGCAGGCCTATCATGGTTTGAATACCGAGGGAAAAACCCCGATTCTTTATAAGCTTTGAAGACCTGTATACATCCTCGGAAGTATGGCCCCTGCAGCTTTTCACCAATACCTGATCATCAAGGCTCTGTACTCCGAGCTCTATGGTTTTTACGCCATATTCCCAAAGATAATCCAGTATTTTTTCATCGATATAGTCAGGTCGGGTAGAAAGCCTTATTCCATCAACCTTTCCTGCCCTGATGTATTCATGTGCGAGTTTCAGGAAGCTTATCTGCTGGTTTAAGTCTATTCCGGTAAAACTGCCTCCGTAAAATCCTATTTCGACATGTGTATTTGTATCGACTGAACTCAAGTATTTTTCAATAATATCCTTCATCTCGGATAAATCCATTTCTTCCTGCTGTCCGCTTATATTTTTCTGATTGCAGTAGATGCAGTCAAAGGGACATCCTTTGTGAGGAACGAATACAGGGATAACTACATGTCTTTTTTTCATTGTTCACCTGCTTTTTCAAGAGCTGCCCTGGCAGCATTCTGTTCTGATTCCTTTTTGCTTTTCCCCTGCCCGGTACCCATAACCTTGTCTCCGACCTTCACCTGGGTAACAAACACTTTACTGTGATCAGGACCTTTTTCTTCTATAAGCTCATAAGAGATCTTGTTTTCAGGGTTTTTCTGCATTATCTCCTGAAGCTGGGTCTTGTAATCGTGAATCATGTCGCCCTTTATTGAATTGGCTATCAGATCTCCCATTTGGCGCATGATAAAGTCTTTGGCGCTTTCCATGCCGCCGTCTATATATATGGCCCCGATGAGAGCTTCAAAGGCATCAGAAAGGATGGATATTCTCCCACGTCCGCCGGTAAGTTCCTCGCCCTTTCCGAGAAGCAGGTATTTCCCAAGCCCTATGTTATTTGCACACTTGGTAAGGGAAGGTTCACATACTATTGATGCCCTTATCTTTGTCATCTCACCTTCTGAAAGCTCATGTCCGTCATTATAAAGGCTTTCACTTATAACAGTATTGAGTATTGCATCTCCCAGGAATTCCAGCCTTTCATTGCTGTGCAGCCTTCTTTTCCTGCATTCGTTTGCATAAGAGCTGTGAGTAAGGGCAAGTATCAGGTTATTAATGTCCTTAAAAACATAACCGACGGATTTCTGAAGCTCTTCCAATTTTTCCTTCAGATTTTCCAGATCATTCATGTTCCCTTTTCTCCTCACTTTTTGGTCACGGTACATTCCTTCAGGGCAAAAGACTTTCAACATTAAGGCGAGGTTTTCCAACCCCGCCTTTTATCATTTTCCTACATGGAAATAAATCTGTCAACTGCATGTTTCTTACAGAACCCATCCCGACAATGTAAAAAAGTCCCAAACGGGACTTTTTTTACGTGTTATTCTTAATGTACTCTACAGCATCTCCGACTGTAACAATTTTTTCAGCTTCACTGTCGGGAATCTCGAGATCAAATTCCTCCTCAAAAGCCATAATCAACTCCACTATATCAAGTGAGTCGGCTCCCAAATCATCTATGAAGGAAGACTCCATTGTAATATCCTCTTCGTCAATACCCAATTGCTCTGCAATTATTTTTCTAATTTTTTCAAACATCTTATATTCACCTCCTCCCGCAGGGGGTAAAGTATTTTATGGATAATAACCTGTAAAAAGCCGTCTGAAGGCCAGCAATATTTACCTTCTCTGGCTTATTACATTTAAGATATTATTACATTACCAATCCGCCGTCAATATGTATTACCTGACCTGTAACATAATTTGAGGCATCTGATGCCAGAAAACCTACTACATCGGCAACATCTTCCGGTGTCCCGAATCTTCCCAAAGGTATGCTCTTCAGGTAGTTTTCCTTAACTTTTTCAGGTAACACATCGGTCATATTGCTCTTTATTATACCCGGAGCAACCGCATTACAAGTAATGCCCCTTGAAGCAAGCTCTTTTGCAGTGGTTTTTGTCAGACCTATAAGTCCTGCTTTAGAGGCGGAATAGTTGGCCTGCCCGGGATTACCCATCACCCCTGCCACAGAAGAGATATTGATGATTTTCCCGCTTTTTTGCCTGATCATTATTTTGGCAGCGGCTCTGGTACATAAAAATGCGCCTTTGAGGTTGATGTCAAGGACATCATCCCAGTCTTTCTCAGACATTCTGATCATAAGCATGTCTCTTGTAATTCCGGCATTGTTAACCAATATGTCCACTCTTCCGAAGGCATCCATTGCTGCTTTAAACATTGCCTCTACGTCATTTTCATTCCGCACGTCACCCTTTGTAACGATAACGTTATAACCTTCTCTCCTGAATTCTTCCGCTGTAGAGTCTACCGTATCGGAAGCAGGAATGTCGTTAAGGACAATATTGGCTCCCATTTGAGCAAGTTTCAAAGCAATAGCCTTTCCGATTCCTCTGCCCGAACCGGTGATAACAGCAGTTTTCCCTTTCAGCTGCATACCTATTCATTCCTCCTGTTCATGCTTTTTTGCAGTAAAACATGGACGTAGCACAAACTTTACTGTCTGTAATTCAGCTTCTTTGTAATTCATCTTCCTGCCAATGCTTCAAGAGTGGTGTTAAGAGACTGGATATCCTCCACATTGAAAGTCACGGCATCTTTACTGATCTTTTTTACAAAACCGCACAAAGTCTTTCCGGGGCCAATTTCCACAAAAGTATCCACTCCGTCATCAAGCATCCTTCTTACCGACTGTTCCCAAAGTACAGGGCTGCTCACCTGTCTTACCAACAGATCTTTTACCATGGATTTGTCTGTAACGTATTCCCCGGTCACATTGCTTACCACAGGAATTTTCATGTCATTTAAGTTTATTTTTTCAAGCTCTGATTTAAGCCTTTCACCGGCAGGCTTAAGCATGGAACAATGGAAGGGGGCGCTTACGGCAAGCATGACAGCCCGTTTTGCTCCTCTTTCCCTGCAAAGCTGTACCGCTTTTTCAACCGCTTTGACCTCACCAGCAATAACGATTTGTCCGGGGCAGTTAAAATTGGCAGGCTCAACGATGCCAACGGAAGAAGCTTCTTTACAGCATTCAGTTACAGCCTGCTCCTCAAGTCCCAATATGGCAGCCATGGTTCCCATTCCAAGAGGAACTGCTTCCTGCATAAATCTTCCGCGTTTTCTGACCAGGGATACTGCATCCTGAAAAGACATTGTTCCCGCCGCTACATGGGCTGAGTATTCACCAAGGCTTAACCCTGCGGCTACATGGCACCTTATGCCATTTTCCAGGAGAGGCATCAGGCATGCAATGCTTGTGGTTAAAATGGCAGGTTGAGTATTTTCGGTTATTTTCAGGGTCTCATCATCGCCTTCAAATACCATTTTTTTCATGTCAAGACCTAAAGCTTCCGAAGCCTGCGCGAAGATATCATCGGAAGACTTGTACTGCTGGGCTATCTCTCTGCCCATTCCTATGTACTGTGCACCCTGCCCGGAAAAAATGAATGCAATCTTTTTCATAGTCTTGTCTCCTTTTTCTTATTGCATTGACACTTTATGGTATTAACTCTTTATAACATTAACCCTCTGACATTAACTTTACCTGGAAATATCGTTTAAATTTATCCATTTTTGCAAAGTTCATCGATTTATGTCCAATTCATTCATTTTTCATGGCATCAACCTGTTTTTGCTCTATAAGTGCGGGTTTCCGGTTTTTATTAAGTCAATATTCCATCAGCCAATATTCCACTTAAGCAGAACCGAGCCCAGGGTAAGGCCGCCTCCGAAACCTACCAATACTAAAATATCTCCTTTTTTAATCATTTTATTTCTCATGGCTTCGTCCAAAGCTACCGGTATGGAAGCTGAAGACATGTTTCCATATTTATGGATATTGACATATATGCTTTCATTATCTATTTCAAGTCTCTTGGCAGCGCCCTCAATTATTCTTGCATTAGCCTGGTGAGGGACCAGAAGGTCCACATCATTGATTGTCAGACCTGCATCCTGCAAAACCCTGTTAGTGGCTTCTTCCAAGGCTTTTACCGCAAATTTGAAAACTTCTCCGCCGTCAAGCCATATAACCCGCTTGTTTTCATGGTGTCTTTTTTCCACGTCCGATTCATTCATGTAACAGCATGGAATGGTGATATTGTGTCCCAGGCTTCCGTCGGCACCGATATAAGTCGAAATAATTCCATATCCCTCTTCAACAGCACCTACTACGGCAGCTCCTGCACCATCAGAAAACAAAATACATGTAGACCTGTCCTCCCAGTCCACAACTCTGGACAGACCTTCACAGCCCACCACCAATACATACCTGCAACTGCCGGTTATAATGAACTGTCTTGCCACAACCAGTCCGTATATAAAGCCCGAACAGGCAGCATTAAGGTCAAAAGCAGGACATTTGCCTGCACCTATCTGGTCCTGTATCATGCAAGCCATTGATGGAGTCAGATAATCAGGAGTCTCAGTAGTGACAATTATCATATCAATATCAAGGGGGGTTAATCCTGCATTGCTGATGGCTTTCCTTGCAGCTTCCGCCCCTATGTGACTTGCAGGGGTCGACTTGTCCAGAATTCTTCTTTCTGAGATTCCGGTCCTCTTTACAATCCATTCATCCGACGTATCAACCATCTTTTCAAGGTCAAAATTTGTCAGGACTTTATCGGGTACGCAACTTCCCAGACCTATTATTCCTGCTGCATTAAATTTCGTCTTCACCTTCAAATACCTCCGTGCTGCCCAGTTCTTCCTTTATCTGATCGATTACCGAATTTACTGACAGATAACTTGCCTTAATTATTACATGCTTTATCGTTTTTGCCTTGGAGCTTCCATGACTTTTTATCACAACTCCGTTTACTCCCAGTATCGGCGCTCCTCCGTTCAGGTCCGGATCAAAGCGTGTCCTGAACTTCTTGAAGCTTTTGTGAAGCAGCAATGCAGAAAACATCGTAATTAAGTTCGTTTTAAATATTTCCTTAATGGAACTTGTAAAGAAGGAAGCTGCTCCTTCCAGGAGTTTCAGCATTACGTTTCCTACAAAACCGTCACAGACAATAACATCCGCTTTCCCTTCGGTTATGTCTTTTCCTTCCATGTTTCCAATAAAATTCAATTTTGATTCAGACAGCAAGGAAAAAGCATTCCTTATTGTTTCATTGCCCTTTCTGACTTCTGTTCCCATGTTTATAAGCCCGACCCTGGGCTCTTTTACATCAAAAAGCTGCCTCATGTATATGGAGCCAAGTATACCGAATTGGAGATAGTTGACGGGCTTACATGAAGCGTTAAGACCTGCATCAATTATCAGGGCCCTTCCGTCCTTCACGGGGATTACTGCCCCCAAAGCCGGTCTTTCAACACCTTTGATTCTGCCCAAAAGAAGCAGTGCTCCCGCCAGCAGGGCTCCGCTGTTTCCTGCCGAAACAAAGACATCTCCCTTGCCTTCCTTCAGCATGTTGAAACCAACAACCATGGATGAATCCTTTTTTGTCTTGATGGCCTTTGTAGGAATATCATCATTGGTTATTACTTCTGAAGCATGGTGAACCTTGAGCCTTTGACCTTCATATTTTCTTTCACCGATTATTTCATTAATCTTCTGGCTGTCACCTATCAAAACTATATCAAAGCCTTCAGCTTCAATCAGCGCATCTATACATCCGTTAACTATAGCTTCAGGCGCATTGTCTCCACCCATGGCGTCAACAAGAATTATCAAGTTATTCACTCCCAACCGTTCAAAATATATGGCGATCAAAATGTATAATGAAAAAACAGCATTTTACTTTTCAATGGATACCAGAATAAATTTTCCCCTGAACACTTCTACCTGCTTTTCATATATTTTGACCCAAACTATAAACTTGTTTTCTATGCGCCTCCTGACTTCAGCTTTTGCCACTAGTTTGCTTCCGGCGTATACAGGGGTCTTATACTTAATATTTGCAACCCCCACCAGTGCAACCTGGGCATCTATCACCGCTATGGCAAGAGATTCGGCCAGTGAATAAATGAAGTGTCCCCGGATGATTTTGGTCTTTTCAAATGCCATTCCGGGATCAGTTTCCAGAATGGAAATGCCGCTTACACCAAGATTAATATCCACAAGTTCCCCTATTATTTCTTTGCTTTGCATGGATTTCACTTTGCTGTAATTTCTCTCAGCGACATTTTTAATCCTCTCTCTTACTTCAGGTATCCCCAGTTCAAGCCTGTCAAGCCTTATGGTAGGAATACTCACCGAAAAAATACTGGCAAGCTCCTCATCTGTAAGAAAGGGATCTTCTTTTATTTTTTTCAGTAAAATGTCCTGCCTTTCCTTTTTTAGAAAGGAAGACCTGCTCATTCAATACACCCCGCAATTTTTTAATTATCACCTGATACTAAATTCTGATACTAAACTCTAATAATAAAAGTATATTATATATTCGACTGATATGCAACAATTTCCTCGAAAATTACCGGTCTTATTGTGCAGTTTGGCTTAAATAAAGCGGTTCATAACCACCTGCATCATTTGGTACAGTAGTTTACAAACCGCTCATCCAATAATATAGCATGCATATTTTCTATTGTTTTAAATTCATTACGCTTCGGTTTCTTCTAAAATAGTCATATCCTGAGTATAACGTGACCATCACGGCTATAACCATTGCTACGCTGTCAAAAGGAAAATCCGTAACAAGGGACAGGGGGAAATTTTTCAAAAGAGCGGCCGCTATGGCTATGGTCTGGGTAACCAGCTTTATCTTCCCCCACTTTCCGGCTGCAAGCACTATTCCGTCACCGGCAGCCACCAGCCTGAAGCCCGTTACCAGAAACTCCCTGCCGATGATAATCATTGCCGCCCATCCGGTTACTTCATTTCTCTGTACCAGGGCGATTAAAGCTGCAGCTACCATAAGCTTGTCCGCAATAGGATCAAGAAATATTCCGAACCTTGTAACCTGTTTTGTTTTCCTGGCAATATAGCCATCCACCTTGTCGGTGCTTGCTGCAATGATGAAAAGAACCGCACCGAAATAGTTTCCGTAATTCAGTATAAAATGGTTCATTGCTTCAATCTGAGGTCTTACAAAAGCCAGAAGAGGGCTTTGCGTCATCCATTCCGGAAAAGGAATAATAAACAGCATAAAAAGGGGTACAAGGAATATTCTTGATAAGGTCAGTTTATTCGGAAGATTCATAAAGTACCTCTCCAATCAAGTCATATTCATCCACGTTCAAAACCCGTATATCTACAAATTCTCCTGTATTAAGGGGTTCACGGCTTGTAAAATAAACAACCCCGTCGATTTCAGGAGCTTCAGCATAAGTTCTTCCATAATAGAATATCCCGTCCTCGGCCACTCCTTCAACAATGGCTCTGTATACCTTGCCCAACCTTTCGTGATTTTTACGCAGAGCAATTTCTTTCTGAATGGCCATAACTTTTCGATATCTTTCTTCCTTTATCCTTTTTGGAACCTGAGATTTGAATTTGGCCGCAGGGGTACCTTCTTCCCGCGAATAGGTAAATACGCCCAGCCTGTCAAACTCAACTTCAGAAACGAAATCGCACAAATCCTGAAAATCTTCTTCCTGTTCACCCGGAAAACCTACTATAAGAGAAGTCCTGAGTACAAGGCCGGGAATTCTCTCCCGCATCTTCTTTATCAATTCTTTTATTTCCCTGCTGCTGCCTCTTCTGCCCATTTTCCTTAAGATCTCATCCTTTGAGTGCTGTATGGGCATGTCCAGGTATTTTACCACTTTGTGGTTGGAGGCAACCTCATCTATCAATGAGTCATCAATTTCTTCGGGATATGAGTACAGAAGGCGAATCCATTCGATGCCTTCTATAAGGCTTAGCTTTTGTATCAGTTCCACAAGCTTTCTGCTGCCGTATATATCCGTACCGTAACGGGTGATATCCTGTGCCACCAGAATGAGTTCCTTTACCCCCTGGTTTGCAAGTTTTGCAGCTTCTTCGGTCAAATCCTCAATTCTGCGGCTCCTGTATCTGCCCCGCAGGGAAGGTATTATACAGTATGTGCAGCAATTATCGCAGCCTTCGGCAATTTTTAGATAGGCATAGCCTTTACCTATGGTGGTGAGGATTCGGGTGCCGGAAGAGTAATCCGCTCCATCGAGTTTTCCGTATAATACCGGTTTTTCACCTGAAAAAGCCTTCTCTATTACCTGTATTATCTCTCCGTAATTTCCCGTGCCGACTACGGCATCCACTTCGGGAATTTCCCGGATTATTTGTTCTCTATAACGCTCTGCCATGCAGCCTGCCACTATAAGCACCCTGCAGGAAGATTTTTTGCATTCAGCCATTTCCAGTATTGTATTTATGGACTCCTGCTTGGCAGATTCAATAAAACCGCATGTATTTACAATTATTATTTCCGCTTCATCCTTATTGTTAGTGATCTCGTAATTGTCTCCCCCAAGCATGCCCAGGATGGCTTCACTGTCTACAAGGTTTTTTGGGCATCCGAGGGACACAAGCCCAACTTTTTTCTTCAATAAGTCTCGCTCCCGTCAAAATTCGTCTGAGTTTTTCAATTCTCTATCAATTTTAATTTGTGGCTCTGAAAAAGTCAATCGCTTTATGTACCATGTGGTTTTGCGTAACTTAACAAATCATTTGTGTATCTTTTTGCAAATTGAACCCGGTATGAAACCGTTTCAGGAGATAAATGTGAAATTGTTTAGGAGAAATAAATGTGAAACAGTTTCAGGAGAAATAAACAGGAGCCCCCTCTTTACGGTAAAATGTAATTTGCAAATCATCGGAAATTATTGCATAAAAACTTCTTTTATAATATACTTTTTTATAGCTAAATTATTACCAGATTATAATAGCAATTAATAAAAGCTTATATTTTTACAATCATTATTTTAAAGGAGTGTTTTTTTATGGAATATTTCCTCACCGAAGAACAGCGGATGATCAAGGAGCTTGCTGCAAAAATTGCAGACGAAAAGATCGCACCTGTGGCCAGAGAATATGATGAAAACGAGACATTCCCCCATGATATAGTAAAAATCCTTGCCGAATCCGATCTTTTTGGGGTATACATCCCTGAAGAATACGGAGGGCTTGGCGGCGGTGTACTTGAAATGGCTCTGGTGGTAGAAGAACTGAGCCGTGCCTGCGGAGGTATCGCTCTTGCTTTTGCAGGTACCGGTCTTGGAGCCTTTCCCATCATATTGTTCGGTAACGAGGAGCAAAAAAGCAAATACCTGCCGGATATAGCATCGGGCAAAAAGCTTGCGGCTTTTGGCCTTACAGAGGCAAATGCAGGAAGTGACGCTGCAGGCATACAGACCACTGCTGTTCTGGACGGGGATGAATATGTGCTGAACGGAACAAAACAATGGATTACAAACGGCGGTGAAGCAGACATTTATACAGTAATCGCCTGCACAAACAGGGCAAAAGGCGCAAGAGGTTTTTCGGCATTTATTGTGGAAAAAGGCACTCCGGGATTTTCTTTCGGTAAGAAGGAAAACAAAATGGGCATAAGAGCATCGTCCACAAGAGAACTCATCTTTGACAACTGCAGAATACCCAAAAGCAACCTTTTGGGCAAGGAAGGAATGGGATTTATCATAGCCATGAAAACCCTGGACAGGACAAGGCCTGGTGTCGCAGCTCAGGCACTGGGTATAGCCCAGGGAGCATTTGATGCCGCCCTTAAATATGCAAGAGAAAGAGTGCAGTTTGGCCAGCCAATTTCATCTTTCCAGGCAATACAGCACATGCTGGCAGACATGGCCATACAGATAGAAGCCGCAAGATGCCTGGTCTATCAGACATGCAGGCATATAGACAGCGGAGCCAGGAATTTTTCCAAGGAATCCGCAATGGCCAAGGTTATGGCTTCCGATACAGCAATGAAGGTTACCATCGACGCTGTACAAATACTGGGCGGATACGGCTATATGAAGGAATATCCGGTAGAAAAAATGATGAGGGACGCAAAAATTACCCAGATATATGAAGGTACAAACCAGATACAGCGCAATATTATAGCTCTTGAGCTCATAAAAGAGGCTTCGAAGTTGTGAAAGTAATTTGTTTTTAAACCAGCTGAAATAAGTGAGTAATTCGTTTTTAAAACAACTAAAATAAGGGAAAATGATATGCAGGAATTAACAGTTTCCAGGGCTTGCTCCAATGTTATTCCGTAGCATATCATTTTCCTTCTTTAAGCGGCATAAAAAAAAGACAGTCAGGCCGTTATCGAACTGTCCTTGTTTTTCACCCTGTTGATTGCTTCATTAATGGTATCAAAATCAAATCCTCTGTGATGTAAGAAAGAATACGCTCTTTTCATGATTTTTTCATCTTCCAGGTCATACTTGCCGAACTTTCTTCTTACCAGGCTTTCTGCCAAAGACAACTCATCTATTTGCCAGTTTTCAAGGACTGAATCTATGATCTGGTCAGATATTCCCCTGCGTTTAAGGTCCATTTTTAGCATTCTTTTTGACTGAGGTTTCAGCTTGCTTCTGTCGTATATATATTTCTGGGCGTAGAGCTCATCATTAATGTATCCCATTGACTTTAATTCTTCCAGGACCTTTTTCACGATTTCGCGCTCGAAACCGTCCGATATAAGCTTGGATGCGACCTCAGCCTCCGTCCTGAGCTTAAGGGTGAGATACCTGACAGCCACCGCTTTAGCAGTGCGGAAATTGACGACATTTTTTATGTGGTCGATTTCTTCCTGGGTTATTTCCTTTTTTTCATAAATATTAAGGCTTAAATAGTCATCTTCATGTATGGAAAATCCAAAATGACCATCGATATAAACGGACAGCATTTTCTTTTTTTTATTGGGTATCACTGAAGTAATCTCCACACAGTTCCCCCCTGTATAGTACCTGACCTTTTAAGGCAAAAAAGATATTTAAATAAATCAGATAATGCAAAGCAAATATAAATCAGGTAATGCAAAACAAAGCTAAATTAAAACCGCAGAGTAAATCCAAGCTGAAATAGAAAAACAAATACACACAATAAAAAATAAGCCTATGATATTATTATACCATAGGCTGCAATATTTTTCTAAATCTCAGGATTTTCAAATTCTTCATCATCAGCTGTAAGAGGTTCTGTGCTTTTTACAAAAGCCAGGCTGTAATTTTC
Organism: Bacillota bacterium; assembly: GCA_023622945.1. Taxonomy (GTDB): domain Bacteria; phylum Bacillota; class Clostridia; order Acetivibrionales; family JAMNYG01; genus JAMNYG01. Next base: position 2,663 of record JAMNYG010000187.1, on the reverse strand, counting down.
TCTTATCTTTTTCTCTATTTCATCGGCTATATCCGGGTTTTCCCTGAGGAACTGCTTTACATTCTCTCTTCCCTGTCCTATTCTCTGCCCGTTGTATGAGAACCAGGAACCGCTTTTATTAATGATGTCAAGGCTTACGCCTATATCAAGAATGTTCCCCTCCCGTGAAATTCCTTCGCCGTAAATGATGTCAAATTCGGCTTCTTTGAAAGGAGGTGCGACCTTGTTTTTGACAACCTTTACCCTTGTCCTGCTTCCGATAACTTCGGTTCCTGCCTTTATGGAGTCTATCCTTCTTATGTCAAGCCTGACGGATGCATAGAACTTAAGAGCCCGGCCACCCGGAGTGGTTTCAGGATTTCCAAACATGACACCCACCTTTTCTCTGAGCTGGTTGATGAATATGGCGGTGGTCCTGGACTTGTTTATGACACCTGCAAGTTTTCTTAAAGCCTGTGACATCAGTCGGGCCTGCAATCCTACATGGGCATCTCCCATTTCTCCGTCGATTTCTGCTTTCGGTACCAGGGCCGCGACAGAATCTATTACAATGACATCAATGGCTCCGCTTCTCACAAGAGCTTCGGCAATCTCAAGGGCCTGTTCTCCTGTATCAGGCTGGGCAACGATAAGATTATCAATGTCCACACCTAATTTTCTGGCATATACAGGATCAAGAGCATGCTCAGCATCGATAAATGCCGCTTCTCCTCCGGCCTTCTGAGCCTCGGCTATTATGTGAAGGGCTACAGTAGTCTTACCTGAAGATTCAGGTCCAAAAATCTCCACAATCCTTCCCCTGGGAACTCCTCCTACCCCAAGGGCAATATCAAGGCTAAGAGCGCCTGTAGGTATGGTTTCCACATTAAGATGAGCGTTTTCGCCAAGCTTCATAACCGCGCCTTTTCCAAACTGCTTTTCTATCTGGCTTATAGCCATTTCCAATGCTTTTTTCTTCTCAATCATTTGTTTGCCTCCTTGCCCAGCAAAACGGACATTTATTAATTAACGAACATCAGTTCTTCTTTCATAATATAATATATACTAATAAGAGTATAAAGTCAATGGTTTTACAAAAAAATTTTACATTATTTTCTAATTAAACGGAAGCATTTTTTCATCACCGTTCTGCATTTTTCAACTGCCAGTGTCAGAACATATTGGGCTTCTTCTACTTTCATCATGAGAATCAAGGAAAAGTATGCGGTTGCTCCTGCGGCTATTTGCAACATAAGGTACAAAATTTCTGCCAGCTTTGATTTCAGACTGAATTCAGAAGCATAATCAACAGGTATAAATATGTTTGTTAAATGCAGTATCATACCCATGATGAAAGAAGCAGACACGGTCTTAAGGACAAAAATTCCAATTCTGCCAAGGTAAATTCCCTGCATTTTTCTGTCCAGAATAATCACCAGGACCATGATGTTGAGAAAACTGGATATGGAATAAGCCAAAGCCATCCCGGATGCATCAAGGGATGTATGCTTCAAAAAAACCATGCTCAGAAGAGCATTGACAATAATGGCTCCTGTTCCGGCAAAAAGAGGAGTTTTGGTATCGTTGACGGCATAGAAAGCTCTGTTGACAATTGCCAATGCCGAGTGTGAAAGCAAAGCCAGTGAAAAAAACACTAATATATTGTTGACTTTTGATATATCCAAATGAGTTACAACCTCCGACCATCTGTATATGGCACTGGCAACAGGTTTTCCAAGGACAATCAGTCCGGCAGCCGAAGGTATCACAAGCATAAGTACCGACTTCAGACTTTTTTCAAGTATTTTCTTGTAATCTTCCTTCCGTCCTACGGCTATGCTTTCAGACATGCTGGGAAGTACGGCCATTCCCATGCCGGTTGCAAATATCCCGTAGGGCAGCTGCCAGATGTCGTTTGCCATGGTATAAGCCGTTATACTTCCTACAGCCAAAAGGCCGGTGTATACGGTTGATATTACCGAATTTATCTGCATAATGGAAGAAGAAATAAAGGAAGGCACTGCCAGCTTTATCAGCTTTCTTAAGCCGGGATGTTTCAAATATATTTTAGGTTTGTAATATTTTAAATTGGGTGCGGCAAAAGACAGCTGAAGCAAAAAATAGCCGGCTGCACTGAACATTATTCCCGTCACAACCGTTTTGACTCCGTATCTGCTCAGGAAAAATATGCTTAAAGCGCATCCTATGTTGTAAAAAGACGGTCCATAGGACGCAGCTGCAAACCTCTGGTAAGAGTTAAGAATGCCGTTGGTCAGCCCTGCAAGCATTAAAAAAGACACCGAAGGAAACAGAATTCTTGAAAGCTCAGCCGTCAGTTTTTTTGTTTCCTCATGAAATTCAGGAGCCATAATCTCAACTATCTGCGGAGAAAAAATAATTCCAAAGCCGCTGATCAATACCATCAGCAGAAAAACTATGTTTACAAATGTACCTACAGCCTTCCAGCCGTCTTCCTCTTCATTTCTTGCAATATACCCTGTAAGAGTTGGAATAAGGGCAGATGACATTGCACCCCCAATAAGCAGATTGTACATCAGATCCGTAATCCTGAAAGCCATGAAAAAAGCATCCTTCTCTTCCGGGGAAGGTATCATATTGGGGATAAGGGCTGCTCTCACAAAACCGGTAATGCGGCTCAGTATTATGGAAGACATTACAATGAC